>NZ_SJPI01000002.1:0-300000 GCF_007859865.1 Rubripirellula amarantea | reverse complement strand
ACGAACTGCTTGCTGTGCATGATGAAATCGCTAAGGAAGACAACCTGAAGTTCGTCGGCAAGACCGTCGAAGTGCTCGTCGAAGGGCCCAGCAAAAGAGCGAAACGAAGCGATGACTTCGATGACGCTCATGTTGTTCAGATGATCGGACGCACCACGTGCGATCGCATTGTTGTGTTCGACGGCAACCGTCGCCAAGCCGGTCAATTCCTCAACATCACCATCGACGACGCCAGCAGCCACACGTTGGTTGGCCGAGTTAAAACGGTCGAGGTTGTCTCGATCGGAATGTAGAACGGATTCCATTCCGCTAGCTGTTTCCCTTCAAGAAAGCAGAACCGAATCTACCGACCAACGACGCGAGAGCGACGGCCGATGGGAACCGGCCAAAGCTGATCGATTGCGGACTGGTTGGAACCGGTCCTCCTGCTACGACCCCATCTATTTAGAGCCGCCACCATTTCTACTTCCATCGAATCTTCGCCCATCCACGTTGAAAAACTCGACAATGGCATGACCGTGATCGTTCAACCGATGCCATGGCAGCGTACTGCTGCGATGTCGCTATCGTTGCACGGGGGAATCCATGTCGAACCCGATCACCTTGGCGGGTTGGCAGGCATGACATGCGAGATGGTCCAACGCGGTGCCGGCCCCTATAGCAGCCGCGAACTTGTCGCTGTCCAGGATAACCTCGGCATCGATAGCAACAGCGGAGTTTCGAGCGGGCTCACTTCATTCACCGCCGCAATGCCCGCGGACTCGATCATGGACGCGATTTCTATCCATGCCGAAATCGTCCGCCGACCTCACCTACCGGCCGACCAACTCGACGATGCGCGAATGATGGGACTGCAAGAACTTCGCGCGATGGAAGACGAACCGACGCACCGTGTGATGCGAAAGATCCGCGAACGCCATTACGGAAAATCGCTTGGCCGCTCTTCGCTTGGTACCGCCGAAGGTCTCGCCGCAATCACGCAAGACGACATTCGCAACTATTTTACTCGTCATTACCATGCCGGCGATGCAATCTTTTCGGTTGCCGGAAACGTAGAAATCGCTCCCATCGTCGAACATATCAAAGCGACTTTTGGCGACTGGAAAACCGAATCCAACACCGGCTTGCCCGCTCAAGATCGCCACCCCGGCTATGAACACATCCATCTTGATTCGAGTCAAACGCACATAGGATTTTCGTTCCCGTCGATTCCGTTTGGGCACGATGAGTATTTCGTCATGCGAGCTGGAATCGGCATCCTGAGCGATGGGATGAGCAGTCGTCTATTCGACCGCGTCCGCGAAAAGCGTGGACTTTGTTATACCGTTTCCGCCAGTTCTCAGTCGCTCAAATCCGTGGGCGGCGTGATTGGATACGCCGGCACGACGCCTGAACGGGCGCAAGAAACGCTAGACGTTACGCTTGCCGAGATCGCAAAACTAAAGGACGGACTCGAGGAAGGCGAACTGGATCGTTGGAAAGTCCGCATTCAAAGCAGCCTGATCATGGAACAGGAATCCAGTGTCTCGCGCGCATCGTCGCTCGCCTCGGACCTTTATCAAATCGGCCGTGTGCTAACCACCGAAGAACTTGAAACGGCAATCGAAGCGATCTCACTCGATCAAATCCGAGACTACTGGTCCGCTCATCCGCCACGGGATTACATCGTTGTCACGCTCGGCGAAAACCCGCTGAAATTCGGTAACTAATATCGGCCCGCCAGCGCCCTCACCCTACATCCTTCACGCTTCCCACTTTTTCTATGCCAACTTTCCATCAAGCCACGCTCCCCAACGGACTACGCATCGCAGCGGAGATTGACAACCGTGGCTACTCTGCGGCATACGGCTACTTTGTCCGCAGCGGTTCACGAGACGAGGTCGATCACGAATCGGGCCTGAGCCACTTCCTTGAACACATGATGTTCAAAGGAACCCAGCACCGCAGTGCCGCCGACGTCAACCGCGAACTTGACGAACTTGGCGGACAAGGCAACGCCTACACCAGCGAAGAGCAAACGGTCTACTACGCCACTGTGCTGCCAAAGTTCCAAGACCGCATCGTCGACTTGTTGACCGACATGATGCGTCCGACGCTTGACGAAGATGAATTCAACACCGAACGACAAGTGATCTTGGAAGAGATTGCCAAGTACGAAGACCAACCTCCCTTCGGCGCCTTCGAACGAGCGATGGAAGTTTACTTCGGCCCGCGCGGTCTCGGTCGCCGAGTGTTGGGAACCAGCCATTCGATTGAAGCCATGACGGCGACCGCGATGAAAGCTTACTTCGCTCGCCGCTACCGGCCTGAAAACATGGTCCTGGCAGCATCGGGAAACGTTGACTTCGACGCGTTAGTGGCTCAGGTTGAAAAGCAAACCGCTCACTGGGCCGACCTGCCGCTCCCTCCGGCACCGGACCGTGATGCCGCCGACGTCCTGCCCGCCGGCATTGCCTTGGACCCGAGTTTAGAAACGCCCGATGCGCATCAAGCGTATTTGATCCGTATGTCGCCGGGTCCGTCATCAGCGTCTCAGGATCGCTACGCGACACGGATTTTGGCTTCGATTGTGGGCGACGAAGGCGGTAGCCGCTTGTTCTGGGATCTGATCGATACCGGCAAGGCCGAGGTCGCAACCGTTTGGCCACAAGAATTCATGGACACGGGTGCTTGGTTTGCGTACTTGGCGTGCAATCCTGAAGACGTCGACAGCAACCGCAAACTGATGCAGGATGTGTTCACGCGCACGGCCAGTGACGGCGTCACCCAAGAGGAATTAACCCAAGCGATCAACAAAGCCACCGCCGGTCTAATCATGCAAAGCGAACGCCCCAGCAATCGCCTGTTCGGTCTGGGGAGTCGATGGCTAACTCGCAACGAATACTACAGCATCGACGACCAACTCGATCGTCTTCGATCCATCACGGTCGAATCGGTGAACGAATCGGCGAAACGTTACCTGACCGAAACCGCGATCGAAGTCATCGCCAGTGCGGCGCTTCAAACATAGTCACGCGAGTGACTGGCGCGACGCGCGGACACCCCGCCTCAAGCTCGGCCGCGTTAGACCTCGATGTCCATTTCGACACCACCGGCAAATCCGGAAACGACGTTGTAGATCAGCGCGCTGATCAGCCCGCCGAAGAAGCCCATCACGCCGTAGAGAATCGGAAAGATAAAGATCGAGCCGATACCTGCGATCGCGCCTCCCATCACTGCGTCGCCGCCACCGTTGGCACCGGCACCCACCAGAGCCATCAACGCGAAGATGCCACCGATCAAGAGCCCGATGATCGCGTACATCACTCCCAACATCTTGCCGAGCGACAGAGGATCGAGCTTCTTGATCTTCATCCTTCGTGTCGAAGTCTGATAGGTTTGAACGTTGGAAACATCGGGCGAATCGTAAGGATTGGACATCGGAGCCTCTGAGAGTGCGAGATCTACGGTCAAGAGAGAAGTACGACAAACTGCCCGCGAGTATATCACTTCCAAAGGCACGAAACACGCTCACGCGCATCGCGCCCAGACACACCAAGCGTCGCCTTAGAATTACTCGTCGTCGTCTTGAGTGGCGTCGGTGAGATCTCGGTAGTACTTGCGTTGGGATCTTGGCAGAGGATCAACCGCGAGTTGAGCCTTTAAGGCGTCGGTGTCTTTGGCCATTCGCAGAATCTCGATCACCTCGCCGTAACCGGCTCCTACTTGTGACAAGCCTACGATTGTGTCAGCGACTTTATTGGACACGCGAACACGTTGATCGTCTTTGCCAATTTCGAATCGACTGATTTTGATCCCTTCGGTCTCATCAGCCTGCACCAAAATACCTGCGGGACCACGAAGGAATTTTTCGAGTTGCAGGGTTGGCACATCTCCGAACACAACCACCTCGGGTGACTCACGAAGCGAGATCACGACCGCTGGTGGACCGGAAGATGGCACTCGGTAAAGCCAGAACGACCCGAGGGATTGGCCACCAAGTTGAGGCTTGCCGTCGCGTCGACGTCGGATGCTAACGAATGCACCGTAGCGAGTTTCGAGGCTCGGTTCATGCAGCAATCGCTTGAGAGCTTCGAGCGATTCGTACGACTTGAGTCCTTGCAAAGCAATCAGAGCGGGCAATCGAAAAGCAGCCTCGCTTCGGATCGCATGCTCAAGCGGCGAGATCGCTTCGTCGCGATCCAAGTACGCAAGCGCCTCGGCAGCGTAAAAACGAACTTCAGGATTCGTCGACTTCACGCCCTCAATCAAAGTGGGCACGGCACCTTCGCCCATGGCTTCAAGTTGCAAAGCCGCATCAGCCGATGTGCTTGGCTGAGCCAACATGTCGGCGAGTTGTATCAGACGGGCTTGGGTCTTGGTCGATTCTGGCTCGACTCCGATTGCTCGGACCACTTCCATGTATCGATAAACGTTGTCCCGATAGCGGGGATGCAATTCAACGTCGATCAAATCGTCTTCTTTTGCTGTCGCCACACCGCGACGCGTGGAACCATCAAAGAAGTAAAAACGCTTGCTAACTGCCTCGGCGAGGGCACTCGATATTTTGACGTGTTGGTATCCGGGCCGAAGCACCAAACCAAGCTTGCGGCTTTCTTGAACGCGGCCACCTGAAATCACGTTGCCTTCGATTCGGTTGGCGATGTCGTCGCCGGGTTGATGCGAAGCACGCGTTACCACGGGACCAGCACCGATCGCCAAGACAACGCCGGAGTGGACGCTACCCTTGGACACTCGGCGAGACGTTTGGATCTGGCGACGCAAGCGAGTATCAAGCAACCATCCGCCACCGAGGTCCGAAACTTGGCTTTCCTTGGGTGCCAACACCTTCAAGTCGATCGGGTCGCCGCGACGGGCACCCGGCGGAATCAACGCTCGGACTCGCACCAACGCATTGGACTTCGATTCCAGAAAGTTGTTGGGATCGGGGATATCGTGACGCTGCATTTCAGCGATCAATTCATCCCGGTAAAACGATGGATCGGCAGGCCCGCCGGTACCAGCAAGTTGCTCAACGGCTCCCACACCATCGGTCTGAATCATGTACAGGCCCTGGGAAACGGCGGCTTCACGCACCAGGTCCGGTGGAGGTGGCGACTTCATTAATTCCCGAAGTGCAGCGTCACTCTCGTCCTCGTCTTTTTTGCCCCAGAGCGATGAACAACCAGCGGAAATGCACATCAGTCCTGCGATGGCGATGAGCAAAGCATAGGAAAGACGGGGCTGGAACATGATTTGGCTTGCTGGCGTTTAGGTGGGAAAGTTGCCTTTGGATGTTGGGAATAGCTGGAAAAACAGGCTCAAGGCAAGGTCGCTTTGGGTTTCACAGGCAGCGGGTCTACGGAAATCCCGCTAAAGCAACTAGGATGAGCCCGTATCGCGTACCGTGGACTCCGATCGCGCGACGCTGAACCGAAGGCGCTGGGTAACAGAAACGGCCACCGCCATTGGCTGGTGAAATCAGTCCGAAATGCAATCAGCCGCTACGATCAAGCGAAGCGTCGGCACGAGACACCAAGCGTTGTCCCGAGACAAACTGCACGAAACGAACTGAACTGAACCTGATCGGGAGCCTGCGGTTAGCGTCGCTGGCTCCGTTTCCATGCATGTCCGTTTCCATGCGTATCCGTTCCCATATATCCGTCCCTATAGATAACTGTGCTCTCATGGCCAAAACCAATATCGTCTGGCACGACCACTCTGTTTCTCGTCAGCAACGCGAGTCGTTGTTGGGGCAACGCGGAATCGTCGTATGGTTCACCGGTTTGAGCGGATGCGGAAAGAGCACCATCGCCAATGAGCTCGACAAGCAATTGCACGAACTAGGTCGAGCTACGATGGTCTTGGATGGAGACAATATTCGGCACGGCTTATGCGCTCCGCCCGAACGGCTGGCTCAAGAACACAGCCGGGAATTCGCGGCACGCTTTGGACTTGGATTCGGTGAAACGGATCGCGAGGAAAACATTCGTCGGATCGGCAGCGTCGCAGCGTTGATGGCTGCCTCGGGCCTGATCACCCTTACCGCCTTCGTGAGCCCTTACCGGCGCGATCGCGACCGGGTTCGAAAAATCGTCGAGGCACAGCGGGCGGGTGATTTCGTCGAGGTGTTTGTCGATACGCCCTTGGAGATTTGCGAATTGCGAGACCCCAAGGGACTGTACAAGAAGGCTCGAGCTGGCGAGATCAAGAACTTCACTGGCATCAGCGACCCGTATGAGGCTCCCGAAAATCCCGAAATCCACCTTCGTGGCGGAGACGATCGCACCCCGGCCGAGCAGGCAGCCGAAGTGTTGGCAAAGCTAGGTATTGATAGCTAGGTCTTGATAGCTGGGTCCTGATAGCTGGGTCCTGATAGCTGGGTCCTGATAGCTGGGAACGTGCACCGAACGCCGGTTGACATTCAAAAAAGCCGATAAGGCAGTGCACGGACCTGAAACACGCGTCGCGTTTGAAAACAGAGCCCGAGAGCGAAGCCTGTGATCGTGAAGTCCTGTGATCGTGAAGTCCTGTGATCCTAACGAACGGGGTGACTCGGAAATACGGAGCTAGCGGCGGGTGGTTTCGAGCTCGCCGGCACAAAAGCCCCGTCGTTGCCAACGATTTGCACCTCGGGATGCCTGGTTAAAAACCTGGCATCTATTCTTCAAAACGGTCTCGCTTGCCGTTGCGTTCCCCAGCCAAGGCGGTACAATTCGCCCTTCAATGTGAAAAGTAGGACTTACGCAACTAGCAAGAAACGAATGACGATCTCGAAAGAGCGAAAAACCGCGGTTATCGGCGAACACAAAAAATCAGACGCCGATACCGGCTCACCTGAAGTGCAAATTGCCATTTTGACCGAGCGGATCAACGGACTGACTCAGCACATGCGAACTCATAGCAAGGATTACGCTTCACGGCGTGGTTTGCTTGGTTTGGTGAGCCGTCGCCGTCGTCTCCTCGACTACGTCCGTGGGGAAGACCCACAACGCTATCTCGATATCATCGGAAAATTGGGCATTCGCAAGTAGCCCAACAAGCCGCCCCCAAGGGAGCACAAGGCCAACTGAGCCAGCTCGCCAAGGTGAGCGGTGCAGATGGATCGCGTCTTATTCGGGTTGCCATGGCCTTGCCATCGCTCCCCGATTTTCATGCGCGAATTTTCTTCCGCTTCTCTAAGGCGGCATTTCTCTTGAATTGCAACTGCGACGTTGCACGTATCGAGGTTGCTTAAATCTCTACGACCGTCCGTCAGCAACCGTGCTGACTTGTCGGATCACATCCCGCCTGGTGCTACGCAGAAATTATATCCGTGCTGCCCCGGGACCCGTTCAGCGATGCGCTGGGCACTCATTCTGAAATTGTTGTATTTGTAGGTTGAAGGAAAAGAAAAGTGACTGAAAAAAGAATCAGAGTAGAAAAGAAGATCGGACGACAAACGTTGTCGTTCGAAACCGGCCAACTGGCCAAGCAAGCCGCCGGTGCCGTTTTGGTCCAGTACGGCGAAACGGTCGTCCTGGTGGCAACCGCCAGCAGCGATCCTCGTCCCGGGCTGGACTTCTTCCCGTTGACTTGTGACTACCGCGAACGACTTGCCGCCGCTGGTAAGTTCCCAGGTGGCTTCTTGAAGCGAGAAGGCCGACCGAGCACTAAAGAGATTTTGTCCTCACGATTGATGGACCGCCCGATTCGCCCGTTGTTCCCCAACGGTTTTAAAGACGAAGTTCAAGTCCAAGCCTGCGTTATCGCATCGGACCAACAAAACGACGGCGACGTGCTCGCCATGAACGGTGCATCGCTCGCCCTGCACATTTCGCCGCTTCCTTTCCACGGTCCGATTGCTTCGGTACGCGTTGGTAAGATCAACGGCGAACTCGTCGCGTTCCCCACGCACGAAGAACTTGAGCAAAGCGAACTCGACATGATCGTCAGCGGCTCGCAAGAGCAAGTGGCGATGATCGAAGGCTTCGCTAACGAAATGCCTGAAGATCAAATGATGGAAGCCATCAAGTACGCTCACGGAGTTATCCGCGAAGTACTCGAGCTTCAAAACGAACTGTACCAAAAGGTTAATCCGACCAAGAAAGAGTACATCGCCCCCGAAGACGATGGCTTGTTCGACCGTCTTAACAACGCCTACTACGACGAGTTCAAGAAGGCTCAACAAGTTGTCGGCAAGCATGATCGTGCAGACGCGTGCAGCGTTTTACGCGACAAGGCGATGGCTGAAGTCATTCCTGATCCGAACGCTGAAGGCGCTATTTGCGTCAAGCGTTTCAAGGGCGTTTGGCACGACCTGGAAGAAAAAGTTGTTCGCGACTTGATCATGGCTGGCACTCGTAGCGACGGTCGCGATAACACATCGCTTCGTGCTATCCACTGCGAAACCGACATTCTGCCTCGCGTACACGGTTCCGCTGTGTTCCAACGTGGCGAAACTCAAGCTCTTGTTACGATCGCATTGGGTACCGCTCGCGACGAACAACGCGTCGACGGCTTGATCGAAGAGTACAGCAAGAAGTTCATGCTGGATTACAACTTCCCTTCGTTCAGCGTCGGCGAATGTCGCCCGATTCGTGGCCCTGGTCGCCGCGAAATCGGCCACGGCTGTTTGGCTGAACGTAGCGTTGCACCAGTGCTTCCTGCTGCTGAAGACTTCCCTTACACAATTCGCGTGATCAGCGACATTCTTGAATCGAATGGTTCGTCGTCGATGGCGTCGATCTGCGGTGCCACCTTGGCTTTGATGGCCTCGGGTGTTCCGATCAGTAACCCAGTTGCTGGTATCTCGGTCGGCCTGGTTCGCGAAACTCCTGAAAAGTGGGTCCTGTTGACCGACATTCTGGGAAGCGAAGATCACTTCGGCGACATGGACTTCAAGATTGCGGGTACGCAAAACGGTATCACCGGCATCCAGTTGGACTTGAAGGTCACCGGAATCAACGAAGACATCATTCGCGCAACGCTGAAGCAATCACGCGAAGCTCGGATCGAAATCCTTCGCAAGATGTTGACCACGATCTCGCGTCCTCGTCGCGAAATTGCTCCCACTGCACCACGTTTGCTTCGTACCAAGATCGCTTCGGACAAGATCGGTGCTTTGATTGGTCCTGGTGGCAAGAACATCCGCGGCATCCAAGAACGTACCGGTGCGGTGATTGAAGTTGATGACGACGGTACCGTCTTGATCGCCAGCAGCAACAAGGAAACCGCCGAAGAAGCACTGCGAGCTGTCGAAGCCTGCACGGCAACCGTTCAGATCGGCAAGATCTACGACGGCATCGTTAGCAGCATCAAAGAGTTCGGTGCGTTTGTTGAAATCCTGCCAGGTCGCGATGGACTTTGTCATATCAGCGAAATCAGCAACGGCTACATCAGCAGCATGGACAACTTGGTCAATGTTGGCGACGCGATGAAGGTCCTCGTGATCGACGTCGACGAGCACGACCGAGTCAAGTTGAGCCGACGCCGTGCGTTGGAAGAACTTGGCGAAGAAGATGAACTCGCCGCTCTTGTTGAAGCAGGTGCACCCGCTGGCGGTGGCGAACGCAGTAGTGGTGGCGACAGCGACGGCGAAGACCGTCCACGTCGACGTCGCGGCGGAAGTGGCGGAGGCGGCGGCGGTGGTCGCGGCCGATCCGGTGGCGGTGGCGGCGGTGGAAACCGTGGCGGCTCAGGCGGTGGTCGCAGTCGCGACTAGTGCGAATCGCCATCTCGCTAAACGAGATGTTTGATCAAAATTCGAACGCTGGATACGTCATCGTATCCAGCGTTTTTTATTGCGCCGCAGTGAAGCCGCAGTGAAGCCGCAGTGAAGCCGCAGTGAATGCGATGAAGACGAGAGCATGCCGAATACTGAACACCCCAAGCCGACGCTACAAGCGTTAACCAGTCGAAGCCGCCATTGCTTACGGAAACAGGCACGGCCGCGGACTAGAGAATCGCTGACGATGCGATGCAGCTTGCCAGAGAGTGGCGTACTGCTCAATCAACGGTGCCTGCCGCATCTGAACTTCTCTTGCATCTGAACTTCTCTTGCATCTGAACTTCTCTTGCATCTGAACTTCTCTTGCTTCTGAACTTCTCTTGCTTCTGAACTTCTCTTGCTTCTGAACTTCCCTTGCTTCTGAACTTCCCTGGCTTCTGAACTTCCCTGGCTTCTGAACTTCTCCGGCTTTCAACTTCCCTCGCCTTGGCCCCGTTGGCTCTAAATGTCCTGCTTCAGACCAGCAGCACCTTGAGCCTGTTCAGAAAAGGGCAAACACCAACCGAGCTTTGCGCTCGTCCATCAACGGTGACTGGACGAGCGGCATAAAACTGATCGCGTTTGGACTTGGACTTCTATCCTCGCGGCTTCGACATCAAGAGACGATAACGACCGGTCCCCAGAAAATCGTCGAGCCTTGTCCGCAGTTCCGGCGTGATCTCGACACGCTGTTTGTTCGCCTTCATCTGCACCACATCGCCCTCATTCATTTGCAGCGACAGTAGTAGTTCTTGCTTTCCGGGATAACCTCGCAAGATCTCTCGCAAACCGGAAACGGTTTTGGCATCGTGCTCACGTTCATCCAAGCACAACCGCATGCCGTGGGTGTACCGACCTTCCAAATCTTCAAACAGCGTGATTTCGTCAATGATCAGGTTGGCTTCATCGCCACCGCCACGGCGGTCGACCTTACCTTTGGCCAACACCACCGCATCGGGTTGAATCTTATCACCGTGATCAGCGAAACCCTTTGGCCAAGAGATGCAACGGATCGCCCCCTGCATGTCTTCCAAGTCGAAGTTTGCGTACTTTGAAGGTTGGCCAGGCTTGGGATTTTTGGTGTGAGCAATTTTGAGGGAACTGATCATGCCACCAAGAATCACTTCGCCGCGATCCTTCACGTCGCCCAACTTATCCGTGGTATGAGTCCGGAAGGTCGCAAGTTTCTTTTCAAATTCGGCCAACGGGTGTGAGTCCAGGTAATAGCCGAGAACTTCCTTTTCGAAGATCAACTTTTCCCGATCAGGCCATTCGTCCATTTCGGGTAGCGATGCAGGCGCGCTGACGGTTTCCTCGTCTTCCTCATCATCAAACGCGCCAAACAAACTCGTTTGACCACTCTTCTTGTCCGCTTGAACCGCAGCACCGGCCTGCACCGCACGTTCGATCACCGCGACCAATTGAGCGCGTTTCGCGCCGAAACAGTCCATCGCGCCAGCTTTGATGAGCGTTTCGATTGCACTCTTGTTACACGCCGCCGGGTCAACTCGTTCGCAGAAGTCGAAGATATCTCGATAGGGCCCGTTCTTTTTGCGTTCTTCCTCAATCGCAATTCCTGTCGCTCCACCACATCCCTTGATTGCCGACAATGCAAAAAAGATCTGTCCGTCACCCACGGTAAAGTCGGCGCCGCTGGTGTTTACACTCGGCGCAACGACCTCGATCTGCATTCGATCGCAATCTTCCATGTGCTCAACGAGTGCATCCTTGCGTTTGAAGTTTCGTCCCGAAATATCGCTCGACAGAAGCGCCGCCATGAACTCACACGGATAGTGAGCCTTCAGGTAGGCGGTCTGATAGGCGACCAGGGCATAGGCAGTACTGTGAGACTTGTTGAAACCATAGCCAGCGAATTTGACGATCAGGTTCCAGATGTCTTGAGCGTCTTTTTCAGCCAAGCCGTTTTCCACCGCACCAACGATGAAGGCTTCGTGGTTGGCGTCGATCAACGATTGTTTCTTCTTGCTGATCGCCTTGATGCACGTGTATGCGTTGGCTAGCGGAATCTTGCCCAATCGGTTCAGGATCCGCATCACCTGTTCCTGGTACACCATGATCGAGTTAGTTTCCTCGAGCACTTCCTTCAACACCGGGTGTTTGTATTCAGGTTGCTGGCGACCGTGCTTGATGTTCACGTAGTCGTCGACCATCCCGCCTTCCAGTGGCCCCGGGCGATACAACGCTGCGGTCGCAATGATGTCGTTGAAACGGTCAGGCTTCATTCGTGTCAGCAAGTCGCGAATCCCACCGGATTCCAACTGAAACACGCCCTTCGTTTCGCCTCGTTGCAACAACGCGTAGGAGGCCTTGTCATCGAGTGGCAAACGCTGGATGTCCAAATCCTTGCCGGTCGTTTGCTTGATCAATTGGACCGTTCGCGAAAGCATCGTCAGGTTGCGCAAACCCAAGAAGTCCATCTTCAACAGACCCGACGCTTCCACATCGGCCATCGCCCACTGCGTGATGACTTCCTGCTTGCCCGGCACGCGAGTCAGCGGCACGTATTCATCGAGCGGTTTATCGGCGATCACGACCGCGGCGGCGTGCGTTCCAACGTTCCGCGCGAGACCTTCGATCTTCATCGCCAAGTCAAGCAACTCGCGAATTTCGGGATCGCCCTCGTAGCATTGCTTCAGGTCGGCGCTCTTCTCGATTGCACTCTTGATCGTGATCTTTAGCTCATCAGGCACCATCTCGGTGATCTGGTTGACTCGGCCCAGCGGCACACCGAGTGCACGGCCGACGTCCTTGATCGCAGCCCGAGCGGCCAACGTTCCAAAGGTTCCGATCTGGCAAACCATTTCGTTGCCATACTTGCGTTTGACATATTCGATAACCTCGACGCGACGCTCTTTTTCGAAGTCGATGTCGATATCAGGCGGCTCGGTACGTGATTCATCGAGAAATCGCTCAAACAGCAAGTCGTAACGCAGCGGACAAACGTGTGACATGTAAAGCGCGTAACACACGATCGCTCCCACACCACTTCCCCGAGCCGTCGCACTGATGCCGACACTGCGCGCGTATTCAACAAAGTCCCACACAATCAAGAAGTAAGTCGGATAGCCAAGTTTTTCGATCACATCGAGTTCACGATCCAAGCGGGCCATGACTTCTTCGCTCAGTTCGCCTTCAGCCGATATCCGTTCCTCGTCGCCCTGATAGCGTTCCTTCAGGCCTTTAACGCAGAGTTCACGCAGGTAATCCAGCGGCGTTTTTTGCTCGGGACATTCAAAACCGGGGAAGAAGTACTTGTTGAATTCGATGTCGATGTGAACCGAATCCGCGATCTCTTGACTGCGAGCGACCGCGTCCTCGAGCCCCGGGAATTTCTCGTACATCTGATCGGGACTGCGCAAGAAGAACTGGTCGTTCTCCATTTTCATCCGAGACTTATCCGTTCGAAATCGTCCCGTGTTGATGCACAACATGATGTCTTGTGCTTCGGCATCTTCTTGATTGACATAGTGGCAATCGCTTGTGGCAACCAACGGCAACCCCATTCGTTTTGCCATTTCAACGGCGGATTCCAATTGCATCCGTTGAATTTCGACATCGTTGTTCATGATCTCGATGAAGTAACGATCCTCGAAAACCTTATGAAACCAACCTGCAATGTCGCGAGCCTGCTTCTCGACTCCTTCGGTATCAAGTCCCTTCATCACACAGCGAGAGAATTCGCTGCTCACGCAGCCCGACAAACAAACAATGCCTTCGCTGTATTTTTCTAGGATCTCTTTATCGATTCGCGGCTTGAAGTAGAAACCTTCCAACGAAGCAGCCGAGGCCAACTTGATCAGGTTCTTGTAGCCGGTGTGATTCTGGGCGAGCAACGTGAGGTGATAGGATGCATCCTTGCTGGACGACGCACCGCCTTTATCAAATCGCGAACCCGGCGCGATGTAGGCTTCGTAACCGATGATCGGGTTGATGTCTTTTGCTTTGGCCTTGCGATAGAACTCGAGCGCGCCGTGCAGGTTCCCGTGATCGGTCAGCGCCAGCGCCGTCATGCCATGTTCGGAAGCTCGATTGACGAGCTTGCCAATATCACCAGCGCCATCGAGCAAAGAGTAATGGCTGTGACAATGCAGGTGCGCAAAAGGACGAACGGTCTTAGTTTGTCCGTCGTCAGAGGGGCTGTCGGTGATGATCGCGTTCATGATTCGGGCTCCGTGCGTGAGGCTTGTCCACTCGAAGGATAGCCTAACGGATTGCCAAACCAAGGTCAGCGAGGGGCGGAAAACGAGTCGTCCGGATTGACTTACCGATCGAGAACTGTCGCGGTTGCCGCGTCGCGTTTCAAACTCACCAAACGCGTCCCCCGAGCGGTTTGACGGGAACGCAAGCGCAAAGCAGGGGGTTGGTTGCTCTAGTCATCTGCCGCAGGATTCTCGGGCTTTTTAAGCCGCGTTCTGCGAACCCATTTCGGGTCGTGTTACCGCCATGGTCTTGGCAATCCAGCGAGCGGTCGCGTAGAGGCTAATCGCAGTCAGGATTCCCAACGTATCGGCACAGAAATCACGGAAATCGGGCACCCGACCGGGAACGAGCCCCTGGGTAATTTCGTCGATCGCGGCGTAACTCATGCAAACCACCGCAATAATGGAAAATCGTTTCCACAGCTTGGGGGACGTTGTGACATAGCAAAGCAGAGTCGCTAGGCCAAAGAATGCACTAAAGTGCTTGACCTTATCGTTGACGTCAGGCGAGAAGTCGGCGAACTTGGGAAGATGGGTGCCGGTGAAGATGCCAATCCAATACACCGCCAACACCAAGATCGCGAGCCGGATTCCCACTATGCTAATTTTTGTGACGGGTCGCATGGATCGACGCAGTGCTCACCAGATATGAGAATAAAAAGTCAGAAGCTTTGAACTCAGCCAACTCCGAGCTGAATAATTTGAATTATCGAAACACCTGGGCTCCCTCCATGAATCCTTCTCGACGCTTCGGCCTCCTTCGAATCACATTCTACCCGTTCATTGCCGTGATCCTGGCAACTTCGGTAAGTTTTGCTGATCCGCCAAACCAGGCAAGCTCTCCTGCCGCTACAGCCACGTTAGCGGAGGAGAATGCCGCCGAATCAAGCGTCCAACCCAAAGGCGGCAAGTGGACACCTTTGGTGAACCACTGGGAATCGATTCAGTTCGGCGGCGAGGGCTCGGTCGATATCACGAAGAACAATGACCAAGCATTGATCCGTTTGGAATTGGGAGACCCCATTACCGGAGTCCGCTTCAGTGGCGAAGTCCCCCAGAACAATTACGAACTCAAGTTTCAAGCTAAGCGAATTGAGGGCATCGACTTTTTCTGTGGCGTAACATTCCCGATCGACGAGTCGGCCCTGACGTTAGTTCTCGGGGGCTGGGGTGGTGGCATCACGGGGATCAGCAGCATCGATGGCCTTGATGCAAGTGAGAACTCGACCACACTGTTCCGGCACTACGAAAACGAAATTTGGTACGACGTACGAATCCGAGTGAGCGACTTTGGCGTCGAGGCGTGGATTGGCGAACCCGATCCCAAAAACCCAAAGCAACGCGAAGAATCCAACGTCGTCGAACTGATGCGTGAGGGACAGAAATTTGGGTTGCGTTTCGAAATGGACCTCTGCACGCCGCTTGGCTTGGCCAACTACCAATGCGTTTCGGAGTTTCGCAATCTCGGCTGGCGGAAACTTTCCCAATCAGAAATCGACGCTGCTAAAGCCAAGCATCAAGAATGGACAGAAGACCAATGA
The DNA here is from genome assembly GCF_007859865.1 of Rubripirellula amarantea. Lineage (NCBI taxonomy): Bacteria > Pseudomonadati > Planctomycetota > Planctomycetia > Pirellulales > Pirellulaceae > Rubripirellula > Rubripirellula amarantea. Next base: position 284,512 of record NZ_SJPI01000002.1, on the reverse strand, counting down.
ACTTGCGAGTATTTGACGACGGAAATCACGACGGCAACGATTTCGAAGACGATGGCGTGGAAGATGCGAACTTCGATGCCGGTGTTCTTGGTAATGGTGCCTTCGGTGATGGCGAATTTGGCAACGGTGATTTCGAAGACGATGGCGAAGGGCTGGTGCTCTACCCCGATGCCCATTGGATGACGCGTGCGTTGGAGCAAGCACTCGAAGCCGAGCGGGCTGAAGAAGTTCCCGTGGGTGCCATTATCGTGCGAGACAATCAAATCATCGCCGCAGCACGCAACGAACGCGAAAGTTTGAAGGATCCCACGGCGCATGCCGAGATGATCGCGATCACGCAAGCCGCCGCGGCAATGGAAGATTGGCGATTGGAAGAATGCACGATGTTCGTGACCCTAGAACCGTGCTTGATGTGCGCTGGCGCGATCCTTCAGTCGCGAATTCCGCGTGTCGTATTTGGTGCTCGCGACCCCAAAGGCGGAGCCGTCGAAAGCCTTTACACGGTGCTTCAAGATCCACGCTTGAATCACCGCTGCGAAGTCATATCAGGAATCATGGCGGAACCCTGCGGTCAAATCCTGACCGAGTTTTTCAGCAACCGCCGCGGCAAGAAATAGCAGGCCTGAAACGACAAGTCCATTCTTGGATCTACTCAAGTTGAGTGGGAACAATATTGAGTCTTAGTCCACGCCAGTCGTGCCACAGCCTATTCGCCCAAAACGACTAACTTGTCGCCAGCCGAACGCATGAGTTGGCTAGAATGTCTGGCGAGCAAACTACCCATCTCTGCGGGTAGAGGTGCCAGATTGGAAGTACTCGTTTGTTTTCGGCTTTGACTATGCGCATAAGTGCAATGGATACGATTCGATCAATTTCATCACGATCGCGTCTGAAACGTGCGGCCCATCCCGCTAAACGCCGACATCATTTGGCAAGCCGCGGAATGATACTGGAGCGACTCGAGGACCGTCGATTGCTCGCAGCAGGAAATGGCCTGCAAGCACAATACTTCAACAACGAGAACCTAAACGGCACCGCGTTTATTCGACTCGACCCAACCGTGGACTTCGATTGGGGGTCGGGTTCACCAGATTCCAGTATTGCTAGCGACACGTTTTCGGCTCGTTGGAGCGGTCAGGTCGAGGCCGAGTTCACGGAGAACTATGAGTTCTTTGCCAGCGCCGATGGTGGGGTTCGGCTTTGGGTCAACGGGCAACTCATGTTTGATTCTTTTGACGACAACGGATTCGTCGAAGCAGTGAACAACATCGACCTGATCGCGGGACGACGCTACGACGTTCAGCTTGAGTACCGAGAAGTTTCTGGAGTCGCGGCGGTTTCCTTGGAATGGAGTAGCTCAAGCCTTCCGCGTGAAGTCGTCCCGACGGGACAACTCTTTGCAAGCCAACGAGGATCGGTCACGACTGAAACTTGGAATGACGTGTCGGGATCGGACATTGTCAGCTTAACGTCTCTCCCGAATTTCCCGAGTTCGCCAACGACGGTTGAAAATTGGAACTCGATCGCCTCGGTCAACGACAACACTACCGACAACTACGGCCGGCGCATTCGGGGATACATTCACGCACCGCAATCCGGTAATTATCAGTTTTACGTTGCCGCCAACGAAACTTCGCAATTGTGGCTCAGTGCATCCGAATCGCCTGACCATTTAAGTCTGATCGCGTCCACCAATGTAGCGACAAGTCCACAAGATTGGACCGCTTCTGCCAGTCAGCAATCCGACACAATTGTGCTAGCTGCGGGTCAGAAGTACTACTTTGAATTACTGCACAAGGAAGGGGTTGGAGATGACCACTTGGCTGTTGGGTGGACCACGCCAACCAGCAGTACCGTTACCCTGATCGGTCGATCAGATCTATCACCCGTCGTCCCCGAAGTCCGCATTTATTCAGAGTCACCTTATGGAGCGGAACTCGCTGGCGTACCGGCAAAATTTACGATTGTGCGGGAATCCGGACCGACAAACTTACCTTTGGAAGTTTTTTACTCGACCAGCGGTACAGCCAACAATGGTGTGGATTACCAAAGTTTGTCAGGCTCAATCATTATCCCATCTGGCTCTTTATCAGTTGATTTGAATATCACCCCGCTAACTGATACTTTGGACGAAGGACCAGAGTCGGTTGTGATTGAACTTCAAAATGGACCAGGCTATGAGGTCGGCTTCACCAGCGAACGAACGGTCTATGGGACAATCTACGACGACGCTGCTGCACCCAGCGGTGGCACCTCGCTTTGGACCGGAACGCAGTTAGCAGACTTCACTCGTTTCGGTGGCACCTACACCACGGAATCAGACCCAACGTTCGGATCGGTGATTCAAGCCGCGATCTTGAGCCAGCCGGCAACTCAGTACAGTGCCCAAATACGTCAAGCCATTGATGCCCCGGTGACCCAAGGCGACATCTTGTTCGCTGAGTTCGCAGTCCGTTCGACAACGGGACCAGGGGAATTGACGGCAATCTTCGAATTGGGGGCCTCTCCCTACACAAAGTCTCTTTCTCAACAAATCCAAGTGGGATCAGATTGGACGAAAATCCAAATGCCTTTCATTGCTGCGGGATCTTACGCAGTTGGCCAAGCGACGTTTGGCTTTCATCTTGGTTTCCAAATTCAAACACTTCAGTTCACTGATTTCCAACTACTTAACTATGGTCCCCCGAAGTCATTGGCTTCTGAAACGGACTTTTTCTTAAGTGGCGCAGGCACTTGGGGAACGTCGCAACTTGTCCCCGTCGCGGGCGAGCCGTTTGGTTTTGCCTATGAAGTAACAACAAGTGCTGTTCCGCCAAACCCTTGGAACCTGCAAGCGCAAGAAAAAAACGACTACCCAGTACAGTCCGGAGACACGTTGCGGTTTGAGTTTTCTGTTCGAGCTACTAGTGGCAACAACCCAATCACTGGCTTTGTGCTGCAAACTACTGATACCTATGCCAATCTGGTTTCGCAAAGCATCAACCTGAGTTCAAACTGGCAACACTTTACTATCGACTATGAAGTCGGCGAAGACTTTGCGACCGAGAGTCTACAAGCGGTATTTAACATTGGACAGAAATTGCAGACCGTTGAAATTGGAGGATTCCATTGGACAAACCTAAGCAACTCGGTCAATTTCGAAGATCTTCCAGAGCAATTTCCTGCTTCATCCTACGAAGGTCGACTAGGAACTGACGCATGGCGTGAATCTGCCGACAGTCGAATTGAAACCGACCGGATGAGTTTGGCTACGGTCCAGGTTGTCGATGGATCCGGAAATCCGCTCGATGGAGCAGTCATTCACCTTCGCCAGAAAGAACACGAATTTCTGTTTGGATCCGCAATCAACGCGTTCAACGGCAAGCTTGATCCGAACGGCAATACTCAGGCGCTGAAGTACCAGAGTGAGATCAATCGCTTGTTCAACACGGTTGTGATGGAGAACTCTCTCAAGTGGCCTCAGTATCTCAATGATCCCCAACGCGCCATCGACGCCGTTAACTTTGCCAATTCCAACGACCTTTATGTACGTGGTCACAACATGATTTGGCCTAGTCGCGGGAACATGCCGAGTAGCATTTGGAATGAATACGACACTCGGGTCATTACCGATGGCTCAGTTTCAGCAGCCGCCTGGCTTGAGACCACGATAGAAAATCACCTCGCTGATCTGTTGACAACGTTCAATGGCCAAGTCCCCGAATGGGATGTCGTCAATGAACCGTACACCAACCATGACGTGATGGACATTCTCGGCGACTCCATCGTTGTCGATTGGTTCCAACAGGTTCGTGATTACGATCCGACAATTAAGCTTGTGCTTAACGACTACCACATCTTCACTAGCAACGGTTCCGACACGGCACACCGAGTTAACTTTGACAACTGGCTCACCACCCTTTCCAACGCCGGATTGCTGGATGTTATCGGAGTGCAAAATCATTACGGCGCGGGCAATTTGACCGACATCGTCGTCTTAGAACAATTGGTGAATTCGTACTATACGCAGTTCAACACGCCAATCGTGATTACTGAGTTCGACGTGAATACGGAAGACGAACAGTTGCAAGCAGACTATTTGCGTGATTACTTCACCATGGCCTTTAGCCAAAACGAAGTCAGCGAAATTCTGCAATGGGGTTTTTGGGAAGACTCCCACTGGCTGCCGAACTCAGCACTCTACCGATCCGATTTTAGCATCAAGCCAAATGGGCAAGCCTATGAAGACCTCGTGTTCGGTCGATGGTGGTCGGACGTACGCGGAACCTCAAGCAGTGGTGCCTTCAGCACGGACGTCTTCCGAGGCGACTACGAAGTCGTTGTGGAATACGGCGGCAACACGTTCACGACTTCGTTGGTCGTCGACTCAAGCGATACCGCATCCGCGACCGTTACCGTTCCCACACAATTGGTCGACGCGATTGACGATTCCGTGGTGACGAATCAGGACACCCCCGTCGACATCAGCGTCTTGCTGAATGACTTGCCAGCGGGCGAGACGAAAGTCGTGTCTGCGGTGGATGGAACCCATGGAACGACCTCGATCGGACCGGGCGGTGTGATCACGTACACTCCGAACGTAGGCTTTTCGGGTTCCGACAGTTTTCAATACACCATCGCGTTGCAAGATGTTGAGCTCGTCAATAGTGCAGTCAGTGGTGGTGACCGTTTTGGAAACTCCGTCGCTGTCTCGGGCGACTTTGCCGTGGTGGGATCCTTCCTTGATGATCCAGCAGGACTCAATAGCGCCGGATCAGCGTTTGTCTACCAACGCACCGGCAATACGAGTTGGACGCAAGTCGCTCAACTGACTGGTGACGGCGCGCCCAACGGTACTGACGGCCAGTTCGGTTACAGCGTCGCCATCGACGGTGACACAGTCGCCGTAAGCGCCCAGAAAGATCGTGAAAACGGATTCCAAGCCGGGGCGGTTTACATCTTTGATCGCAACGAAGGTGGCCCCGACAACTGGGGACGTGTGACCAAGCTGATCGGCAGTGACACCGTCAAACGTGATTTGTTCGGTCGTTCGGTGGACATTTCTGGCGACACGATCGTCGTGGGTGCCAGTGTTGCTGACCCCGTGGGTGTATCCTCGGGCGCGGCCTACGTTTTCGAGCGGGATCAGGGTGGCGTCGACACTTGGGGACAAGTCAAGAAGCTTACCGGCAGCACCCAGGGTGCGGGCGATCGTTTCGGCCAGTCGGTATCGATTGATGAAAACTATGTTGCGGTGGGTGCGTTCCGGTACGACGGCGTTGGCAACGATAGCGGTGCGGCCTACGTCTTCGCAAGGAACTCAGGCGGCGTCGACAACTGGGGTGAGGTGGCAGTTGTGGAAGCCTCGGATGGATCAGCGGCTGATCAATTCGGCTTTAGCGTCTCGATCGAAGGAAACAACTTGGCCGTCGCAGCGCCTTTGGATGACGAGGCGGGCATGAATCAGCTCGGTTCGGTCTATCTGTTCAATGCATCCGAGGGCGGCTCTGATAACTGGGGCCAAGTGACAAAGCTATTGGCAAATGACGGTGTCGCAGGTGACCGTCTGGGCCTTTCGGTCTCCATTGATGGCGATCGAATCATCGCCGGTTCACCGCTTGCCGATGGTGGCGGCAATGCGTCGGGCCGTGCTTACGTGTTCGAGAACGTTGCCGGTTCATGGTCTCAGTCCCGAGTCCTGATCAATGACAAAGTCACTACCGCCGACGAATACGGAATCGCGGTAGCGACGGACGGCGAAGTTGCGATCATTGGATCGTGGTTGGACAATCGCCCGAACAACAACACTGGCGGCGCCTACGCGTTTGACCTGCAAACGGATATTGCGACTGTGTCGGTCACGGTTGGCTCCGCGTCGCTGGAGTTATTACTGACTCAAAGCATAACGGAGCCAATGAGCATCTCATCTGAGTCGGCAGAGCCTGTGGTGCAACTAGATAGCCGTCGAGTGTTGGTCGAGCCACTATCCTCGCCAACGTTAACGCGTGATCACGTGCTTGCTGTCGGGTTTGCTGATCCAAGCGACGATGAACTCGAAGGTATCCTCAACAACATCGCCAACGATCGCTTGAGCCATCCACTCGCTGCGAGCTTTGATGGCATCGCTAATGGATGAACAGATTCGTAAGCCAGGAATTCACTTGGTGAATCGCCTGCAGAGGGATCAGTGGTAGTGCCCTAGACGAATGCGGTTATCTTCACTCGCCACCTTCAACATCGTATTACATTGTCATGTCGTCGCCGGTGGTTGATCAAAATACGATTTACTTGCATACCAAGAACGAGCGATTGACGGCGATTGACATTGCAACCGGCGAAATCCTTTGGACGGGGCAGCCGATGGGCAAGTATCAAAGTCTGGTGCGAAACGACGACGTCCTGCTTGTCTTGGACGCTGGCGGTGAATGATTGTCGGTCGGTCAGAAACGCGAGAGTCTGGAAATTCTCGAACGCCTGCAAGTCGCCGACGACGCATGGGCCTATTGGGGCGTATTCGACGGCGGCCTGATCGTCCGCGATTTGAAGGCGTTGAAGATCTATCGTTATTGATTCAAGTGAAGTACAGCCAACAAGGTACTCAAACAGATGATTCGTAATGGAGACCTTCGTGCTGCACTGTTGTGTCTCTGCTCGATTTCGTCGACAGTCAGCGGCCAAGAAATGATTGAGTGGTCGGGTCATGAATGGCGAATCAGTTCGAGTGGCGATCGCACTCGGGGGCCAGGGCCGAATATTTTTTCGACGATAAGGAAAACGTTTTCGTTGACGACGACGTCAACTTGCACTTGAAGATCACGCAGCGGGACGACGGACGATGGAGTGCCAGTGAAGTCTCGCTCACCCAGTCGCTTGGTTATGGCACGTACCAGTGGGAAGTCGCGTCGCGGTACGACGGTCTGCCATCCAACGTGGTTGTCGGGTTATTCACTTACATCTCGCCGCAAAGCGTCGCCGAGCAAGCCGAGCTCCAACAAGACCACGCATCGCTTCACGTGGTCGCACGATAAGATTGTCTGGGAGAGTTTCGACGGTTACCTATCCAACACGATCGTCAGGCCACTGACCGACAGCGGTCCTGGTCAGAGCAAACGCAAGAACATCCGCCACGTCTACTCCGGCCCCGTCATCCCGCAACCGTTAACTGAGCGTCCGATGATCAACTTTTGGTTGTTCGGAAACAAAGACGAACAACCTTCCCAAACCGGCCCCACCGACGGCAAGCCACAAGAGTTGGTCATCCACAGCTTCAAGCACTCGCCTCTGCCAGCGAAGTAGGGCACATCGGCTCCTTTAATCGTCGCCTTTCGCGGACCGAAAGGCGACGACCGATTCGGTTAGTCGACTAGCGAACGCCAATTTCGGGTCGCTGGCCAGCACCGCCGTTTGATTCGATTCGCTCACGTGCCGATCCAACAACTGGTCCAACCCGGCCGTGCAAGCCGTGCCGTCGACTGGCATTGGCGCGACCCATTTCTTTGCCGGAACCTTCATCAACGCGGCTGCCTTCTCGACCGATTCCCACGGTCGGTCGTTGGCCCAGCGTGTCGGCAAACAGATTTCGTTGACCATGTTCCGTTTCCATTGCTCCGTTTCCATTGCTCCGGCACCAGCGCGACCAAGGCCACCGGGTCGACGCCAATCGAAGCGGCTCCCATGCTAAAAGAATTGACCCATCACAGGCCAATTCCTTGACCAAGTCGGGTGTGGCATCTACAACTGGAGGGGTACCCCCCTTCTTGTGGACTTCCCGCCTCCTACGTTTTGCCATGTTTCGATTGACCCATCACGTAATTCTGGTCAGCTTTTGCACCCTGTTCAGTATCGGGGTCTCTGAAGCAGGAGACTTTTACGTTGACACGAGCGCGGAATCACTGCAACTGCGACGGCAAATTCGCGCGTCGCAGTTTTTGCACCACGCGACCTTTGGCCCAACGATTGACGAGATCGACGAGCTTGCCGACCAGATGGCGTCGGTTGGGGTCCGACAAGCGTGCAGTGATTGGATTGACGCACAATGGGCATTGCCCGCAACCGAGCAGGTTCCGTTGGTCGAGGCAATGCTGGCTGATGACGGGTACACGGGCGTCGAACGAACGGCGGCGCTGAACCGCTATCGCCACTACGCTTGGTGGCATTCGGCGGTCGCGGGCGAAGACCAACTTCGTCAACGAGTCGCCTGGGCGCTCATCCAAATCTTGACGACCAGCGAATACGGGTTTGGTAGCATCCGGCCCGGGAACATCAGCGGTCGACCAAGGTGGTTTTCGCCAGCGTCCTATTACGACGTTCTCATTCGGTTGGCCGACGGCAACTACCGCGATCTATTGCAAGAAGTCACCTATCACCCGGTGATGGGGGAATACCTGTCGTACCTGCGAAACAAGAAAACGAGCGCAACCAATTTCCCTGATGAAAACTATGCTCGCGAGTTGATGCAATTGTTCACGATAGGGCTGTATCAATTGCGACCCGATGGACGCCAAATAGTGGACGCAAACGGCAACGCGATTCCGACTTACGACAACCACACGATCAAAGAATTAGCGAAGGTCTTCACCGGCTTGACGTATCAGGCGCCCGAGGGTGGCAACGCGTGGTCGTCGGGAAACGATCCGAACGTTCCGATGGTGATGCACAACCCGCGTCACGAGTTTGGGCTGAAGCAACCCTTTGACGATCTTGCGATTGACGGTTCCGATGGCGACGCCGAGATCTCGGAGGTGCTTGATTATCTGTTCAACCACCCCAACGTCGGTCCGTTTATCTGCTACAAGTTGATTCAACGATTAACGCGCAGCAATCCTTCGCGAGCCTACTTGGTGCGAGTGGTGCGAAAGTTCAACGATAACGGGCAAGGCGTTCGCGGCGATATGAAAGCGGTTGTGAAGGCGATTTTGCTCGATGCGCAAGCCTTCCAAGGACTCTCACCCCGCCGTCGTACCAACCCTCTTCGCATTGCGGTTTTGCCGCGAGAAGTTGCCTACAGTCGGCTGCGTGAACCGGTAGTTCGTTACGCCGGTTTCTTACGTTCGATGCAGCCGACCAGTGACTACGCGACCGGGCGGATAATGATTCCATCGCAGGGTGCGAACCTGAATCAGACGGCGTATCAGATCCCCAGCGTGTTTGGTTTCTACGATCCCGATTTCCAGCCCGCCGGTGGTCCGTTGCTTAGCGATATTCGGGTGCGGATTGCGACTCCGTTCGTGGCGGCACCCGAGTTCAGCATCAACACTCACGATGCCTACGCGAGCTGGACCAACGTTATTCTGGAACAGGTCAAAGCGGGACAGGCATACTTTGAAGACTTGCCCACTATCATCACGTTTTCGTTCCAAATGCAATGCACGCTGGAGTTCGATTGGGATGACGAACGCTTGCTGGTTCAGGAAGAAAACGGTCTTGAAAAGTTGATTGACCAATTTGACTTGGTGTATTGCAGCGGCAGCACGCCGACGGCTGTGAAACGTCATTGGAAACAGACCATTGAATCTAACATTCCCAAGATCGATGCCAATGGCTTCCCCACCAACGAATGGCCAAAGAAGCGAGTGCAGGGTGCCCTGATTTGCGTCCTAACCAGCGTCGATGCCGCGGTCGAGTTCTAAGAAAGACTTACACCATGAATATCCCCAACACCAACTTTGAAAACCTACCCGGCGCTTCAAGACGACAATTTCTGAAGCGATTGGGTGGTTGCGGATTGATGACCAACGCGTCGCTGATGTCGACGATGCTTAGCCTCGGTGAGTGCGGCGTTGCGGCGGCGCAGCAGAATCCCAGCGATTACAAAGCACTAGTGTGTTTGTTTCTATACGGCGGAAACGATTCGTTCAACATGCTGACTCCGTTAACGCCCGGTGAGTACGAGAACTACGTCACCGTACGTGGCGGACTGTATGATTCACCCAGTCTCGGCGTGGCGTTGCCTGAGTCGTTGTTGCACCCGATTGTCGACGCGTCGAGCAGTCGCAGTTTCGGCGTGCATCCAGAAATGCCTGAGATTCAATCCATCTACAACGACGGCAACGCGGCTTTCATCAGCAACGTCGGTAGTCTCGTTCGACCGACCACGATCGCCGATTTTAATGCGGATGTAAGTCTTCCGCTTGGATTGTTCAGCCATTTGGACTTGCAGCGACATTGGATGTCCTCGATACCTCAATCGCGTTTGCAAGTGAGCGGTTGGATGGGTCGCATGGCGGATTGGACGTCGTCGATGGCCGCACCGTCAAACTTCTCGATGAACATTTCTCTCGATCGCACCAACCTGATGCAGACGGGTCGCGATCTTGTGCCGTACGTCATCAGCCCCGATGGATCGACCGAAGTGCTGGCGTACGGCGACTTGTCGGACCCACTGAACGCGATCATGACTGGGGCGACCGACGACATGCTCACGCGCAGCCACGCCAATCGGTTTAAGCAACTGTTCTCTAACAATGCAAGCGAAGCCCTGACGTTGGCAAGTCAGTTCAATTCGGCGATCGCCGCGACTCCAGATTTAGAAGCCTATTTTCCGACTGAGCGAGCGTCATCGTTGCAGCAGAAACTTAAGATCGTCGCCCGTACCATCGCCGCGCAGCAAACCCTGGGCCACGGTCGTCAAACGTTCTTCATTGGCGTCGGCGGCTTTGATAACCACCAAGAGTTGATTGCAGCACAGGGGCTGAACCTTGGCATGGTGTCGAAGGCCATTGCTGACTTCTTTGCCGCGGTCCAGTCGCTAGGAAAAGGCAGCGAGGTGGTGACATTCACGGCCAGCGATTTCGGACGCACACTTTCGAGCAACGGACGCGGCACCGATCACGGCTGGGGCGGCAACCAGCTTGTCGTTAGCGAAGCTGTCGTGGGCAATCGGATTCTGGGTGATTACCCCGTCAACTTGCTCAACAGTCCCGACCTGGATGTCGGACGCGGGCGGTTGTTACCAACGACGTCGGTCGACGAAATGGCGTCCGAGTTAGCGATGTGGTTCGGAGTGCCCAATGACTCGCAACTGGAATTGATCCTGCCCAACGCCCGTGAATTCGTGAGCACCGGAAACGATCGCCCGGTTGGTTTTTTGAGCTAACGCAGTGCAGATTGATTTCCCCAATCCACGCTTCGATTCAGCAGCGACAACTGTGGCAGATCTTACGTGATCGCTTATCGAAACTTTGATTGGATCGTGCGTTTCCTTCCCTTCGGATGCTGGACGGAAAAACTTTTTCCAATAGATTGCTTTCCCAGCTGTCGGCGATAGAGCGGATGATGTATTCAATCTCGATGCTGTAGCAGCTCGAAGGGAATACCTCCTGCCTTGAACATTACGCTTCGAAGTTGATGCCAGGCTACTGGCACGTAAGGTCAGTGTTAGGTTGCGTTTTTTGCGTTTCCTATCTCTGAAAGGCCTTTGACATGTAGATCGTTTCAACGCACGGTTACCGTTTCTGCAAACGCGGACTACACCGGAAGCTACGCCTTTCGCGTTCTGGAAATGTCGACTCTGGCAACACCCATTTCTCTGGATACGACCGTCAATGGAATCGTCAATCCTACGGACACAACGAACCTCTATCATTTCGCTGGCACGGCTGGAACGAGCGTCTACGTTGATTCCTTAAGCGACACGACCACCGAATCAAGTGGCTATACCGCGTCGTGGGCTGTCATTGATCAATACGGTGCGACACTCGCTTCGAATGCTTACATGGTCAACGACCTCGGTCGAATCGATTTGCCCCACACCGGCAACTACACGATTGTTGTCCAAGGCAACTTGGCTGCAGCGGATGGAATTGAGAACTATTCACTGAGGGTTCATTCCGTTGCCGATTCCACGACGCCACTGACCTTAAACACGGCGGTCAACACGAACACGACGATCCCTGGTCAAGCGAGGAACTACACGTTCACGTTGGGAGCACCGACCAGTTTGTATTTCGATAGCCGTACGAATGATGGCGGTGTGCAGTGGAAGCTCAAGGGGCCCCAGGGTAACGTGGTGGGCGAAACGTCTCTCTCGAGCGACGACAACGTGATTGGTTTAATGCCGGCAGGCAGCTACACATTAACCATCAATCGCAACGATGGTGGAATCGGAGGCTTTGGCTTCAATCTGTTGGACATGGCCAGTGCGACTGCGATCGACGCCGGTGATCCGACGATCGTGTTTGATCCGATGGAATTCGACCAACGTGGCGATACGTTTGCTCGTGTGCTGTATGGCCAAATCGACATCGGTGCCATCGAGGGCGCGCAAGGATCGCCGCTGCTTGCGATCAACGATAGTGCGACCACCAACGAAGATACGTCGGTGGTTGTTTCCGTGCTGACCAATGACACACCGACGGGTGAGGTGCAGATTCTGGGGGTTCAGGACGGTTCCGACGGTTCGGTCACCAACAATGGTGATGGCACAGTAACGTACACGCCTGACACAGGGTTCACCGGAACCGACTCATTTGATTACACGATCGCACTCAATGATGTCGAACTCGTCAGCAGCGCTGCGTCGGGTGGCGACCGGTTTGGCAATGCTGTTGCCATCGATGGTGACTTTGCTGTTGTCGGTTCGTACCTGGATGATCCGTCGAGCGTCACCAGCTCGGGTTCGGCTTTCGTGTACCGCCGAACCGGTGAGACGACTTGGACACAAGTTGCGCAACTGACCGGTGACCTCGATGCTAACGGTATTGGTGTACAATTCGGTTACTCGGTAGCGATTGACGGTGACACCGTCGCCGTCAGTGCGCAAAAAGACCGGCAAAACGGATTCCAGGCTGGGGCGATTTACGTCTTCGATCGCAACCAGGGCGGCGTCGACAACTGGGGATTGGTCAAGAAAATCATCGGTGGCGACACAACCACACGCGACCTGTTTGGACGCTCCATCGCTCTCTCAGGTAACACGATTGTCGTGGGTGCCAGTGTCGCCGATCCAGTCGGCCAATCGTCCGGTGCTGCTTATGTATTTGAGCGCAACCTTGGTGGCGCTGGCAACTGGGGCCAATCCATGAAACTGGTCGCCAGCAACGGAGCAGCTGAGGATCGGTTCGGTCAATCCGTTTCCATCGACGGCGACTTGATTGCCGTGGGAGCGTTCCGTCATGACGGTTTGTCCAACGACACGGGAGCAGTATACGTGTTCGGACGCGACACGGGTGGAGCTGGCAATTGGGGCGAAGACAAAGCCATCGAAGCGGGCGACGCAGTTCTGGCAGACCAGTTTGGCTACTCGGTATCGATCGACGGCGGATTCCTTGCCGTCGGTGCTCGCCAAGACGACGAAGGCGGACTGAACCAACGAGGTTCGGTATATCTATTTGGCCAGGACGAGGGCGGAGTCGGCAATTGGGGGCAAGTGACCAAAATACTGGCAAGCGATGCGTTAGCCGGTGATCGCTTGGGATGGTCGGTCGACCTATCCGGTGATCGCTTGGTAGACGGAGCGATTGGTTCGGACATTGGTGGTTCAACTTCAGGCAACGCCTACCTGTTTGAAAACATCGCAGGCGTCTGGACCCAAACACGATCGCTTAGCAACGACAAAGTCACAGCGGCCGATGAATACGGATTCGCGGTGGCCGTCGATGCGGACGTCGCGGTGGTGGGTTCGTGGCTAGACAATCGCCCGTCTAATAACAGTGGAGGCGCCTACGTGTTTGATCTGCACACGTCAACGGCGACCGTCAATGTCTCGGTAACGGAAGCTAATTCCGAAATGCCGCTCGTGAACAGGGCTCCCGCGAACAAACAAGGAGAGGCTCAAACATTGCGAGCATCGGATGTCGATGCCGTGCTAGAACTTGGGGAGTTTGACCTTGAAAGCCTGCCGAGTATGAAGCGAGGAGGGGTGAAAAAGCATATGGCTGCTGATGGGGTCTTTGTTGAGTCTGAGAACAAGACTGGCGAATTGGACAGTTTCGAGATGGGAGCGGGTCTACAGGAAGATGCCATGGCTGCAACATTGTCGTTACTAAGTCGCCAATCACATTTGCAGGACGCGTCGGTGGATGGCATTTAATCTGTTCGCGACAGAATACCGACTCGGTAAACGCAAGGTATTCCATTCCACTGTGTGCGTGAAACACCTCGCGTGCGAGTTTTCCGGTTGTGACGGTTCTTACTGTTTTGCAGTTTCTCTGACTTTTGCGGCTTCTCAGGACAAACAAACTAAGCCTTCTCGCTAATCCTGGCCGATACTACCGGCACAACCCGAACTCGGATCATGGAGTGCGCGAAAAAATGCACTTCGCAGATCAGTGTTTGGCGAGTATCGCGAACCTTGGGTTCGCGACAGGTTTTGGGCGTTGGTCGCCCGAAAAACGAAACAACTGCAAGACGGTGGAATCGCGATGTCGGTACGGAAGCTGACGGCAAGTCTGTTAACAGCCTTAGCCATGCTAGGCGGAATCGCTGGGGCGAACGCTCAAGAGCATTTCAATAATCTGCCTCCGGCAGATCCATTCGCGTTCGATCCCGACTTTCGTTGGTTCGAACCCGTGTATGACATGGATTTGATGGATATGAAACCCAAGCATCGCGCTGCGACGGGGTGGTTCGCCACTTACGACCGGCTCAACTTGTACGGTTCCAATCCTGAAACCAATGACCCTAACGGTCCCGAAACCAAACTCGACAGTGGCTGGGGCCATCGTTACGAGGTTGGTTACATGACCCCCGAGGACAACGGGTGGTACTTCAACTGGACCGAAAACAGTGTTGCCGAGGCGTTCTATGTTCGCCACGAAGCAGCCAACCGTTACAACGGCGACCAAGTGGTTGGCGGAAGTGGTGGCGGCGGTGCGGCTACCGATCCAAATTTCGGACGCATCACACCGCCCGGCGAAGAAAACAACTTTGGTTCGGACTATCGATTCTTTGATGTTGGCGATGACACCAACGTGTTCAGTTACAATAGCTTCGAATTGAACAAGACTTGGCGAATGGAACCGTACCATTACGGTGGCATCTTGGAGCCATTGGTTGGTCTGCGATGGATGAAGCTTGACGATACTGCAAAGTCGACTCGCCTGAGCACCTTCCCCGATATCACCGCGATCCCTGGGTTCATCAGTTCGTCACCTTTCCCAGCCGACCAACTGCTGACCGATCAGTCCATCACCGAGAACGATTTGCTCGGCGGCCAATTTGGATTCCGATACTTTAAGTTCCGCGATCGTTTCCAATACTCCGCTGACTTCAAAGTGTTCTTTGGTCAAAACTTCCAGTGTGCGAGGACCAACAACGAAGAACTGTGGGTACTCTACGGAGATCCAACCGACACAACGATCACAGTCGGCGATCAAATCCTGGACATTCAACGTGACGCAACGAGTCCCACCCGAACACGCAACGAAGAGTTCTTTGTCGGATTCGACCTGCGAGGGGAAATTGGTTATCAACTAACCAAGATGATCACAGTCCGAACGGGCTTCCAAATCATCGACATCGGCACCGGAGTGTGGCGAGGTGGTGAGGCGATCGGCAATGTTCCCGGTGGCGACCGCGACCAAGACTTGGTCATGGTTGGTGGAACCTTCGGTCTGACACTTAATCGTTAAAGTCCCTGACAAGGCGACCGTCACTCAATAAAAAAACGCATCTTGGCAAGCTCGCCAAGATGCGTTTTTTTTGTTTCGATGTCGCGATGAATTAGGCTTTTGCAGCCAGGGTTCGCAACTCGTCCAATTCCACGGACAATCGGTGACGCAGTGGGCTTTCTGGACGCAGTTCATCCTCAAGCAGGTCTTCTGCTTTGTCAAAGACCTCTTCGGTGCGCTCGGGGGTGTTCATCAATTCGCGGAACATTTTTTCGACGGTGGACTCGGTAAGCAAGATCATCTCCTTCATAGACACGGGCAGCATCGAAAGCGGTCCCGAGAGAATCACCCCAAGCCCATAAGGCATGGCTGCGTGAATTGTTCTGTTGGAGGGTTTGCAACCGGGCAACGCTCTATCGCCATCCGGGATCGCTTTCACTATGACTCATCTTAGAATAGCTGATCGCCGCCGCAAGTGCTAACGAAAGTTTTGCACCCCGCGTTTTGCCCTTAAGGTCAGCTACGCAATTCACAATCGCGTAGCCGTCTGCGTTGCCCAGCATTGCCCAGCATTGCCCAGCGTAGCTAAAGGATTCTCTTCGGTTGCCCCATGCATCTTGCGTCACAACTTGCGTCACAACTTGCATCCCAGGTGACCGAATGCGTTTTGTGATGCCATGGATGCTAAGACATTGCAGCCGGTTTGGAGTCGAAGCCGAGTTCGGCGATATGCGCTGCGGTACGGGCAACAGTAAAGCGAATCTGTTCTTCAGAGTGCTCACTGGTGATGAAGAACCGCAAGCGTGCGGCGCTTTCGTCCACCGCTGGGTAGAGAATCGGCTGAACGTTGATGCCGTCGCCTTTCAATCGGTTGGATAGGCGAAGTGCCACCATCGAATTGCCAGTAATGACGGGCACCACAGGCGTGCCCTCACTATCGCCGGTATCCAGCCCCGCTTCATGACATAGCGATAAGAATAGTTCACTGCGATCTCGCAAACGTTGAACTCGCTCGGGTTCCTTTTCGAGTGTTTCAATTGCGGCGAGAGCTGCGGCGACTTGCGCCGGAGGCATTCCCACACTGAACACAAAGCCAGGCGCGGTGTAACGAAGCAATTCGATCAGTGCATTGGACCCGGCAATGTAGCCGCCACAAGAAGCAGCCGACTTGCTAAGGGTGCCCATCCAAATATCAACATCACGAGCGTTGATATCGAAGTACTCAGCCATCCCGCGACCATGCTGCCCCATGGTTCCAAACGAGTGCGCTTCGTCGACCATTAGCATCGCACGGTGTTTCTTCTTGACCTCGATGAAACTTGGCACATCCGAAAAATCGCCGTCCATGCTGTACACGCCTTCGATCGCGATCAATACACGGCGATAGCGGGATCGGTTTTCGGTAAGCAATCGATCGAGCGCGGCAAAGTCGTTGTGAGGAAAAGGACGACGACGAGCACCAGAAAGCAGCGCGCCTTGCACGATTGAATTGTGAGCCAACGAATCGTGGACGATCAAATCCCCTTCACCGACAAGATGTCCGATCGTCGTTTCGTTGGTTGCGTGGCCACCAACCATTAGGATCGAATTATCGACGCCGATCCACTTTGCGATCTTTCGTTCCAATTGACCATGAATTGGTTTTTCGCCCGATACCAATCGACTCGCCGAGACGCTTGTCCCGTACTTGGCGACCGCATCGGCTGCGGCGGCGCTGACGGCGGGATGACCACTCAAACCAAGGTAGTTGTAACTGGCAAAGCTGATCAACGTTTGACCATCAACGATGGTGGTGTCCGAGACCACGGAATCATGAACGGTAAAATACGGGTTAGGGACCCCCGTCATCATCATTTGTTCCATCGTGTTCTTTAGTCGCCGATATTCGGCAAACTGTTCGACGCTGTCTTCCGGCTCAACTGTCTTCACCACTGTGCCGACGAAACCGTTTTCGCTTGCTGATTCGGTGAGTTCGTCGTTGTCGACATCGCCGGCCAAGAACGCATCAGCGCGAGCTTCGGCACCAGGCGTTAAGTAACGTTGAATGGCGAGTGCGGTTTGACCAATGGTTTCGATTTCGTCGAGCACTTGCTCTGGAAAGCGGCCCCCGAAACTACGCTCAAGCTTGCGAGCGATCTCAAGACGCTCAAGCGAATCCAGCCCAAGGTCAAGCACGATATTAGTATCAAGCGCAAGATGCCCGGCTCGTTCGCCCGCCACCTTACGAACGTGATTGATAATGACACCAGCCACCGACGGACTAACGTCGTCGTAATTGATGGCGGCGCCATTGCGAGCGGCTGCTTGCATCATCGGCGCCCCAACATCATCAAACGATGACGCACTACCGATCGAAGCAGATTGATTTTCTTCCCAGCGCACCCATTTAGCGACCAGTTTCAAATCTCCGTCGCGCACCGCGTGCAAACATGCGTGACGCTGAATTTTACCACTGCTCGTTTTCGGAATACTGCTGTTGCGAACCAAGTAGACGGCGTCCGGTGGCAGGTCGTGCTCAGCGGTCACCGCTCGGCGAATCGCTTGAATCTGGGAATCCCAATCGAGGTCGCGGATGCGGGCTGCTTCCGCGACGATCACGAGTTGCTCACGACCGTCGTGGTCCATCGCGACCGCTCCGACGCTACCCGCCTGCACGACTTCACTGGCCTGTTCGACGGTTTCTTCGATGTCCTGAGGGTATCGGTTGACGCCGCGAACAATGATCATGTCCTTCAAGCGACCGGACACGTAAAGTTGTCCTTCGTGCAGGAAGCCCAAGTCACCGGTGCGAAGAAATGGTCCTCGACCATCGGCAGTGGTCGCCTTGAACGTTCGTTCGGTTGCGTCCTTGCGTTGATAATAGCCCTGGCCCACGGATGGTGAGTCGACCCAAATTTCGCCGATGCAATCACCCGCCAATACTTCATTGGTATCAGGATCAACGATCAAAACGGTTTCACCGGGAAGAACCTCGCCACAGGCAACCAGCTTGCGAGCGTTCGACTCGTCTTCGCCAATCGGAACGACTTTCTTTTCGGCCAATTGGTCGGCGTCGAACGTCGACATGATCGGACGCGGGCTGACCGGTCCGCCAGTAACGATCAGCGTCGTTTCCGCCATGCCATAACAGGGCAACATCGCTTCCTTGCGGAACCCTTGCGAGGCAAATCGACGAGAGAACTTATCGAGAGTTGAGGCGCGAATCGGTTCCGCACCATTGAATGCGATCTCCCAAGTCGAAAGATCTAATTCAGCAGCTTCCGCTTCCGAAATTTTGTCGGCGCAAAGTTGATAGGCAAAGTTGGGACCACCACTGACCGTGACACCGTACTTCGAAATCCCTCGCAACCAACGCACCGGACGCTGCAAGAACGTCATCGGGCTCATCAGCACGCAAACCTTGCCCATGTACATCGGCATCAATACGCCGCCGACCAACCCCATGTCGTGATACGTCGGCAACCAACTCATGCCCACCGTTTCGGGCGAAGGATGGAAGCCATGCAGGATCAGTTCGCTATTGGCAATCAAGTTGCGATGATTCAGCATCACACCTTTGGGCGACCCGGTCGAACCGGACGTGTACTGAAGCACCGCCAATGATTCAGAAGATCGCTTCGGCGCACGGTAATGCTCCATCGCTTGGCATTCGGGGTCATCCGTTGCCACCAATTGCACACCGATCAAGTCATCGTGCTGGTGGCTGCCGGTGAGCTGTTCGACAATTCCGGTGGTCGACAACGCCCACGTGGCACTGGCGTCAACCACGATCGAACGGATTCGCGAAGCCTTGCGGTTTCGGCGTGGTGGATACGCTGGGACAGCAATCGCGCCTACCGCATGGCAGGCATAAAAGCCAACGACGAAATCCAAACATGGTGGATAGAGAAGCAGGACCCGATCATTGGCCCGGATGCGGCAGCGATGTTGAAGGTAACCAGCGAGCGCCTGAACCTTGTCCCACAATTGGGCATAGGTGAGGCTTACTTCGACGGATTCGGTATCGGTGAAGACGTACGCCGGCATGTCCCCCCGGTGCTCCGCCCAAAACTCCAATACAGACGTGAAGTGATCTCGGGGCGGAATTTTACTATTGAAGAAATGCTGCAGTTCCACGGAGGGGTTCACCACCTGGTTCGTGACAATCGTCTCGGATGGGCGTCGCTAAACGGACGTCCCGTTGATCGGTAACTGATCAGTAACAGATCGGCAATCTCGCGGTTCGGATGCTCACTGGAGTCTCTGCGGCGGCACGCGACGGAAATCAGCGGCACACAATTGTTCAAAAGAAGTCCGCCGCGGACGCTCAATCACCATGACATAGATTAACCGCCCCAGCGCCAATGTTCGACCCCGACGCAGCAAGATGGACCGTTTGAATCCCCAACCGACAACTGACATTCGGGATCAACCGTTCGTAGCGTTTGCGCAGGCTGTCAGATTTACCTGGGTCCAGCCCCGCTTCGCCCAAGACCAGCCACGTTTTGGCTCGGGCCAACCAAGCCGATCGTCGGTTGCGTCATGGCTGTCCGAGCCCTCACTGAGCCCCCACTAAGCCTCACCTAACATCGGATAACGGGATCTCGCTCGATGCAAGCCTCCTTCGCCCCCTCTGTGGTCCTGGTCAGTCGGCTTCCTGATTTTGACCGGACTACAGATCTGCATCGGACCTGGTCATGGCGATAGGGCCATGAAGGGTACGCAAACCATTGTCTTCAATCATCTTTGGCATTGAAGATGCATCGCCTGACCAGCCCACCGCAGCTATTCAGGACCCCACCGCAGCTATTTAGGACACCGTACAAACCGTTACGGTTTGCTTGGGTGAACACCAACCCCCTTGACGCGTCCTAACCATAATATTGATCCAGGACCACCAAGGACTTAACGAACCAGGACTCAATCGTGTTAGTTGCAATCGACGCCCTCATTCGAGTTCGCCCATAGAAGTCTGCACTCCAACCTCTGGCCTCTACCGTGTCTTTACACTCACCTTCTCGCCCGCTGCTGACGCTCTTTTTGATTGGTAGGTCGCTTGAGGACCAACAGGCCTACGCATCGCTTGCCGATCGAGCGGAAGCCAAGATGCGTTCGTTCGAATACCCCGAACAGTGGTTCGCTCAGGAAACAGTGCGGCGTCCATGCTGTGTCATCCTTAAGAATGATTTGTCGCCGAATGCCGTGAGAGAATTTTTGCGAACGACTCGAAAACGCAATCTCAACGCTCCCGTGATCTTGACCAGTTCGACATCCGAACCACAAACCGTCCTCGACCTGATTTCAACTGGGGCGTTCGCCGTCAGTGCTCCACTGAACTTAGACGATATGAACCTGAGCTCGGAATTCGTTGCCCTCTTAAAGTCAGCGTTCGCCTATGACCAATGTCAATTTGGGTTTGATCAACTTTTACAGTCGGTCAGCGAGGCGATGTCCAGTTTGACGCCACGCCAATGTGAAGTACTTCATCAAGTGACATCGGGAATGCAGACCAAGGACATAGCCGAACTTCACGGTGTGTCCAAACGTCTGATAGAGGCGGAACGTTCCGAATTGTTGAAGCGGTTCAGCGTGACCAGCACTCCTGAACTGACGCAATTGATGGGGCAATACCATGTGCTCAACCTGCAACGATTGCGAGCGCAATCACTCTACACGCCGTGTGATCGCGTGGCTCACCCAGCGATAGCGCAACGATCTTGCTTCTAAGATCGCTTCCTGGCAACTTGAACGTTCGATCTCACTTAATTGCGTTAAGCTTTTCCGACGACGAACGTTCGTGACAAGGATGCATACACGGCCAACCTTGGATTCTCGTGGGGAACTGAATGTTCGCGGGGATGCCGGGCCTTGGGCGGGGCGGCCGTAGTTTCAAAGTTTGCGAACAAAGTTCAGTTCGTTAGAACTTTCAGCTAACGGGCAGCAGAGAGAGTAGATTGTGGATTCTCGACATTGAATCCTTCAATCCACGAATCCTTCAATCCACGTTGCCTGATCTCGCTCATGACTGCTCATCCTCTTTGCGTTGAACTCTTTGAAAAGCTTTCCGACGCGGGTTCGCGTATTGTGTTCGCGGAAAGCTGCACCGGCGGTTTGGTTGCAGCGGAAATGGCCAAAATCGCTGGCGTTTCCGAGGTATTCTGTGGATCCGCAGTGACTTATCGCAACGACACTAAGGTCCGTTGGCTTGGTGTTGATGCCGAAACCATCGCAAATCTCTCAGCGGTTTCGCCGCCTGTGGCGCACCAGATGGCCAAAGGAGTCTTACAACAAACTCCTGAAGCCGACCTCGCCGTTGCAATCACGGGTCACCTCGGACCCGACGCGCCCGACGGATTGGACGGGCTAGTACTGATTGGATTGGCTCGCACCATTAAAGGCAAGGTGGTGGTCAAGGTGACCGAGCATCACCTGGAATCTTCATCGCGAACCGAACGTCAACTCGAAGCAATGTTGGTGGTAGTGCAGAGTGCCCTGGACGTACTGTGATAAGCTTGAAATACGCTTCATGTCCGCTGCATTGAAAACGACTGCGCATTCTAGGCCTACAAGACGCGTAAACTAACGATGCCGCGGACAAGGAAAGTTCGCTTCGCCCCCTCTTATCTAATGTATGTGATCCGCCATGACGATCCAGCGAATGCTTCTCACCGTCCTGACCCTCGCTATTTTGACGGCGGTAACGCCAAGAGTCGCATTCGCACAGCGTGGCACTTTGATCGAAGATTTGTTTCGCACCATTACCGAAGCGCAGCTGGAGCGTGAACGAATCAAGGCTGCTGAAACGGCGCGTCGACAACCGCCGCCTCAACGCAAACCGATGCCACCGACTCAAGGGCCAGCACCGATAGGATCCATCAATGTCGGTAGCCCAGAAATGGCTCGCTTTGCGAAATCGTTGTCGGGATTCACTCGCGAGCTCGGGTTCTTAGTAACGGACCTGCAAGGTCTCGGTCGCCAAAATGCGTCGGTCCGTCGAGTGCTGCCTGCGTCCTATCAAGTTGCCGCCAACGCTGATGCGTTGCTTCGCAGTTGTGACGGGCTAAGTGATTTCGGCCCGATCGCGAATCGCTATGCCTCGCTTGACGCAGATTGGCGACAACTATCGTTTGAACTGCGATCGCTATCGATCCTCACATCAGAAATGTCGACGCATGTGAGAGATTGCGATCGCTATCTCAGCACGATGAGTCGTCAGATGGGTGTCAGTCCGCAGCTAGATCGCCACGGCCTGCACGACAAGATGTTGGTGGCAGCAACTTACATGCAAGCGTTGCTGGATGATTTAAAGCTATGTGTTCTGTCGCACGACCAACTTCGACGATTCACTCACGACGGCCGTTTGCTACGTCAATCGTTGCTGGCGGAAGCGGACCGAGTTGACGATGTAACGTACGAAGAACTCAGTTCAAGCTTCACTGATTTTGTTGCTCGTTGGCGATCGTATAGCCAGGAGCTCTACGCGATCGGCAATCCACACATTTCTGCTCGGCTCGATCGAATTGGCCAATGCGGCGAAGAAACGTACGCGATGCTGTGGATGCGTCCGCCCGTCGATTCACGTGACTTGGTTGCGTCGTCAGCACGCTTGCGTAGTGCTTGCACGGACTTGATGGATCAATTGACACTCCGGGCGATTTCTAGCTTGAATCCTGATGCGAGAGCACGCGTCAGTGATGGCAGTCGCAGGATGGATCGACTGGTTCGCGAATTTGACGAGTCGATCCGACATGGGGCCATCCAGATCGACGCGAGCGGAAAGTTTCAAGAGATTGATTCGTTGTGGAATGGGCTCCGTAGCACGTACGTCACGCTGCGTCCGGTCAATCCCGCAACCATCGCAACGATAGACCGCGAGTGCGATAGTTTGCGTCGTGCGTTGCGAGTCACTCCGTCGGGTCCCAACACAGTGGTCTATGAAGAATTGATGGGCGTCGCCGCTTCGCTTGAAGGAACAGCAGAGTACTTCAAAGCGGACATTGCACGTTACGAGCGTTATTTTCAGCCTGCATCGTTTGGCCAGTCAATCAGCCATTCGGCGCACGACTTTTACGCTGCATCAAAACGCCTCCACGCTAGGTTGAGTGACCGCGAAGACATACGCGAGCTACAACGAGGCACCGAGCAATTGGTCGATGCTTGGCAACGGTTGTCCGGCGATGTTTCTCGGTTAAGACAAAATGGCGTTACGGGACGCCGCGCCGAAAACCTGGAAAGGGCAGCCAATGACCTGGCTCCTCTGGTCGCCACCATCGCAGCAGCACTGCTGAAGTAACAATGAAGCGCGGTAGAAGCCGCAGTCCCGTGTGCAGTGCAGTATGCAGTTCAGTATGCAGTTCAATACAGTGTGCAGTTCAGTATGCAGCGCAGTTCAGCGAAATGTGCGACGCAGTGAAGCCGAGCAAAGCATTATCAGGCCGCCACGAATCGAGGTGGCCTAGGTTCGGATGTGCCCATCCCCTTTGACGATGTACTTGTACGTCGTCAACTCACGCATGCCGCAAGGTCCACGTGCATGAAACTTATCCGTGGAAATTCCAATCTCGGCACCGAGCCCAAACACACCCCCATCATTGAATCGGGTTGAAGCGTTGACCATCACCGCACTGCTGTCGACCGCACTCGTGAAGATCTCCGCTGTGCGTATTTGATTGGTGACGATGGCATCGGTGTGATGCGAACCGTAACGATTGATGTGCTTTACCGCTTCCATCACATCGCTCACTATGGCAACGCTTATCTTTGGCCCTAGATACTCGGCTGACCAATCGTCTTCGGTAGCCAACGAGGCACCGGGAAGATGCGAAAGCGATTCAGCATCAGCGACGATTTCGATGCCATGTCGGGATAACGTTTCGGCGATCACGGGCAATGCTTTAGCGGCGATATCCCGGTGTACCAACAAAGACTCGCACGCGTTGCAAACGCCCATGCGTTGGCACTTGGCGTTCTCGATGATGGTGGCGGCCATCGAGATGTCGGCGTCTTTATCAACATAGACGTGGCAATTACCGTCGTAGTGCTTGATCACTGGCATCGTCGCTTCGGCGGCCACACGACGAATCAAGCCTTCGCCGCCTCGGGGAATGGTAACGTCGATCAGATTCGACATTCCAAGGAATTCACCAACGGCGGCACGATCGGTGGTTTGGACCAATTGAACTGCGGCAGCGGGAATACCAACTTGTTCGGCACAACGCGAAAGAACGTTTACGATGGCGCGACTGCTATGGATCGCTTCTTTGCCACCGCGAAGGATGACCGCATTGCCACTCTTGACGCAAATTGCGGCCGCATCAGCGGTCACGTTAGGACGACTTTCATAGATAAAGAACACAACTCCCAAAGGCACTCGCTTCTTAACGATCTGCAATCCGCCCGGACGAGTAAATCCGTCAAGGACTTCGCCTATTGGATCGGGTAACGCAGCGATCTCGAGCAGAGCACCAGCAATGGCATCGATTCGCGACGAATCCAATCTCAGTCGATCGATCGCTGCGTCAGTAAGGCCATAGCCAGGCGCCGCAGCAAGATCGAGCTGATTCGCTTCGACAATCTCGGCCGCCGCAGCCTTCAGCGCGATCGCCGATTCGCTGAGCCAACGGTTCTTGATCTCGGTGTCGATCGTCGCCAATTGATAAGACGCTTCGCGAGCCGCCTGGGCCGTGGCCAAGCAATAGGCGGGAAGATCGTTCATTTCCATAAGGTCGCTGTTTCGGGTTCAAAGTAAATGCGTTTGCCGTATCTTGGTTAGGTAAGCGGATGTCGTCAACGCGGAACGCGATTCCCCCAGGATTATCGGACCCTTTGGTGCCGAACTAATGGCTCTCATAACCAAGTGGCCCGCGTTAACCAGTTTCAAATCTGAACGATGGCAGACCTGGGAACTGGCACGCTTGAGTTCCCGGTATTCGAGAACTGGTGCACTCGAGAAATGTTGCACCCGAGAAATGATGCACCCGAGAACTGGTGTACCCGAGAACTGGTGTACCCGAGAACTGGCGAGCGCGACTGCTGGCGCAACAGACCGCCTGGGCTTGTGACGGCCGGCGGTTCTGAACTTCACACTGGGATCCTAGGCGGCCAAAGACGCGTGTCGTTGGATTGATACATAAATAAGCGACGCCGGCGTACTTTGGGTCCTGGTGAGTCGGGGGCCTCGAATTCGGGCATAGTGGCCTAGTTGACGATCGCTTTGAATGCGGCAAAACTATGCACAGCCAACTCAAAGCGTCGGACATCGCGGCCGTGGCGGAATTGGCAGACGCGCAAGACTAAGGATCTTGTGCCCGATTAAGGGCGTGGAGGTTCGATTCCTCTCGGCCGCATCCCGTGCGAAGGGCCTTTGCTGAACCATCAGCAAAGGCCCTTTTTTTGTTGCCTGCGATAGTTTGTAACGATTGGCGAAGATTGTCGCGTTGGGGGAAGTTCGCTCAATAATCGGTTTTTAGCCAGCCTCGAGAAGTACTTCGCATTCTCTGACTTGAATCCGATCCCGCATTCTTGGTTTGTGTGCCGATCCAAAGCGCTGGAGACGGAGTCTCTCATCATCGGGAACGGAGCCCGCCTTCCAGACTGCAAAGGATTCAAATCAAATGAACAAGAAGTTCCTTCGACGTGCCGCCTTAGCACTTAGCCTCAGCGCTGGTGCTTTCGGACTTAGCCAAACAGCCGAAGCTGGACAGCCTTACTCGTCACCTTCACAATGGAATAACTTTCGCCCGGCGCTCGATGAGGCGCTTGCGGCTGAAGACGCTGCTAGCACGACCGCGAAAGCCAAGTCGAGCATCGAAGAATTGCCGGCTCCCAAGCCCACACCGGCGCCGATGGCAGCTCCATCCAACAAAGCTCATCTGAATCAAGGCTACCCGACCGATGCCTATTCGGGTGCTCATGAGTCAACCGCCTACCCTTCGGCGACGCACTCCAGTGGCAACTACTCACCGGTGCCACACAACAGCTATGCGCCACAAGGCACCTACAGCACCATGCCATCGCCAAACGTCGGCAGCGGATGTGCGCCTTGCGAAAGCAGTATGTCGTCACCTAGCCCTTACGCTCACGCAATGTCTTCGTCTTGGGAAGGCAGCAGCTCTTGCGGAAGCGGCGATGTGGGCTCATGCGGCGTTGACACCAATGTTCGCAACGAACTGTTCCCGTACTTCGGCAGTGCCAACATTCTGTTCATGTCGCTTAGCGAAGGCCGTGGCCGCAACATCGCAACGGGACTGGGCAACGACTTCAACACTTCGATCGTGGATCCAGGATCCTCGGTTGGATTTGACGTCAGCGCCGGTCGATACCTTGGCAACGGTTGCTATGGCTTGGGCATCACGTACTTCAACTGGGATCCAGGTAGCGAATCGGTAACTCGATTAGGGACTCCGGGATCCATTCGAGCGACCATGCCTCAGTACCGTGATGCATCGATCGACGTGGGTGGTGCAGGCATTGACACGGTGTACAACTACATCGACGGCACGATTGGTGCGGGTGCAGGCGGAGTGCGGGCAACCCGTGACCTGAGCTTCCAAGGAATTGAAGCGAACCTGTTCAGCTTTGGTTTGATGGGTGCTCGCCGTGCTTCCTACGCTACACCTTGCGGTTCGAATGGATACGGCATGGGACGAGGCCTCGGCTGGGGTGCTGGTCACGGTTCGTGCGGTTACGGCGGAGCGGCTGGTCCATTGGTGCGTGCATCTTCGGGCCGAGTACGTGTGACAACAAGCCACGGTTTCCGTTGGTTCCAAATCAAAGACTCGTCCGAGCTTGCCTACAACATTGACGGCACAGCGGGTTATCAAGCGGAAGACATCTACGACAACGTTGATACCGAAAACAACCTGTTCGGTTATCAGTTTGGTGGACGCTTGACTTACTGCTTGGGCAACCGCTTGGACTTCAACATTGGCGGTAAGTTTGGTGTTTACGGAAACCGCGCTGAACTGCGTCACCGTCTCGGAACTCAAACCACGCTTGCTTACCCAACCGGTGCTGGCACCGACTTGGTCGACACGGTCGATACCGACACCGTGTTGTCGACGCTCGGCGAGCTTGATCTTGGACTGGGCTACCGTATCAGCAACGCCTGGACCGTCCGTGGCGGTTACCGCGTGATGGGAATCACCGGTGTTGCTAACGCGATGGATTCGTATTCGAACTACTACACGTCAGCCGCTGCAGCGGGAACCGTGTTCGCCGACGACAGCTACGTGTTGCACGGAGCCTACGTGGGTGCCGAGTTCAACTGGTAATCATTGACGAAAAAGATTTGCAGTCTTTCATCGGAAAACCTCGGCGAACTTGTTCGTCGAGGTTTTTTTATTGTCGGTCAGTTTGCCTTCTCGCGATCTTTGCGTTCGCGCTAAGAAAAACTTCGCTTTACAGTTTCTCTTCGGCCGCGCTCAATTTGACGTAGCGAGGTACCAACTCCATTGCCTCAACAAACAGTTCTTGGCTGGCTTTTTGATGAGCGATAATGCCCACTCCCACGGCATCGCATTCTCGAGGCAGGATTCGAGCAGCATCGACATCATCGAATAGTTTGGCGTCACCAGCGAAATGCCAACCCTGAGCTGATGCCACTCGCGAGGCCAATTCAGAATGAGAAAGCACCTCGATCCGTTCGGCCATTTCTGACGGTGTGGTCGAAAGAAGTTGTCGGCTGACTTCGGCGACGTACGCCTGTTCGCGATAAGCATCCAGAGCGACCAGAATGCGGTCTACGTTCGGGGTCATTCGAAATGCTTCAGCCGCGATCGCTGACAACGAATCCACCGAGACCAAAGGGATTTGCCACGCATAGCTAAGCGTTTTCGCAGTCGTCACGCCTATTCGCAGGCCGGTGAATGAACCTGGGCCATCGGCGACCGACAAAAGCCCAATCTTGATACCCGATTGGTTCGCCCAAGCGACCGTTCGCTCGAGTTCGCCGGTCAAGACTCGCGCGGTACGTTCTCGTTGGGGTAATACGACTTGGTGCACAACTCGGCCGGCAACTAAGATCGCGATACTGCCGCCTTTTCCCGTCGTCTCCATCGCCAATTGCCCAGCGGTTTCCGACGCGGTTTGCCCGTCCGCTTGGATCGTCGAGTTCCCGATTGTTTCAGTCATCCGCTTGTTTCAGTCTTCCGTCGAGTGCGTGGATTGTTCAAGTGCAAGGGTGTGGGTTAGGATAGAGGCTTCCGACGAGCTACTCAGTCATGGGATTGCTGCGAAATTTTAATTCCACTTACAATTGGAGGTCGTCGAATGACTCATGACGAGCCCCCATTGAGACGACCTACCGTCGACGCACCAGCAGGAATCCACCGGTGAAGCGAGCCTTGATCAGCGATATCCACGGCAATCTCGAAGCATTCGAGGCCGTGTTAGCGGATATCGATTCTAACGATGTAGCAGAGATCTACTGCCTGGGCGATATTATCGGCTATGGACCGAATCCCTGCGAGTGCCTTGATTTAGTCATGAAGCGTTGCCAGAAAACAATTCTGGGCAATCACGATCAAGCTGCTTTATTCGATCCTGATGGCTTCAATCAGATGGCGTTGCAGGCGATTTATTGGACTCGCGACCAACTCGACAATGGACCTGGAAGCAACGCTCAAGTCAATTCGCGTTGGGACTTCTTGGGTGAACTGCCGCGACAGGTCGAAGAATCCGAGTACCGTTTCGTGCATGGCTCCCCACGTGACCCCACGAACGAGTACGTGTTCCCCGAATACATCTTCGACACTCGCAAGATGGAAATTCTGTTCGGCAAAATCGAACACGTTTGCTTCATGGGACACACCCACCTGCCGGGAATCTTCACAACGGAATGCGAGTTTATTTCGCCAGACGAATGCGACCATTCCTACAAGATTGGCGGAGCAAAGCTGATGGTCAACGTTGGAAGCGTCGGCCAACCTCGCGATGACAATAACAAGTCGTGCTATGTGATTTTGGACACGGATGCGAAAACGATTACGTACCGCCGCGTTGACTATGATCGCAATAAGACGGCCGAAAAGATCTACAACGTGCCCGATCTTTCGGATGCTCTTGGCGATCGACTTAAACACGGGCGTTAGAAAGACGTTTGTCTAACTCAAGCACGACACGCTTTCTCGACTATGTCGAAACATTCGGCTTCATTCCCAAGTATTTGATCGAAGTGCGATGCCTGCAACGACCTTGATATTCCTTACCTTCTAGTTGATAAACCGACGTGACCCGCACCGCGATCCTGAGTGACATTCACGGTAATTTGTCCGCACTTGAAGCGGTGCTGGCCGACGTTGAATCGCAGAACGTCGATCGAATCGTCTGCCTAGGCGATGTCATTGGCTATGGGCCGCAGCCTTGCGAGTGCCTCGATCAAGTGATGAACTTTGAGTTCTGCATTCTTGGCAATCACGACAGCAGCGCGCTGTTCGATCCAGAAGGTTTCAACGTTGCTGCCGAACAGGCCATTTTCTGGACGCGAGCTCAGGTCGAGTGCGGCCCGGAAGGCCCCGAAGTTAGCCTGAAGCGTATGAATTACCTGTGCCGGATGCCACGGATCGTGGAAGAAGCAGTGCCGGGGTCCGGGGACGGTGAATTGCCAAGCCTAATGTTTGTTCACGGTTCGCCGCGCGGACCGACGAATGAATACGTTTTTCCCGAAGACACCCAGAACGTCAAGAAAATGGAAAAGCTATTCTCGCTATTCCGGCATCTGTGTTTTCAAGGCCACACCCACGTTCCTGGCGTTTTCACCAGTGACCTGCGCTTTGTACGCCCCACGGATACGGGCGCCGGCTATGACATCTCGGATCGCAATCAACGATTGATGATCAACGTCGGAAGCGTCGGTCAGCCTCGCGATGGTGACCCCCGAAGTTGCTATGTGATTCACGATCCCGAGAAAATCGTCTATCGCCGAGTGGAGTACGATATCGAGCAGACGGTCAAGCTGATCGAAGCGGAACCTGAACTCGACAACCTGCTCGGCTACCGATTACGCGAAGGTCGGTAAGGTGTGCGAAGGTTGGTAAGGTGTGTGCCGGGACGTGATGGCTATTGATCGTCCTCGACGTCAACGCCCAGAGCTTGCAACCGTTGGATTTGCTCATTCAGTGTCGCATCGTCGATCGGATTGCCGCTGATGTAGATGTCTAGATACGGCGCGAATTTGCGATCCCCGTTGAAGTCTGCTTCGCACATTTCAATTAATGGCGTTAGATCGCGAATCTTGTTTCGGCGAATCATCATCAGGTCCAGTTCGCCCAGCCCCTTTAACGGCGTGAGCGATTCGACTTGATTGCCGTCTGCGTTAAGGGTACTGAGCCACTTCAAATTCGCTATCGGCGCTAAGTCCGAAACTTGGTTGGTAGAAAAATCGACCGACCACAGCTTGGTCAATTTGGCCAGTGACGAAAGATCATCAATCTTGTTGCCGCTGACGTAAAGCGTTCTCAGGTTCGACATTCCTTCGATAGCGGAAAGGTCCGCAACTTGGTTCTCGGACAAGTCCAGCAACTGCATCGACTTCAGTCCTTTGATCGGCGACAAGTCCGAAATTTTGTTCTTCGAAATCGTAACAGACTGTAACAACTTCAGTTCGCTCAGCGGGTTGAGATCGGCGATCTCATTGCCAGCAAGATCCAAAAGCATGATTCGCTTGCAATGTTCCAAGCCCGCCAGACTCTTGATTCCTTTACGTTTCGCAACGACTCGAGAAATCGTGGCAACATCTTCCGCCAAAATGGGTTCACTGTTGTACCGTTTGGCATAAACTTCGGCCCGTACCGCTTCTTCGAGATTCTTATCCGCGAAGATCGACACCGTCTCGGCTGGCTTTGGCTCGACTTCTGACGCCGTAACTTCTGACGTCTCGGAAGGCTCGTCAGCATGCGATTGTGAGTTAGTGAGGCAAGTTGCTACCAGCAAACAAAACACGAACTGACGGAACATGTACTGACGGGGATTTAGAGGTGGAATCATTGGCCGTGTTTCCGAAGAGGGACTTGCTGACCTGGTTAACGAAGCCATGACAGGCGATGGGACGGACCTAGTTTATCTCAAGCAAACTACCGCCAAGTCGATGATCTTGCGACCCAGATAAGCGGTCGTTTGCCGGCTGCGTACCAGCACACCCGTTCACCTGCTGGTGACTACGGTTCAAACTTGGTGTTGGCCGCCGACCGCAAAAGGAAAGCCCTGGACGCCTTGCATTGCACTTATTCCCTATTGCATGACTCCATAGAATACTACCTGGACGTACACTCAGCGCTCGCTGTCTCTTCTCATCCTCTTCAATAACGTTATGCCAACAGTGCCCCGACTCAATGCGCCCTCAAGGCAGCGTCGTCGCAGTCCCAAGTTAAGTCGTCCTTTGAGGTTTGAATCGCTGGAAATACGTCGGCTAATGATCGCCGAAGCGGCCGCTTTCGAACTTAGCCAAAACCTCAGCACCGAGGGCCTGACTGGCAACATCTCCGGCGAAGTGTTTTGGGGAGACGGTCAAAAAACGAATGTGACCGGGCTAGGTACCAACGAAACTGGCAAGCTCAAAATCAAGTTCGACTACTCGCTCGATACACGCGGTTTCTTCAAACAAGCCGGATCGAAGGCGGCCTTAGAGTACGCCGCGAACTCCTTCGTTAGTTTGTTCGCCGACGAACTTGAAGCGACCGGAACCCATCCTGACGTGAACGTCACGCCGGTCATCGACCACCCAACGACGGGCGTACAGAATTTTGAAGTGAGCAGCAAACGGAACGTAAGGATTGCGGCCAACGAAGTTTTGATTTTCGCGGGCTCAAGAAATTTTGATAACGAACGAGGTTTGGGACCGTCTGTTGCAGCAGTCGGCGGGATTGGTTCGCTTAACGTGTCGATCAAGAATCCAGCTACGTTCTTCAGTTGCGGCACGCTTACGCAAACGCAGTGCAACAACCAAGCTCAGGCAAAGCTTGATTCGATCGTGGATGACCTTCGGTCGCGAGGTCAGACCGGATCGCTCAAGAAATCGCCCGATGACTTCGCAGCGGTTGTAGGTTCGATTGCGTTTGATCAACCCCGCGACTTTTACTTTGGGACGGATCCCGAAAAAATTGGCAAGAACCAGACCGACTTCATTTCGATTGCGATTCACGAACTCGCACACGCGTTTGGGTTTGGGCTTGCACCGTCTTGGAACCGCCTCGTCAATGGAAGTCGTTTTGATGGGACGAACGCAAACCAAGCCTACGAAGGCGATGGCAAAGTTCCGTTGACCACGGCTCACTGGGCACAAAGCGTCGCCAACATCCAAAGCACCAACATGACACCCCAGATCGATGTCCGTGCGCGAGGCCTTTCGACACTTGACTTGGCTGGCATGTACGACATTGGTTGGGAAAAGCTCGAATCAACAACTGCGAAAATCAATCAGACTCATGTCTACGCCGATGATGGCCAGTACCTCGTCACGGTCGTGCTTCGTGGATCGACGTCGGGAACACTTACCCATGAAATTCGTACGGTCAACGTCACGAATGTTGCGCCCTCGT
Organism: Rubripirellula amarantea; assembly: GCF_007859865.1. NCBI lineage: Bacteria > Pseudomonadati > Planctomycetota > Planctomycetia > Pirellulales > Pirellulaceae > Rubripirellula > Rubripirellula amarantea. The sequence continues at coordinate 251,472 of NZ_SJPI01000002.1, read as the reverse complement.
TGACCTCGGTTGGAAATCAGACTGTCGAGGTCGGTAAGGCGATCACGCTCGATCCGATCGGAACGATCACCGATCCAGGATTTTCGACTCCCAATGGTGATCCCGCTAGCGAGGAAACATTCTCGTATTCGATTGATTGGGGTGATGGAACCATCGACGATGGCAACGCCACGGTTACCACCAATGGCAAGGCCGATGGCACGTTGACGTCGGCCAAGTTCAAGGGTACTCACGTTTACGAGACCACCGGCGTTAAGACGGTGAAGTTGCGTGTGTTCGATGACAACCAAGGCTCCGACGAAAAGACCTTTACGATTACCGTTACTCCCAAACCAGAACTTAGCTTGAAAGTTAGCAAGAGTGCGGTCGACGAGAACGCGGGGAATGCGGCAGCAACGCTAACGATCACGCGTAGTGGTCCTGCGAAAACGTTCAACCAAACGATCACGGTGGCCTCGTCCGACACCACGGAATTGACGGTTGACGCTACAGCGGTGATTCCTGCTGGCGAATCGTCGGTCACGATTCCACTCAACGCGGTCAACGACAATCTTCTTGATGGAACCGTTGCGGTTGAACTAACGGCGTCCGGCGGTGGCGTTGAGTCTGGCAGAGTCACGATTGACGTTCGCGACGAAGAATCACTCACGGCGGCTCTGTCGAGCGACAGCGTTGTCGAAGGTGGTTCGGCTGTGAATTTGACAATCCGACGAAGCAATACCGACACGGACGAGGAACTTGTCGTTTCCGCTTTAGGCTTTCTTGCTTCACAGATAGACCTTCCACGCGAATTTACGATTCCGGCGGGTCAGGCTTCCGTCCGCATTCCCGTTATAGCTGTCGACAATGATGTTGCTGCAGCCCCCAAGAGCCTTAACCTTGTCTTTCGAAACGACCTTTACACTCAGGGGTCTGCGACACTGGAAGTTCTCGACGACGAACCTCCGGTCTTTCAAAATCCTGAGAACCGGTATGACGTCAACGGGCTTAACGGCACTTCAGCCAACGATGCTTTGATCATCATCAACGAACTTGGGCGTCGCCAGGACAACGTCGACTTGGATCCGACGAGCGAGAAACCCGATCCCTATTTCCTAGACGTTAATGGTGACTACAAAGTCACGGCCCGCGACGCGTTGATCATCATCAATCAAATCGCAAGGGAATCTAACGCGACGTCCGAGGATGAAGCCGCAGGGGCACCGACACCAGTTGTAGATCGCACCAAAGACGAGACACTTTGGAGCCAACTTGCGGACGAAGCTATTGGCCAAATGTTCTAGGTCACTTGATCGGATTGTGCATTCGCACCGAAACCTTGCACTTGGCGCGGCGTTTTACAGAACGTCCTATGACAACTTCCCCGAAAAGGTAACCTAATAATGAAACGCAATCCAATCCGCACTGCTGTGTTGGCGAGTTTGCTAGCTGGACTATCAACTTCAACGGTACTGGCCGACCCACCAGAAACGGGATCCGAAAAAGGACCACGAGACAGAGGCGCTCGTCGTGAAGGCGGCCCCGGACGCGGGGGACCTGGCGGCGGGGGTGGTCCCGAAGGCTTCGGACGAATGATCCAGATGCTGCCGATCTACAAGGCGCTCGATGTTGACCAAGACGGCACCATCAGTAGCGACGAAATTAACAATGCGGTCGCTGCCTTGAAAACGTTGGACAAAGACAATGACGGTTCGCTAAGTGCCAATGAACTGCGGCCTACCATGATGGGCAATCGCGGTGGTGGCCCGGGCGGACCAGGTGGGCCAGGTGGACGCGAAGGGATGTCACGCCAAGGTAGAGGCGGCCCTGAAATGGTTGCCAAGATGTTCGAAAACCGAGACGCCGATGGCGACGGAAAACTCAGCGGCGATGAGATTCCTGAAGCAATGTCAGGTCGTCTAGCACGCATCGACGCCGATGGTGATGGATCGCTTTCCAAGGAAGAACTCACCAAAGCGATGTCACGCATGGGCGGCGGTGGACAAGGTCGTCGTGGCGATCGAAATGGCGATGGCGGTGGCGAACCGGGTGGCGATCGTCCCAAGCGACCGGCCACCGAATAACCGGCCTGCATTGCTGAGCGACGAATGAGTTGCTTCGTCGTTCAAGCAGTATATTTTTCTTTTCGCGACCTATCCGCCAATCGAATACATCGGGCGGATAGGTGGCGAGAACGAGGCATCATCGATGCCGTGAGCCGCTTTCTTGGCTGCCACACATGACGCGATTTGGTCAGCTAAGACCTGATCGTGGGCTCCCGACCGCATCAATTCGCGAAGCGGGGTCTCTTCACTCGCAAAGAGACAGTTTCGCATTGATCCATCCGCGGTGATTCTCAATCGATCGCAAGAACCGCAAAACGGTTCGCTAACCGAACGAATAATTCCGACGCGTCCACGCCCAACCAAGAAGTCTTCCGACGGTTGAGATTGATCGGCTCGTTGTATAGGTGTCACTTCGCCGAAACGTTCGCGCAAGATTGCGAGCAGCCGATCACCCGTTAGCACTTTCGCGGACGTCCAATCGCGATCGCTGTCGAGTGGCATGAACTCGATAAAACGAATGGAGACACCTCGGTCGATCGCAAACTCGGCCAAGCGAGTGATTTCCGGTTCGCTCACCCCAGCAATCGCCAGTGCGTTTAGCTTCACGCTTTGGAAGCCGGCGGCAATCGCGGCATCGATTCCTTCGATCACTTTAGCCAAACCAGAACGCCGCGATATTCGTTGGAACGTCGATTCGTCGAGCGTATCGAGACTGATGTTGAGCCGCTGCAAGCCGGCGTCACGCAGCGCATCGGCGTGTTCAGCAAGCAGCACTCCGTTGGTCGTCAACGACAAGTCTTCCAGTCCCGGAATCCCCGCCAACATTTGGATCAGCGTGGGTAGCTCTCGTCGCACCAGGGGTTCACCGCCAGTGATCCGCACTCGGTTGACACCCATCTGAGTGACCAACAAAGAAGTCAGTCGATGGAGTTCTTCGAAGGTCAGCAATTGTTCGCGCGGCGCGAACACGGCATCGTGCTCGGGCATGCAATAGAAGCATCGGATGTTGCAACGATCCGTAACGCTCAATCGAACGCTACGGTGGACACGTCCAAACCGATCGACGAGCGGGTACGGCGAACTATCGTTTTTCGATACTGACAAACTCACGCTCGGTCGCCCCGGTGTAGATTTGGCGAGGGCGGTTGATGCGACTTCCAGGGTTCGCGTGCATTTCACGCCAGTGAGCAATCCATCCCGGCAGACGTCCAATTGCGAACAGCACGGTAAACATCTGAACGGGAATTCCAAGAGCGCGATAGATCACGCCGGAATAAAAGTCGACGTTGGGATAGAGCTTGCGTTCGATGAAGTACTCGTCTCGCAGTGCGACTTCCTGCAACTCTTGCGCGACATGGAACAGCGGATCATCCAAGTTCAGCTTCTTCAACAATTTCTCGCAGCTTGCCTTGATGATCGTCGCACGCGGATCAAAGTTCTTGTAGACCCGGTGACCGAATCCCATTAAGCGGAAACCGTTTTCTTTGTCCTTGGCCATATCGACGTACTTCTTGACGTCACCACCGTCCTTGGCGATTTGATCAAGCATGTTCACGCACGCTTCGTTGGCTCCACCGTGCAAGGGCCCCCAAAGGGCGCCGATACCGGCCGAGATTGATGCAAACAAGTTCGCGTTACTACTACCAACCATGCGGACCGTCGACGTGCTGCAATTTTGTTCGTGGTCGGCGTGAACGATCAACAACAAATTCAACGCTTCGGCGAAGTCCGGGTCGACCATGTACTCGTGCGCCGGAGTCGCAAACATCATGTGCAAGAAGTTCTCGCAGTAGCTCAATTCATTGTTCGGGTAAATGAATGGCTGACCCATCGACTTCTTGTAGCTGTAAGCCGCAATCGTTGGCAGCTTGGCGAGCAACCGGTAGATCGAGATTTCAACCTGATCGGCGTCGTTAGGATCCATCGAATCTTGGTAGAACGTCGACAACGCTCCCACCACACTCGACAAGATCGCCATCGGGTGAGCATCACGAGGGAACCCGTTGTAAAACGAACGCATGTCTTCGTGAATCATCGTGTGATCACGAATCCCCGAACGAAACGCTTCCGCCTGGACCGGGGTGGGTAGGTCGCCGTAGATCAAGAGATACGCGACTTCGACAAAGTCACTCTTTGCCGCCAACTCTTCGATGGGGTATCCGCGATATCGCAGGATTCCTTTTTCACCATCGAGAAAAGTGATGGCAGAGCGAGTCGAACCGGTGTTGACGAAGCCATCGTCGAGCGTGATCAAGCCAGTCGAAGCACGCAACTTACTGATATCGATGCCCTTCTCGCCCTCACTACCTTCGACCAGTGGCATCTCGATTTCTCGATCACCAATGATCATCTTTACGGTGCCGGCGTCCATTACATCCAAGTTGTCTGATTTACTCATCCGCGTTTCCAGGTGATCGATGGGGTGCCGGTCAGGAGGGTCAAAACTGATTCAGAGCACATTCCGCCAGCTCTTCGCTTCAGTTTAGCGGGGTATCAATACTGCCACAATCAGACGGCATCACGGATTTTACCGCGAAACACTTTGTCACGCGGACGTGCTGACTGGACCTATCGCAGCGTGCGCGGTCGAGAAATTAATTTCCGTTTGCTGCCTGCGATGGCGACGAAAGCTACGCAGACGAAAACTAAGTAATCGAGTCCGACTTCAGCAACGCAACCATCGATTGGTGAAGTGGCAACGAACCCGAAACGCAGAACCGTGGATTCCAGTCGTCGAATTCACCACCGTCGTAGGCGGTAATGACTGCCCCTGCCTCGCGGGCAATGACTGTTCCTGCCGCCGAGTCCCATGGTGACACGGCGGTCGCCCAATAGGAATCCAATCGACCTGCGGCAACATAGCACATGTTGAGTGCACACGACCCAAGCCGTCGAAGCGACCGGCACTGCTCAAGAACGTTGACGAACTTCCCGACCTCGGGGTCTGTTTTTTTGATTCCGGCGGGAAAGCTACAAGCGACCAACGAGTCCGATAAATCACTTTGACCGCTCACCTTGATGGGCTTGCCATTACAAAACGCTCCCCCGCCTTCGAAAGCCGTGAACATCTCGCCAGAAACCGGATCGTAAATTACCCCCAGCCGCATCTTGCCTTTGGCGTACAGACCAATCGAAACAGCGAACGATTGAAGTCGATGAACGTAGTTGACCGTCCCATCGAGAGGATCGACTACCCAACATGGCGGAGCGTCGTCGTCGCCCTTTCGCACTGCGTCGGGTGGCTGGGTCTCGCCTTCCTCTTCCCCCACAAATGCGTAGCCTTCGCATGCGTCGAGCAAAATCTTACGCACGGCTTCTTGGGATGCTAAATCCGCGTCGGTCACCAAATCCTTGGGCGCCTTTTCGCGAACGACTCGATCATCGCGACGCGCCATCAACTCCCTCGCACCTGCTCGAGCCGCACGGATGGCAATGTCAAGATGATGCTGGTCCACGTCAATGATTCCTTAGAGTTCCGGGCCGCGAGGCCACCATGAAGGGATGACCATTTTTATCCCGCAATCTTCCATGCGTACACCCGTGGGCGCGGATCCGTTTGCTATGCGTGGTCGCCCCCAAGCCCGTCATCGCGTTGGCTCGATGATTCTACGAGCCAGAAATATCGTTATCGAAAACCGATCATGGTGGGAGCCAAACGACGCATGGAAAAAACCACGCTGGTCGAAATTGGTGGTTTGCGAGTAAGGTAAATGAAGAATGAATGAATTGATGCCAAACGCCGCCACCGTCGCCGATCTAGCACCTCCACCCACGGGAAGAGTTCTGATCGGTGTTTGCACGCTCAATGAGGCCGCGAATATCGAGAGCTTGCTGACGCATTTGCGAATGGCGTTGCCCGACGCCGATATCTTGATCGTCGACGACAATTCGCCCGATGGCACCGCGGCGATCGCGAACCGAAGCGCCGAACATGACGCTCGGATCCGAGTCGACGTTCGCACGGCGCGTGGACTTGGTGGAGCGATCCGACACGCCATGCAAGCGGCTATCGATGGCGACTATGAATGGTTCGTCAACCTGGATGGCGACTTCAGTCACAACCCCGCCGACATACCGAGACTGCTGGATGCAGCAACTCATCAGACAACGCATTCAACGAAATCGGGTGGCCGCGACGTGAGCAGTAACGCAGCAGCGACTAATGACGCGGTGACGATCAACTCGGCGACAAATAGATCGGTGACTAATAACTCAGCAAACAGCGCAGCTTCAAACCAACCAGCCGATGAACAACCTACCGCCAACGGTAAACCTCAACGTGAAATCGACGTGGTGATTGGCTCGCGATACGTCGACGGTGGCTCCATTGTGGGATGGCCGCTGAGACGAAAGATCATGAGCCATCTGGTCAATCGATTTGCCACGCTGTGCTTGCGATTGCCAGTTCGAGATTGCAGCGGTTCGATGCGTTGCTATCGAGTTCAGAAACTCAAGGAAGCTGGTGCCGACAACTTGGTGAGCAACGGCTATTCGGTACTGGAAGAGATCTTGATTCGGCTGAAACAAGTCAAAGCTCACATGATCGAAGTGCCAATCACGTTCACCGATCGAACGCTCGGCGAAAGCAAACTGACATCACGCGAGGCCATTCGATCGATGGGGCAAATGGTGAAACTAGCGTTGAAGCAATAAGCGTCGATTCGTCACTCGGACCAACGCTTTAACTTCCGATCGAGCGTACTGCGTTCGATACCAAGCGACTTGGCCGCCTGAGTCTTGTTGCCTTCCGTATGCCGAAGCACTCGTTCAATGTGAGCGCGTTCCAGTTCGGCGAGCGTAAGATTGACGTCGCTCGTAAGTGATGTGGCGGATGGACCACTCGGCATCGGCGTCTGCGATAACGCTAGATCGGAAACATCGATCTCGTTTTTCGTATTGAGCACAACCGCACGCTCAACAACATTCTTCAGCTCACGAATGTTGCCCGGCCACGAATAATCTAACAACGCTCGCTTGGCTGCCGCAGTGAAGCCTTCGATCTTGCGGCCAGTTTCGAGGTTGAATTTGTTGAGGAAGTAGTCAGCGATCAGCAGCGCATCGTCCGCTCGTTCACGCAGCGGCGGCACCACGATCTCGACAACGTTCAGCCGATAGTACAAATCTTGCCGGAAAGTTCCTTGGCGAACCATGTCCTGAAGATCGCGGTTGGTCGCGGCGACCACTCGCACGTCAACCTTGATCGATTCGTGTCCGCCCACTCGTTCGAAGGCATGACCTTCAAGGACTCGAAGGAACTTTGCCTGCACCTCGGCGCTCATCTCGCCAATTTCGTCAAGCATCAGAGTTCCGGTATCGGCGGTTTCGAACTTGCCCGCCTTTTGATCAGTAGCTCCTGTGAACGCACCTTTTTCATGACCAAACAATTCACTTTCGAGTAGTGTTGGCGATAGCGCGGCACAGTTCAAACACACCAATGGTCCATCACGTCGCGTGCTCGCATGATGCAGCGCCGCAGCCACCAATTCTTTCCCAACTCCCGATTCACCTCGAACCAAGATTGTGGTGTTCGTCGGTGCGGCGAGGCCAATTTTGTCGATCACGCTGCGGATTAGCTTCGAACGTCCAACCAAGCGGACCTTGTCGCTGACCTGACGCTGCAACAGCTCCACCTGCTTGCGACTGCGATCAAGCGAACGTGACAGTTGAACTTGCTGTCCGAGTGAACGGATCGACTCAGCCAGGATTTGCGCTGCGGCGACCACAAATTCAAGGTCCTCACTCGACAAGGGATCTTGCCCGCCAGTGGTAGTGACGTGGATAAATCCTCGAAGGATCGCGTCGGTGTCACGCACCGGTGCAATGATCAGACTCTCGACATCAATCACACCACGACTATTCTCGGTCGCCAGCGTTGAATCGCCGAGGATGTTCCGTGCCAACGTCGCCTCGCTGTTTTCGCCCTCGATGGTTTGCAACAGCGAATCTGGCGGACGACGATAAGAACGCGTTCCGTTTTGCCGCGTACCAACAAGCGGCATGTCGATCACGCTGGAAGCAGCTTGCGAAGCGTAGACCCCGGCCGAATCAAGTATCAGATGTTGATCCAATGCATTGAGCGTTTCTTCGACCAACGACTCAAATGAATCGGTGCGAGCGAGCGCGAAGGCGAGCTGCAACAGTCGACGACTCGACAACCCAGCCGCACTGGCCGCCGAAGCACTGCCGGGCGATGCCGTCGGATCATTTTCCAAATACCGGCTCTTGCTGCGACGATCTGTGATCGCTGATGGATCGAACTCCATGGTTAGCTGATCGTCGGTGGCTTGAGCCTCGGACTTCTCGCTCGCGGGCGCTGCGTTGATGTGATGAGTGAATCGAATGGTAAATCCAGCGACGTTGATTTCCACCGGATCGGTCAACAATGTCGGCGCGGTGATCTGGGTTCCATCGACGAAGGTCCCATTGCGGCTGCCGAGATCTTCGATCATCCAGCCGGCCCCATCCCCATCGCGATCGCCGGGATGCCAATAAATCCGAGCATGCTGGCGACTGGCTCGCTCACTTCGGAGCACGATTTGGCTTTGCGAAGACCGGCCCAGAATCGCCTGGGCGGGTGGCGAAAGCCGGAACACGTCACTCCAGCGGCCGGCGGATCGAAGCACAAGGTAGGCGGATGAAGACAAAAGGAATTGGTGTGTTAAGAGGAGAAGCGTGAAATATGCTGCGGCAAGACAGGGGAAAGAATCGTCAAAATGCGATCATTCCACCGATCAAAAGCCGACCATCCATCGGAATAAATTCCGTTCTACGTTGCCGCCAAGCAGGCCTGCAACTATCCTAACGAACATGGGAATGCTGTTTTTTGCGGACAGCTCTCATCTTATCATGGTCACCCTTCGCTCTCGAACAACCTGCCCCCGGAGATCCACACGATGGATTTTTCTGCACTGCTAAAGTGGCACGCTCAGCCAAATCGACTCATCACCCTGACAAAGCGTGTGAGCTTGGGTTCCCTTGGCGTGATAGCGCTGGCAGCGTCCTTGCACGCCGGCTTGATCGGTGGTCTGGGCAACCAGAACAGTGTTGGGGGCGTGATGGTTGACGCGGCGGGCATTGTGCGAGATGCCACGATTGACGAAAAACGTGAACTCGCCGAAATGCTTCGCCAACACACCAAACAGGTCCAAGGCGACTTGGCCAACGAAGCATCGCTGCGAATGGTTTCGCTAAAAGGATTGCAACAAGCGATCGTCGAAGCCAAACAATCGGGCAACCCCATCCCTGCCGAAGTCGAATACTTGGCCGGATTGCAACAAATTGACTATGTGTTCGTTGACGCTGAAAACTCAGACATCGTGATCGCCGGTCCGGCTGAACCATGGAAGCTTCGTGACGACGGACACGTTGTGGGCTCAATCACCGGTGGCTCAGTGATGCGTTTGGCCGATCTTGCGGTCGCAATCGGTGGAGTCGAACGGGCTGCGAATGAGCCGATCAGTTGCTCGATCGAACCAACCGCCGAGGGACGCCGACGATTGCAAACCATGCTTCGCAAAGTGAAGCTTCGTCCCGGCGAAAACCCCGTGGGCTTGGAAGCGTCGATGAAGGAGGCTTATGGCCCGCAAATGATCCACCTTACCGGCGTGCCATTGGATTCACGCTACGCTCGCACCATGGTTGCGGCCGACTTCGAAATGAAGCGTGTCGCAATGGGTTTGGTTGATTCCCCGATTGCTCAACTTCCCAGCTACCTTGAAATGAGCCGCAATAGCGCTCATGGCCCCGGTCAAAACCCACGTTGGTGGATGGCTTGCGACTATACCGAACTGGCCAAAACCGAAGACGCTATGGCTTGGAAAATCGCTGGCAACCGCGTCAAAACTCTCACCGAGCAAGACTTGGTAAACGCAGATGGCAGCGTGAAAGGTGCGGGCAAGACCGACAAGGTAGCTCAGGCCTGGGCCGACAAGATGAACGCCAGCCTTCCTGAATTGATTTCCGCGATGCCGATCTTCTCTGACCTGCAGAACGTGATGGACGTGACCGTGTTGGCCACCCTGATTCGTCAAGAAGGACTCGCTCGCAAAGCCGGCTTGGACCTGTCGGTCTTGGAAGGATCGATTGAACTAGCTGCTTACGACGTTCCTCGCAGCGTTTCACCGCAATGCAGCTTCATTCGCGGCCGCAAGGGCTGGGTCGTCACCGCTTCGGGTGGTGTCGATATCAATGCATTCGAAGTCGTCGAAAAGCAAGTCGTTGCTCCCGAAGTCGCGACCGAAGCTTCCGCAGCATTGGCCGCTCGCAACGATGGTTGGTGGTGGAACGGCAAATAAGCTGACCACAGCAAAGCCTGGGCGAATCGCTCGGTATCTAGCCAAACTTTTTCATAGGCGAGACGCCTAGGCCGCATTTTTGAGACGACGATGAGCACTTGGGGCCCACGCACCTTTGAAGACGATTTCGCCTGCGATTGGTTGGAGGACCTTGAAGATTCCGATCCTATCTCATTCTTCACGCACTGCCTGGACTTGTCTGACCAGGATGCATTGAACTTCGTGGCCTGCGTCGGAGTCCTGGGCACGTCGGAACTAATTCACGGTGTTCTCGCCGAGCCGCGTGAAAAGATGCCTGAGCAAGCATTATCGTGGATCGAGAATCACGAGAACCTAGCTGATGAACTCAAAGCACTGGTTCCAGCCGCCATCGCGGGAATCGATCGCGTGCTGAAGACTTCGTCGGCGATGCGAATGCGATGGCAAGATGCTGGCGAGATACACCACAGCACTTGGATTGGTGAAGTTCTGGAATTGCAAAACGGGCTGAAAGCGATTTAGTCGCCTCCACGCCCGTTGCTGGAAAATTTGTTGCTGGACAACTGGTCGCTAGAAAGACTCAGTCGCTAAAGAGACCGCTGAAGAGCCTCGGCCGCTTACCGCAGCGGCCGCTCGTTGATCGGCTCTGCCTAATTCTGACCGGCCCATATCCTGACCGGCCCATATCCTGACCGGCCCAGATTCTGACCGGCCCAGATGTTGACCGGCATAAGTGCTGACCGCTTTGATCAGGAACCTGGATTGGATTCCTTAACGGCCTTGTCCATCACTTGAATCGCGGCACCGACGTAGCGGCCCCACTCGTTTTCGAAGTGAATCATCGCGTCTTCATCGGCAAAGAAGAACATTCGCTTGTTGACTGGATCTTGCATCGCGAATTCTCGCTTACCCTTCACGATCTTCCGTTCCTCGAAGAAACGCACGACGTCGATTTCGTTCAAGACCGGAGTGTAAGGGATGGGATCAATCAAGAAGGTCGCCATCGCCTGCTTGCTGTCGAAGAGGTACAGCTTGCCCAGGTGAATGACACCGAAGTCTGGCTTGCCTTCCACCCATCGCGATTCGTTCACGACCGTCACAGGACAGTAACCATCCATGGCCAATTCAGGTGACTTGCTGCTGCGGCTGACCTTTTGGCTTGGTGCCTTGGTGGCGGCGGCGACTGGAGGTGCGATGGAAGCCGATGCCGGAGCCTGGGAAGGCATCGAAAGCGACATTCCGTTGCTGCGACTGCTGACCGTCGATGCGGCAACACCTGCGCCGGCGGTTGGATTGGGAAGTGCCCAAGTATCGCCACCAGTAGGACCAGCGGGTGCCGTTTGAGGTGATGTTTGCTGGGGTGCTGTGTATTGGGGAGCTGGAGCCTTGGCAATCTGAGTTTGTGGCGCTGATTGCTGAACCGGTGCCTGAGTCGGCAATGTTTTAGCGAGCATCGCGACGTATTGGTTCGGATCTTGAGGGCTAATCGTGTGAACGAGAGCCTTTCCGTCCGTTGTCACGACGACATCCATGGGAAAGCGGTCCACTTTGAACATCTCGCCGAGTTTCTTATTGCCAGCACTGTCGCTGACATTGACCTTCATTGGAACGAAGTTGGCGGCGACGGCTTGAGAGACGGTATCCGTCTTGAAAGCTCCCTCCTCTAACTTGTCGCAATAAACGCAATTGTCGCGAGTGAAGTGCAGCAGAAGAAGCTTTCCTTCGCTGGACGCTTTATCGTGAGCCTTTCGTAGGCTGCTTTCCCAAGCAATTTCGGCTTGTGCGTATCCGGCCCCCGTCAAAAAGACGGTCGCGGTAGTCAGCAGGGAGAGGAAGGTCTTTCGCATGGGACCAGATTCCTGTCGTCAGTTGTTCGGGGGAGGCAAATGATGTATTGGGCACGAGAAATTTTCCCGCTGTCTCCACCATCGGCGGTTCCGAAGATGTGGCTTGAGCCGAAAGTACAGATTGCGCCGACTTTGACGAAAGGGCGAAAGTAGGGGCCAAGAACGAAGAGCCAAGACGTTTCAAGTCAGGTGCATGAAATCAGGTGCTCGGAATCAGGAGCTTGGAACCAGGAGCTTGGAACCAGGAGCTCGTAGATCGAAGATTGGGATCAGGGGCTCGCGGTCGACTATCAGACCGAAACGACGATTGGCTCACTGAAACCGATGAGCTGTTCCCTGAAAACTGAAACTTGAAACCTCAAACCAGAAACTTGACGCCTGTTACCTGTCCCCTATTGCCTAGTCCCGGCCCCTGATAGCTAATTCCTGTTGCCTGATCCCGACTCTGCCCTTGTGACCTTTTTTCCACATCCATATCATGCCGCACTGGCCAGCGGCTACTTTTAGCCCCTCTTGCTGGCATTTTTCAGTACTCTCGTCGCTTTTCGCGTCAGGCATCCGACCCGCGTGACCCCTTTAGTTACCGAATCCATTGCTAGTTTTTCTGGCCGATCAGACGCTTGGACCTCCGTCCAACTGGTCGCCCAAGGCTCTGCTGCGCTATTTGCCCAGGCCCCTGCCGCCGAGCCAGGCCCTAGCTTTCTGTCGCCGCTGACGCTTGTCGCGGGTTTCTTTTTCCTTTTCTACTTCATTGTGATCGCTCCGGAACGTCGCAAAAAAGCGGAAGAAGCCAAGATGATGGCGTCACTGAAGAAGAACGACCGTGTTGTCACCATCGGTGGCATCCATGGTGTGGTCGCGGCAATCTCCGAAAGCGATGGCATTGTCACCCTCAAAGTTGACGAAAGTGGCAACGCTCGCATCCGAGTCAATCGCTCGGCGATCGGCCAGATTGTGACGCCTAAGGACGCGAAGGACGAAAAAGAAGCCACCACCTAGGTGCATTGAACAAGACCGGCCAACGAAACACGAAACACTTTCCAAGCTACCAGCACAACTTTTCAAAGTTATTTCCGCCATCGCCGGATGCGACCTGCGGAACTTACGAAACACCTTCCCCTCGATAGCACGAAAATTCCGATGGACTGTTCCCTTTTCACCACGCCTTCCCTGGACGTCGTCACTTCGGCGGTCCCATTTGCCGCCTCCTCACTGCTGGCCCAAACCCAAGCAGGTGCCGTAGCGGAAGGAATCTCGGGTAAACAGTACCTGTTTGTGGCAATCGCCTTGGCGGTTCTGATCGTGCCTTTCGTCATCGGCGGCTTTCTTGCCAAGTCTTTGAAGATGCCCAACTCGGGCAACCGTTTTGGATGGGTCTTGTTGGCGATGATTGCCAGCTCGGTCGTGCTAATCAACAAGCTTCCCGGTCTCGGCGTCGACCTTAGCGGCGGAACCATCTTGGTCTACGAAATGGACCCGGAAAAACTGGAAACCCTGAACGAGAACTCTGACGAAACGGTCAAGTCCGAAGACCTCGTGGAACCCTTGGGTCGTCGAATCAATCCATCGGGAACCCAAGAAATCGTGATTCGCCCTTACGGCGAAACTCAAATCGAAATTATCGTTCCCGCCGTCGAACAATCCGAAGTGGATCGCATCAAGGGCGCGATCGAAACTGCGGGTATCCTGCGTTTCGCGATCGTCGCCAATCAAGCCGACCATCAAGGCATCATCACCACAGCCGCCGAGCATTCTCAATCGCCCGAGCGTAGCGTTCGCTTGGCTCCCACCGTCCGCGAAGACGGCGACAACGGTCCCTACGGTTTGTGGGTGGAAGTCGATCGCGAAGTCGACAATGGCGTGAAAGGTCGTTTGCGAGTCAATGTTGCGGGATCGGTTCTGAGAAATCCAGACACCGGCGAACTGATCTCCCTTCCGGAAAACGTTCGCATGAACTCGGATCCGGAATTGGCAATTGGCCGATGGATCGACGACCAGAAATTCAGCGCTCTCGAGGTCCTGATGATCGTCGATCCGCTGCTTAATATCACCGGGGAAGACTTGGCGTTCGCTGCGAGTACTTTCGACCAACAAGGTGCTCCCGCCGTCGCATTCAATTTGACGGACTCGGGATCCAACCGCTTCTTTGCGTTGACGAGCGAGAACGCTCCCCAAGGCAGTCGCCAACGCCAACTCGGCATCGTGCTTGACGACAAACTGCTTTCGGCGCCGAACATTCTGCAAGCGATTCGTAAAGAAGGACGCATCACCGGTCGCTTCACTCGTGAAGAAGTCGAAGACTTGGTCAAGATCCTGAAGGCAGGTCAATTGCCAGCCGCGTTGACGCCTCAGCCGATCGCCGAGAACCAAATTGACCCGACCCTGGGGGCTGACACCATCAACAAGGGCGTCTGGGCGATTTCCGTGTCGCTGATGCTGGTGCTCGTCTTTATCTTGTTCTATTACCGTTTCGCGGGCGTGGTCGCTTGCATCGCCCTGATCATGAACTTGGCGATGATTTTGGCCACGATGGTGCTGATCAACCAACCGCTCACGTTGCCCGGACTTGCCGGTTTGGTGTTGACCGTGGGTATGTCGGTTGATGCGAACGTTCTGATCTTTGAACGGATCCGCGAGGAACTGAAAAAAGGTGCCGCTTCGCGAATGGCAATCCGCAATGGTTTCGCCAAAGCTACGGTGACGATCATCGATGCCAACTTGACGACGCTGATCACGGCGATCGTTTTGTACGCCATCGGTACTGACCAAATTCGCGGCTTTGCCGTCACGTTGATCTTGGGCATCCTGTTCTCGATGTTTACCGCCATCTACGTTTCGCGAACCTTCTTCGACTTGGCTGAACGCCACGGCTTCCTTTCGCTTTCGATGTCCGACAGTGTCAACTCGCTTCGCCACAGCATTGCCGGTGACGCTGGCTTGGACTTCGTGGGCAAGGGCAAGTTGATGCTGTTTGTGTCGGCTATCTTGGTGGCGATCGGTGTTGCATCGTTGTTCGCTCGCGGACGAAGCATTCTGGACATCGACTTCGCCGGTGGATCGTCAGTTCAATTCCGACTCAACGGATCAACCGAAACCGATACGGTCCGCGAGATCGTCAAAACCACCATGTTGGCCGAAGACGGACAAGCAGTTCCTTACACGGTCAACGGCGTGTCGATGGAAGAAGCCGAGGCCGGAACGGTCTACAAGGTTGATTCGTCGTTCACACGAGTCGACGATCTTAAGAACGCTGTGGAAAAGGCGTTTGCCGATGGCTCCGGCGTCAAACTAATCACTTACGACGTCAAGATCTCGCCCGCCGGTGACGCACAGTCATCCAACCGCAGCTTGTCAAACCGAAACGGCGTCATGCTGACCGCATTGATGCAAGACGAGGCTGCGATTGCGGACGATGTCCCTGCGGTTTCGCCATCGGCTTTCTCCGGTGCAACGGTGACCTCCACCGCCGTGATTGAACTGGGCATCGATGGCGACCCAACCGGCGGACAAATGAAGGCCGAAACGCTAGTCGAAGCCTTACTCGCATCCGCCAAAGCGGCGGGTGTCGAACTGTCCGAGCGATCCATCGAGCTCACTCCGTTGGGCGACAATGCGTCGGAATGGAGCGAAGGTTCGTCGCTGACGTTTGGTCGCTGGCGAGTGGCAATGCCGATCAAGGCTGCCGAAGCCGATAAGGTGTTCAGCACGTTCCAAAATGATCTTGATACCGAACCGGTTTGGATCAGCAGCAGTAGTGTTGGATCGCAAGTTGCCGGCGACATGATCCAAAGAGCATTTGGTGCTCTGTTCGCCAGCCTGCTTTGCATCATCGGTTACATCTGGTTCCGCTTCCAACGAGTGATCTATGGCCTTGCTGCTGTTGCAGCCCTGCTTCACGACGTGTTGATCACGCTCGGTGCGATTGCGGTTAGCTACTGGCTTGCCGATGCACTTGGAATCTTGTTGATCGATCCATTCAAAATCTCGCTGACTGTGGTCGCGGCCTTGTTGACGATCATCGGATACTCACTGAACGATACTATCGTGGTCTTCGACCGTATTCGCGAGACCAAGGGGAAGGCACCGCGGCTAACCGGCGACATGGTGAACCAAAGTATCAACCAAACGCTTAGCCGAACGTTGCTGACGTCGTTGACGACATTGATCGTGGTCCTGCTGCTATACTGGTTCGGTGGTGACGGCATCCACGCATTTGCGTTTGCATTGGTCGTTGGCGTCATGGTCGGAACGTACAGTTCGATCTTTGTTGCCAGCCCAATCCTGTTGTGGTTGGTGGGTCGAGGCGAAAAAACCGCAACCACCTAAGGCATTGTTCGGAAACCGCCTTGGTACGTTGCTGTTTTGCCGAAGAGTCGTGCCAAGGCTACACGAATACATTCGCTTAGAATGATCCCTAGCGACACCGTGCTCCGCGCGTGTCGCTATCAAGGAAGTTGGGGTTCAGGATAACGGCGCCGTTTCCGAAACCTTCGTTTCATTCCAAGGCAGATCCATGGTCCGCGTTTGCACCACCACGTGTGTGATGATTCTGGCCTTCGCCTTCGGTGATTTCTTGCCGCAGTTCTTCGTTAACGATGATTTGCGGCAAAGCGAGCTGGAGCTGACGTTTTCACTGCTTGGCCTGCTGGCCGGTTTCGCTGCTTCCGAACTGTACTTTGCGCATTTGGAACGTCTCCATCGAAGTCGCAGTGCCGCTCGACGGCGTGGCATGCGAGCTACGCAAACCCACCGCACGGGACCGCCCGAGCATTTCAGTCGGCGTTTGGCGAGCTTCGTTGGTTCCGAGTTGCTCAACCGCAACGACCGTTTCGAATCCAAAATGCCGCTGCGAATTTTGGCGCCCATCGGGAAACCTTCGCCGGCAAAGTCGGGTGAATTCATTCGCAGGATCCTGCATCGAATCCAAGTGATTCTGCGTCGCGGTTAAGGATGGCCCTTCCTCACCGGCTACTATATGACTAACCATCCCCTTTTCATTCTCGTTTGACCGCCATGACCTCCACTTCCGCGACCTCGCCGGCTGCGCCTGCTCCCGAAACGACGCTTGATAAAAGCAACTCGCGGGTTCAAGAGATGTTTCGTCAAATCGCTCCCCGCTACGATTTGATGAATCACCTGCTGTCGCTGAATATCGATAAGTACTGGCGATCTCAGGCCATCAAACGGTTGCGATTGATTCCAGGCAAACCATTGCTCGACGTTTGCACGGGCACCGGCGACCTAGCTCTCGCGATGGCTCGCAAGGCGGGCCCGGGGATCGAGGTTGTTGGCAGCGACTTTTGCGACGCGATGCTTGAAATCGCTCGCACAAAACGGAAGCCCGACGACCCGACCAATGAAGTCGAGTTCATCGAGGCTGATTCCCAGGCGTTGCCGTTTCCCAGCGATAAGTTCGGCTGTGTCACCGTCGCGTTTGGACTTCGGAACGTTGCCGATACCGACCAAGGGTTACGCGAAATGACTCGCGTGTGCGCACCGGGCGGGCAAGTGATGGTGCTGGAGTTTTCTCGCCCTACGCTGATCGGGCTCAGACAATTGTACGGGTTCTATTTCACCAGCATCCTTCCGCGAGTGGGACAGATGATGGCTCGCAATGATAAGTCCGCCTACGAGTACCTGCCCAAGTCCGTCGGTTTGTTCCAGGACGGAAAAGAGCTGGCCGATCGGATGACGATGGCAGGGTTAACCAACGTGAAGTTTACTCCGCTGACCTTCGGCGTGGCGACGATCTACGAAGGCACCAAACCGGGCCGTGCATCGGATGAATGATCACGAACCGATTGTTGTTGCCATCACCGGTGCCAGCGGCGCCGTTTACGCCGTACGTCTTTTGCAACTTCTTTGCCAAACGCAGCATGAGATTCACATCACGATCAGCCCCAGCGGCGCGGCGGTTATCAAACAAGAACTGGGGCTAACGCTTAACATCCGCCAACCCGACCTCAATGCGTTGATCGGATATGTTTCGCCATGGACAACATCGGATGCGATCAAACAATGCGCAGCGGATTCCGTGGCCCACATTTCCGAGCGCGTCCGCTTTCACGCTCACGACGACTACATGACGCCGATCGCTAGCGGCTCGTTTCGCACACGGGCAATGGTGGTGTGTCCCTGCAGCGGCAGCACGCTTAGCGGGATCGCTCGGTCAGCTGCGTCGAACTTAGTTCAACGGGCTGCCGAAGTGCACCTGAAGGAACACCGCAAGCTGATCTTGGTGCCTCGCGAAACTCCGATGAGCGTTCTGCAGATCGAGAACATGCACCGGCTCGCCCAGACCGGCGCAGTACTGCTTCCAGCGATGCCAGGGTGGTACCACGGCGTCGAATCGCTCGATGACTTAGTTGATTTCGTGGTTTCGAGAATCCTGGACCAACTCGACGTCGACAATTCGATCATGCAACGCTGGGACGGATAGCTCGGACAGATAGCCAGCGGCAGGACGCAAAGGCTGACGTCCTCGATCGACGGCGAACAATCGCACAGAAAGCCCGATTTCTACTATTTTTCGTCTCGAGACTATTTTTTTGCACGGACTGACGGTCGGCAGGTCACTAATCAGGTAACCCCCTCATTATTTGCTGGTGACCTGATGCGACTTACTCTACGAACCTTGCTGGCCTATCTGGACAATACGCTTGAGCCCCGCGATGCGGAACTCCTGCGGCTCAAACTTACTGAAAGTGGCTTTGCGACGCAGCTTGTGCAAAAGATCCGCATGACGCTGGTCAACCCAGCCATCACTGCGGTTCCCCCAGACGCGGTGGGGCCGATTCAGGACGCGAACGTGATCGGTGAGTACCTCGACAGCACATTGCCGCGAGAACAGGTTGCTGAGATTGAGCGTGCTTGCTTGGAATCGGAAGTTAATTTGGCCGAGGCAGCGGCATGCCACCAAATCTTGACCATGGTGCTTGGTGAGCCAGCGCAGGTGCCAGCGAGCTTGAGGGCGAGAATCTACGAACTGCCAGATTCGGAAATTGAGAGAATTGCGGCTTCGAGTGAGCAGTATTCTTCGCTGACGATCGATGACCCTCCTTCCGGGCATCCTGAGCTTGAAAGCGGTGTCTTTCATGGCCGTCCGCCAGCTTCGCAGGCGACGGATGACCTCGCCCTTAGCGAAATGCCAACGATGGATTCCCCACTCACGCACGCTCGCGGTCCAGTGGTGCCCGTCGGCCCGACGGATTCAGGTGTCTCCGACGCACCGACTCGGTTGCGAGAAGCGGGCGTCATGGATGCTGAATCAGTCACCAAGTTTCCTGGCTCTTCATCGAAGGAGGGATCGAGCGCTAAGTCCAGGAAGGACAGCATTTACGGTGGATCCATCCGTCCGTCACGAATCACGCCTTGGCTCGTTTCATTGGGGTTGGTCGCGGCCTTGCTATTTGCGATCGTGCAAAGCTTCTCGCCCTTGCTGTCCAAACGAGGTGATTCGGAAATGGCTGCGGTCAACTCGATGGACGACATCGTGGTCATAGAGACTCCGCCCGGCGAAACCGACCGCGGCACCGGAGGAAATGTGGACGCGTCCGACGATGCGATCTCCCCAGGTGACATTCCCGTCGGCGACCTGATGGCGGGTGGTACGAACGACGCAACTATTGATGACGGTGAGTTTCTTCCACCGCCTCAACCTGCTGCCGATCCGGCGAACAACTCAGTTGCCATGAACGCCGATGGCTCGCCCGCCCGACCGTTGGCAAGCGAAGACCTTGCGATGCCAATGCCGGTTCCCGAACCCGTTCCCGCTCCTGCACCCGGAATCTCAGCATCCGAGGTCCCGGCAGCTGAAATGCCTGCGCCGGATGGGTCTGCGTCTGACATACCAGAACCTGCATCTGAGTCGCCGTCCCCGACCACGGAGATGACCGAGCCTATGCCGAGTCCTACGGTGGACGCTGGATCTCCCGCTGGCAACTTAGCGGAACCCATGGCTGATCCAGATGCACCGGCGGACACCGGTGTCGCCGATCTTCCGCCCACGTCGGATGAGTTGACCAAACCGCCCGTTGCAGCAGTTGGTCCTGCGGTTGCGACCATGCATGGCGCTGACACGATCGTTTCG
Source organism: Rubripirellula amarantea (assembly GCF_007859865.1). Classification (NCBI taxonomy): domain Bacteria; kingdom Pseudomonadati; phylum Planctomycetota; class Planctomycetia; order Pirellulales; family Pirellulaceae; genus Rubripirellula; species Rubripirellula amarantea. The sequence continues at coordinate 231,218 of NZ_SJPI01000002.1, read as the reverse complement.
CTGCTAACCCGGAACGGAAATTGGCTAAGGCTAGGTAAGAACGCAGACGTCATTTCTGAAGCACCAGTGGTATGCGCACCCAATTTCCGGGCCACGATGAGCAAGTCGGCGACCGCGGACGTTGGCGACGAGGATGAACCACCCATCGAATCCGAAGTCACACTGGTTGGACCGACCGGGACTCGATGGCTACCACTGACACCGCCGAGCGAAGCCGTTGCCGCCGACGAAAAAACCGACTACGGACTGGAAGTCAGCTTTGGGCGAGTGGTCATAACGTCGAAGCAAAAGAAGTTGCTTGTACCCGTGATGCTAGGTGCGACGGCGATGGAGGTTCTATTCGATGATAAAGAATCCATCGCGGCGATGAGCGTGCATCGGGTTCGCACCGCTGGCTTGGATCCGTTCGTCCCCGAGAACTTCAGCGAACTGGTGAACATCGTTTGCGTCCAAGGCGAACTGACGTTGAAGGTGAACGGCATGGAATCAAGGTTGATCGCAGGGGAGCAGTGGATCAAAGACGGGCAAGCTGAAGGCGAAGTAACGGTGATCGAATCTACGCCGACTTGGGTCGAGGCACCCGAAGAATCGCCTCTCGACGTCAAAGCAAAAGAATCGCTGTTGGAGCTTATCGCCAAGAACGAACCGATTGAGCGTTCTCTTCGTGAGGCTCGCTTTTTCCGTCGAGCAGAAGTCGGCGCCCTAGCATCACAAACGTTGTTGTCGTTGGGATACGCGGACGTGTTCTTTGGCGGCGATGGCGTCCTGAGCGATACGAAGCAACGACAATTTTGGCCTGACCATTACCGGGCATTGGTCGCGGCAGTCGATCGGGGTCCCGATTCGGCGATGTTGGTTCGTGACGCAATCGCGAAGATGGACGCTGCCAATGTAGATTCGTTGTTCCGAATGCTGGTCGGATTTTCGAACGATCAACTGGAAGCCGGCAGCGACGAAGAACTCGTCACGATGCTCGATTCGGATTCCACAGCCGTTCGCGTACTTTCACTCGAAAACCTACACGAAATTACCGGCACGACGCTCTATTTTCGTCCCGAAGAACCCACCGCAGCAAGGCGCGTGCAAGGACTTAAAAAATGGAGCGTTCGACTCCAAAAAGGTGATATCCGACGAACTCCCTAGCCAACGCTTTTGGCTGGTTCGTGACGCAGTGATGCGTCCGGTTCCGTTGAGACACGTTTGCGGGTCGGTCATCGCTTATTTTTGGATTCGATACGAAGCGACGGCGCTGGGCGAATGGTCTTTCGTGGGCTAATGCACCGCGTCGGTTTCCATCAGCGGCGAAGCGGGGGGACGTGGCTCGATCAAGGTCTGGCTGTTCGCTTTAACCCGAAACCTGTACCCTGTGGGCTGTTTCTGAAACCCACGGTCTGTTCCCTGCAACGTACAGCGTCCCATGTCTGACACGATTGTCATCTTTGGTGCTTCTGGTGACCTCACCAGTCGCAAGCTCATCCCCGCTCTTTTCAATCTTTATGCCAAAGGGCGGCTGCCGAAAGATTCGCGAATTGTAGGGGTCTCGCGCAGCAAGTTTAAACACGAAGAGTGGCGTGATTCACTTAAAGAATCGACGGCCAAGTTCGCGGGCGACACCTTCACGACTGAGCTTTGGAACGAGTTCAGCGACAATGTTTACTACCACCCCGGTGACATTGGTGCCATCGAAGACTTCCACTCGCTTAAAACGTTCCTCGAATCCATCGAGCCGGAACACACATGCGGGCGAGTGTATTACCTCTCAACAATGCCCCAGTTGTACGAAGCCGCCATCAAACAACTCGGTACCGCGGGATTGTCGGATGATACCGAGGGCTATCGCCGTGTGATCATCGAGAAGCCTTTCGGCACCGATCTCTCGACCGCTCAAGCGCTGAACAAATCAATTCACGGTGTGTTTCGCGAAGATCAGATTTATCGCATCGATCACTACTTGGGCAAAGAAACCGTGCAAAACATCTTTGCACTTCGTTTTGCCAACAGCATCTTTGAACCGATTTGGAACCGCAACTATGTCGACCATGTGCAAATCACAGTCGCCGAAGAAGTGGTGATTGGTCGCCGAGCAGGATACTACGATACGTCGGGTATCTTACGAGACATGTTCCAGAATCACATCTTGCAATTGATGATGATCACGGCGATGGAACCGCCAGCCCGATATGATTCGGCGTTGGTCCGCGATGAAAAGGTGAAGGTTCTACATAGCGTTCGCGCGATGAGTGGCGGCGACTTTGCTGCGAACACGTTCCGCGGACAATACGACGGCTACCTTAAAGAAGAAGGCGTGCCGCGAGGATCACAGACGGCGACGTTCGCGGCCCTGAAACTGTACTGCGACAATTGGCGCTGGAAGGATGTGCCGTTCTACCTCAGAAGCGGCAAAGGCATGTCCTGTCGCACGACTCAGATCGTGATTCAATTCAAGAACGTGCCGCACATTTTGTTTGGTGAAAAAACGCGAACTCCGCTCGGCAACCGACTGGTCATTCAAGTCCAGCCTGCCGAGGGGATCCAATTGCACTTTGAGACAAAGGTTCCTGATTCTGAAATGAAGACGCGAACCAGCACGCTTGATTTCAACTTCCAAAAGTCGATCGGCGGCTCCATGCCGGACGCCTACCAAAGGTTGCTGCTAGACGCGATTCAGGGGGATGCGAGTTTGTTTGCGCGTTCGGACGAAGTTGAATTAGCATGGGGCATCGTTGACCCGATCCTGGCAGCCTGGAATAGCCCGGCTGCTCCGCCGCTTTACAGCTACGAAACGGGAATGTGGGGGCCAATGGAATCCACCAAATGGATGGCTGACCAGAAACGCGAATGGTTCGACGTGTGCCCGGTCATTCACTAGACCCGAATGATGCCCCCCGGCGGTCGTTTTCGGATCGCTCAATTCATCCTGCAAGCCGTCGCAAAACGGCTCGCACGCGTTGTCACTGTCCTATCGCTTATACACCCACTGACCATTCACCCGTCGCCTTGCCGCCGCCGCTATCCTTGAACGTTCTCGACGAATTGAACTTCGATTAACCGCTATGCCCGATTCCATCAACAAACCTTCTGCACCGGTCGACCTTGAAGTCAAAGACGCGCAACTGATCTTCAATTCCGTCTGGAAGAAGATTGAAGACGAGCGTGGCCGCGAGAACATGCGGTTTCCCAAGGAGTTGATTCTTCTAGGTGGTGCTCCGGGTGCCGGCAAAGGAACCAACACCGACTTCATTCGCGAAGTACGTGACATTAGCGCGCCGCCGATCGTGGTCAGTTCGCTTTTGGATACTCCCGAAGCTCGAATGATCAAAGCCAAGGGCGGAATGGTCGGTGACCGCGAAGTGGTTGGCTTGCTGTTTGAAAAATTACTCGAACCAGAATACCAAGATGGCGCAATCTTGGACGGCTTCCCTCGCACCAAGGTGCAAGTGGAGTGCTTGAAACTACTTTACGATGCCATGATCGGTCTGCGTCGCGAATTTGCCGACTCGGGTGACCTGGTTCATTTTCGTCAGCCCGTTTTCCACATCATGGTGCTGTTCGTCGACGAAGCCGAATCGGTTGCTCGTCAATTGCGACGCGGACGCCAAACCATCGCTCACAACGAAACGGTTGAAAACGATGCAACCGCAACGGCGTGGGAAGAACGCCCGACGGATTTCAACGAAGAACTTGCCCGCAACCGTTATCGCGTCTTCAAAGAACGAACGTACGATGCGTTGGTATCTTTGAAACAGATCTTTCACTACCACTTCATCAACGCTCAAGCTTCACTTGAAGTTGTTCGTGAAAACATCCTTAGCGAACTCGAATACCAAAGTTCACTCGAACTTGACCCCAAGACCTTTCATACGTTGCGAAAGATTCCGTTGGCGAGTGAGATCATTTCGCACGCGCGTCGCGACTTGGTCAAGCGACTCGACGAATATGAGATTGAACAACCGCGCGTCTTTCACGAAGTGGTACGCATCATCGAAGAAAAGATGATGCCGATCATCGTCCGACACGCGATTTCCGGGCGAGCGATCATCAACTCGGAAGACCCGATTTGGGAAGAAACGCATGCTTTGGCGATGCTGATTGACGTCTTTTCCGAGCGGGGATTTCACGCCAGCATTGATATCACCCGCCACAGTGTCCCGCTTCGGTTTGATCTAGAAACCGGCGAGATCAACTACCAGCAGAAAAAAGTCTACCGAATCGGCATCCGCTTCAAAGGAAGTGAAATCCGCCGCGGTTAGGCTTGTGAGGGTTATGAGGGAAGAATGTCCCCTTTGACGGCCCCGCATTTGTGAATAAACTGTTGTCAGTAGTGGAGGCCTCTTCATTGGTTGATTTGGCCTCCCATTCCTACGCGACCCATCGGTTCCGGAGGCGTTTAGCTGCGGTCTTTATGGCGATTGAGTTTTGCTCTCGCTGGCCCCATCGCTGAACGGCCTTCCCGCTTTCGCCGGCGATTGCGTTAGGGTTTTTCGTTTGACCCTTTCCTAATGCGAGAGTGACCCATGTTGTTTGAAAGTATCCCGACTGTGCTTGGTTTTGGTAATTTGCTGGGCTTCGGTGCTCCCGGACCTCTAGAACTTGCGATCATCGCAGGCATCATTTTATTGTTGTTCGGTTCGTCGAAGCTCCCCACCTTGATGCGAAACTTGGGACGTAGCACCAACGAATTCAAGCGCGGAATGACGGAATCAACGCTCGATGATGATTCATCGAAGTCCGATTCCTCTGACAAAAGCGCGTAACCATGTTTGGGCTGGGACCATTTGAAATGGTGGTCATCGGCGTGGTCGCAGTACTTCTTTTCGGCGGCAACCTTCCCGAGGTTGCTCGTAAGCTGGGTGGTAGTTATCGCGAATTTCGCCGAGGACTCAACGACGTGCAGCAGCAGTTCCGCATGGCGGAATACGAAGCCAAGAAAACTTTCTCGGCCGATAGCTCACCGTCAAAATCGAACACCATCGACGCCGACGACGACGAAGATGTCGACGTGCCTTCGGCTCCGAAGTTCACCCCACCATCGTGAGATCCGGTGCGTTGCGCACATCGCGAACGGACGATGATTCGCTAGGCTGTTTTCACCGCGGTTAGGTAACCGCGATCTCCGGTGGTCGGCTTGCATGCCCCAGGCGTCAGGCCTGCGGTGCGGCACATGTCGCCGTATTCCCGTTCGCTGTAACACTTGCCTTGCGTGATGTTCATCAACAAGGCTGAATATTCGGCAACTGGTAACGGCCCTGTTTTGTCAGCATTTACGATCGCGCCGTGGATGACCAGCAATCCACCCACCGGCAGCGTCTCGGCTGCTTTGTCGACAATTTGCTGAGCCTTCTCTAACCCCCAATCGTGCAGCAGGTTGGACAACAAGATCATGTCGACCCCGCTGGGCCATGGGCCAGCAAACATATCACCCGATACAACATCGACACGGTCCGCGAGTCCGTGCGCGGCGATCTGCTGTGTGGCAATCTGATCCACGGGCGGTTGCTCAAGCACCGTCGCTCGCAGATGGGAATGCCGTGAAACCATCGTCGTGCAGTAAATTCCAGAACCACCTCCTACATCGAGCAGATGCGTTCGATCAGCCACTTCGGCCGCGAGCGATTGAGCAAGATGCTGGCCGAATGCGATACCTCGACAATTCATCAGTGCGGTGAAGTCCTGGGCGAACGTCGGGTCCTTCATCGATTCGTGCCAATCCTTCCCATCGGACTTGGCTTGCCAATTCGCAGGCTTTCCCGTTTGCAAGATCTCAACGAAACCTTTCATGATCGCGGAATCGGCAATTGGCTTGTAGTAAGGCCCTAGATAGTACGGACTGCCAACGCAAAGCTGCTCGCGTCCCGCGTCCGTTAACGAATAAACCCCAGCCTCATCAGTTCGGACGAAATCTGAAGCTCGGCATAACGTCATCAACACATCAGCAGGTCGTTGCTGCCATTCGAAGTGTTTACAAATTGCATCGAACGTCAAACCGGGGTGATCCCGTAAGTAAGTGAACAGGTCAAAATGCAATAGCGCCGCGGCGATCAGATCCGCAGCATATTGCCGGTCGCGATAGCGCAGTGCGATGCTCGGATCCGATGTGGGAACGCTGGCAAGAGGATGTGGGCTCATAGGGGCAAACTTAGAGTTTCCGGCGGTGATGTCGGTGATAGACAACGCCGATTCCGTCGACATTGGACCAAGATCATACACTCATAGATCACCAAAGGAACGAGCCAACTGATCCATGAATTGAGCTGATAGGTAAACCGAGATTCGACATTCAACACGATGAAAGCACCGCCAAGCACTCGCAAAAGTAAAGACGAGCAAAGCAGCAAGAAACATCGCATCGCCCAGCGGCGGTGATCCGCGTAGCGGCCGGATATCGCTGCCCTCGCCGCCATGATGATCGTCAACGCGGTCAGGCTCGATAGCGTTAGAAACCCAACCACCGCAGGCAATCCCGCTCGAGATCCTGGTGACATCGCTAGGCCCGAAGGAACAACCAAACCCAAGACAACGAATGTTTGGATTCGACCGCCCCAACGATGCAGCTTCCTCAAACGCCCTAGAACGACGTTTGGCTGGAAGAACTGGCGTCCCGAAACAACGAGCCCACCCGCCAATACCAATGCTACGGGACTGCTAATGATATGAGCGTAAAAGGCGAGCTCGTACAGCCCGTAGAACGTCGATTCGCGGCCGGTAAGGAATGCCGATTGAAAATCCGCCGGAAAGTACCATCGATACTCCCAAAGCGTTGACGCAAGCACTCTGACGAACAACAGACCGACAGCAATTTGCAAAGCCCGACGGAGTTGAAGATTCATTCTGCCCTCCTAAATCCGAATACCCGAAGGATAGTCAGATTCGCGTCAACCGAGCGGCGGTTTCACTTTCTAAATGTAGGTGAACAAAGTTTCCTGGCAAGAAATCAGTGCACGCATCAACATGTCGGAATTGAGCAACAATTTGATGGGACGTTTCACTCCTGCTCGCTTTTGCGGTACCATGGTGTGTGGTCAAGTTGAGTCGATTGGCACCTTACCAATCGAGAACTCAACGGCCACAATGGTCGATTCAATCTCTGGACCGGCCCAACGTTCTTAACTTATCTTATTCCTGACGGTTTGAATTTTTTACGACGAGATCGTCGTGCAGGCACATCCAACATGACTTCAATCACTGAGCTGTTAAGCAAGAGCACGCGAGGGAATGAAGGTGAAACAGATAAGCTGTTCACGCTGATGTACGATGACCTGTGCCGCATGGCCGGTCGTTTCCTGCAGAACGAGCCGATGCGAAATCGTCTTAGCTCGTCGTCACTCGTCCATCAAGCTTACGTGCGGATGGTCGATCAATCGCGAATCAACTGGCAAGGCAAGACGCACTTCTTTGCCATCGGCGCCACGGTGATGCGTCGCATTCTGGTTGACCACGCCCGCAAAGTCCGATCGCTCAAACGAGGCGGCGGCTGGGAACGTCGTCAACTCAATGACGAGATCACGTTCTTGTTGTCCGATGACGGTGACGTGATGGCGTTGGACGAGTTGCTCGAAACACTTGCCGAGTTAAATCCTCGACAGGCCAAAATCGTTGAACTGCGATTCTTTGGCGGTATGACGATGCGAGAGATTTCAACAGAAATGAATCTAGGCCTGCGCACGATCGAAAAAGAGTGGGCGATGGCCCGCGCGTGGATGCGACGAGAACTTCGCCGAGAAGAGCTTGCCGAATCCAACGGCACCAACCAGACAACGTTCGGTTCGAATGACGAAGATATCGAAGAAGATCCGCACGCTACCTGGACCGAAGGCGAGTAACGGGTGGATTCGACTAGGTACAATCGCGTACGCGACTTGTTTTTGGCAGCCGACGAACTTCCCCCCGGTGAACAAGAAGAGTTTCTTCGGCGCGAAACAGCGGACGATGTCAGCTTGCTCGAAGAAGTCATTTCGCTGCTTGCCGAACACGACCCCGCCGCGGCGAAACTTGAAGGCGATTGTGCTCAACCGGTCGCGATGCCGCCATCGGATCCCTCGTCCGGCTCGATCGCTTTGTCAGATACCTTCACGGGCCCATTGCCGTCGGAGACCTTCGGGCATGGCCGAGGATTGAGCGATTCATCAGCCAGCGATTCATCAGTCAGCGATTCGGCGACGAAAATTCATCCGCGGCGATCTAGCTCATCAGATCCAGGCCAGATCACGAAGCAAGGCGTTCTTAGAACTCACGCATCACCGCGTTACGGCAAGGATTCGGAACGATCCAAGCCGCGGTCGAAACAGATGCCGATGTGGGCCGAGCGAACTCGTAAGTCACGTCGGCGTGCGTCAGGCTGGCTTTGGTTGGCGGCGTTGCTACCGACGGCGCTGGTGGGCTGGTGGACGTATCGCGCCGTGGATGCCACGATGCAGCGATCCGTTGAAGTGAAACTGAGCGGCGCAGCGGAGAACTTGGCGTTGGCTGCGGACCGCTTTCTCGTGAACCAGTCTGATTTGGTTCGATCGTGGTCCCGGCAAAACTCCATTCGCAACTCGATCAACGAGCTGATCCAAATCGCTCGCACGGATCCTGATGTCGAAACAATGCGAGACGCGACGCAGATTGACCGCATTGCCGATCAGCTCAGAGAACTTTCAGGTCACGACGATGTGAAGTTCGTGGTTTGGAATAACTCCTTTCGGATCGTAGCAAGCTGGTTGCCCGATCGCGCCGATGTCGGCAACGTCGTGCATCCCAGCGGTGCTGCAAACCTTGCCAGAGTAATGGCGGGTGAAACCGTGCTGTTTGGTCCCGAACGATTGACGCAAGATACCATCGGGTTTGAACCGGAAACCACCGCACCCGTCATGGCTGTGATCGTTCCGGTCGAAGACGATGAAGGCAAGGTCAGTGCGGCAATGCTTATCCGGGGCTTTTCAGCCTACGAAAAGTTCAATCGGATGTTCGCGGAATTTTCGGTTTCCGCGGGTGTGGACGCGTACGCGATTAACAACGACAGCATCATGGTGACCGAAGGGCCCGGCGCTACGTCGCTGGCAACTCAAGGCAAGTTCGACATCCCCTCCACCGAGATCGCGGCGAATCTGCGTGTCTGCGATCCGGGCATGGAATTAACCAACGAAAACCGCGAACTCGTTAAACGACAATTTAGTCCCGTCACGGTTGCAGCCGCCGGGGCAATCGCCAACCGCCCCGACGTTCGCACCGAGCCCTATGCCAACTACGCGGGAATCGAAGTTGTCGGCGCATGGAAATGGCTCGATCGCTGGGACCTTGGCATCATCGTTGAAGAATCAGCAGCCGACTCGTTTGCGCCAACTCGTTTGGTACGTTTTAGTTTCCTGCTATTAGGAAGCCTGCTTTCCGTGACAGCGTTTCTTGCAGCGTCCAAGCTGGCCAGAACATCGACCGCTGAACAAGCGGCTGTCCATCCTCTGAGCCGCTACGATGTGACCGGTGAACTTGGAAGCGGCGGCATGGGAGTCGTCTATCTAGCCCGACATCGACAACTCGACCGAGATGTTGCCTTAAAGGTATTGCGCAGTGATCGTCACAAACACGATGACCGGTTGCGTTTCGATCGTGAAGCCAAACTCGCCGCGTCGCTGACTAATCCTCATAGCGTGATGATCTACGACTACGGCCACAGCGAACAAAACGAAGCGTATTGCGTGATGCAGTACCTCAAAGGCCTGACGCTTCAAGAAGTTGTCGCGCGAAGTGGGCATCAGCCCATTGGCCGAGTCTTGTCCATCATGCGACAAGTATGCGATGCCCTCAGCGAAGCTCATGCTAAGAACTTGCTACACCGAGACATCAAGCCGCAAAACATCATGCTGTCGCTCGACAAGTCCGTGGGCGATTGGGTCGTTGTGTTCGACTACGGACTCGCCAAACCGCTCGAACCCGATGCTGACGTCTACCAAACGACCGAAGCCATTTGGGCAGGCACTCCGATGTACATGGCTCCCGAACGCTTTCGCGACCCGGGCAACATGGATCCTCGCAGCGACATCTATTCCGTAGGATGCGTCGGCTATTACTTGCTTGCCGGACGACCACCCTTCATCGAATCTGACCCCGAATCGCTGTTCTCGTTAATTCTTAGCGAGCAACCCATCGGTATTCACATTCATCGTGGTGAACCGATCGCGCTTGAGGTCGCCAACTTGATCTCTCGATGCATGGCGAAAAACGTGGATGACCGCTTCGCATCGATCGCGGAACTAGGTCGGATGATCGATCAACTGCGAATCGATCACGAGTGGAGCGCCGACCAAGCGAAGATATGGTGGAGCCATCACGGGGGTTCTTAGTGCGAACGCGCACTTAAACTCTACCAGCACTCTACTTTCTAGCGTTAATTAACTGCTTTGGCGGTACGCCATAGACGCGTTTGAACGCTCTTGAAAACTGAAACGGATCAGCGAACCCTAGACGTTCGGCGACGTCACGAACGAGCATTGCTTCGTTAAGTAACAATCCAGCGGCGTGATTCATCTTCAATCGCAACAGGTACTGGTAAGCACCGCACTCCGAAAAGCGATTGAACAACCGCGACAAGTAAACGGGGGTAACTTCACATTGCCGAGCGATCTCTTCGATCGTGTTAACGCTCAAGCAATTCGCTTCGATGTGCCCGCGAATTCGTTGATAAGTCTCGTAAGCCTTCGAACGGTCACCGCCGTCGCTGTGATGCAGTTGTTCAATCTTAAGGAACAACAACCGCAACAGCGTTTCAGAAATGGCTCGCGTGTTGCTCGAATCATTCACCGATTCGCGAATGATCATTTCCATCAGCCCTGACAACTCGTGAGTCGCCGCGATTCGAATCGGCACGCGATCATTCAAATCCGTAGGGGCGAGCAACTGCGTCACTTCGGAACCGACAAAGTCGATGAAGTACTTTCGCAACACGTTCTTCTTGTCAGTCTTGATCTGGTGCGGGATCCCTGGACCGTACAAGAAAACAGATCCCGCCGACACAGGATAGGTTTCCCCGTTGATCGTGACTTCGCCTTCCCCTTCGACAACGAGTTCGATTCCGAAGTACGGAAAGTCCTCACGCGAAATGAAGTAATCGGGACTGACCGCTTCGACTCCTCCACACACCACACTCAGTGGCGCGTGCGGATCCGGATTAAGGTTCATGAAGAAACGCCGAGCACGCTGAACCTGCATCGAAACAAACCCGGGCAACACGCCGCCGGGCTGAGTCGACGTGTCATCGTCGATAACAGGATCGCTCAAATCGACGTCGCCAATTGCATCGTCATCAAGTGAAGCGCCATCAAGAAGCGAGGCGTCGACCGACTCGTCCTTGTCGGAAAGTTCGCGGGCCGGGGAGTCGTCGGGAGTAGGGTTGCTTGTAGACATACACACAAGTTAATAATCGACATGCTTTTGTCAACACCGGCTATCCCGGATACGTTTGATGACGCTATTCTAATGGTTACGAACCAGCCCTAGCAATTCACATTACGCCCTCGATCGCTCTCCAGACCACATTTTCGGGTGGTAACCTGGGAAAACCCCTACAACGTTGCTCATGGAAACAACCGCCCGGACCAGACTCTCACTTCCCCCGCTCGTTTTTGGGTCAGGATGCCTGGGAAATATGCTGGTCGCAAGCAGCGATGAGACTAAACGCGACATCGTGCAGTCATGGGTGGCATCCATGAAAGCGCCAATTGTGATTGATAGCGCTGGGAAGTACGGCGCTGGCTTAGCATTGGAAGTGATCGGCCGAGAACTGCAAAACGCTGGAGTTGATCCTGCGGATGTCATAATCAGCAACAAATTGGGTTGGCGACGCACGCCCCTGACGGGATCCGAACCCACGTTTGAGCCCGGTGTTTGGAAAGACCTTAAGCACGATGCGGCTCAGGACATCAGCGGACAAGGCATTCGTCGATGTTGGGAAGAAGGCAATGAATTGCTAGGTCGATACCAAACGAGCCTTCTTTCGGTCCACGACCCCGACGAGTACCTCGCCGCGGCACGCAACAAGGAAGAACGAGCGAAGCGGTTCGCCGATGTGCTGGAAGCGTACGAAGTTCTCGCGGAAATTCGCGACGAGCATGATCTTGATGGCGTCGGAATCGGATGCAAGGACTGGCGAGTCGTACAAGAGTTGAACGAACACGTCGCATTCGATTGGGTGATGATCGCCAACTCGTTGACGATCATGTCGCATCCGTCGGAGTTGCTTCGCTTTCTCGCATTGCTAAAGGACAACGGTGTTGCGGTCGTTAACTCGGCAGTCCTGCATGGCGGCTTTTTGGTCGGCGGGGACTTCTGCGACTACAAACCGATCGATCCGTCCAACCCGGACCACGCCGCCAAGCTAGATTGGCGATCGCGATTCAGTTCGATTTGCAACGAACACCAAGTCAACCTCTTTCAGGCGGCCGTTGCATTCGCGACCGCGCATGATGCGATCACGTCGATTGCCCTGAGTTCATCCGAACCAAGACGTACGCCGTCGATGGTTGATGCAGTCCACGCGAAACTGCCACGTGAGTTTTGGTTGTCGCTTATCGCAGAAGAACTCATTCGCGACGAACCTTCGATCATCGGCAAGCTGCTCGCCTAATCGACCAGCGCTACCCTCTACGACATGTCGTATCTTTACGACACCACGTATTTTTACGCCCCCACTACGACGCACCCTTCGATTCTCCCTGGAACTTTCAAGATGAGCACTGAAGCGATCTCCGAAAATGACTCCATCGCTGCGGATTCCGCCGTTCGGCCTGCGGTTGTGCCGAGGCAGTACCTGCTTCCGTTCATCTTGACGACGTGCTGCTTTGCGTTGTGGGGATTTGCCAATGACTTTACCAATCCATTGGTCAAGGTTTACGAAAACGTATTCATTATCTCGACCTCACAAGCGTCATGGTTGCAGTTTGCCTTTTACACGGGCTACTTTTGCATGGCACTTCCCGCGGCTTTCTTCATTCGCAAATTTTCGTACAAAGCGGCGATCATGGTGGGCTTTGCGTTTTACGCGCTGGGTGCATTGTTCGCCGTGCCCGCAGCATCGTCGGCTTCGTTCGGCTTGTTCTTACTCGGTTCGTACATCCTGACTTATGGATTGGCGTTTCTTGAAACGGCGTGCAACCCGTACATCCTTGCGATGGGACCTCGCGAGACCGCGACACAGCGTTTGAATCTGGCCCAGGCATTTAATCCCATCGGGTCGCTTGTCGGAATGTCGGTAGCCACGCTTGTCTTGGCACCGCAATTGATGACCGGCGACTTCCGCACCAAACTTGGCTCTGGTGACGAAAGTTACACCAAGCACCTGGTCGTGATGGACGACGTCGAGCTTGCTGGCTTGCCCGCTGGTGCCAAACTTGCCAACGTGCAGCTTGCCGACGAGTCGGTAGTCAAGGTTTACAACGCTGTCCCCGACTTTGAAAACACCGTGGGAGCACTCGACGGCGCCATGCCTAATGCGTTAAAGGCGTTTCGAGCGAACGACCCCGCTGGTTTCCAAACGATGCAAGACGCTGACTTGGGGACGGTCAAGAAACCGTACATTATCGTGGCAGGGATTGTGATCGCGTTCCTGGCAATTTTCATGTTCACGAAAATGCCGACGTTCAAGCAAGAGGAAAAGGACGCTCCGTTTTGGGAAATCGCGTCACGTATTTTTGCACGTTCGCGTTTCCGCGAAGGTGTGATGGCGCAGCTCTTTTATGTCGGTGCCCAAATCATGTGTTGGACATTCATTGTTCATTACGGCATGGAGCAAGTTGACCTGACTTTGGGCCAGGCCCAGGGATACAACATTGTTGCGATGGTGATCTTTCTTTGCAGTCGTTGGATCTGCACATTCCTGCTGCGGTACATCAGTCCCGGCAAGATGCTTTGCTTCTTCTCGCTTGGTGCTCTTGGATTCACGGTGGGTGCCATCATGCTTCCCGGCTTCACCGGTCTTTACAGCTTGATTGGAATTTCGTCCTGCATGTCTTTGATGTTCCCCACGATCTACGGCATCGCTCTTCATGGCATGGAAGAAGAAGAATCCAAACTTGGATCGGCATTCTTGATCATGTCGATTGTCGGGGGTGCGTTGCTAACGAAGTTCCAAGGTGGGCTCATCGATGCGTATGGAATCCGAACATCGTTCTGGTTGCCCGCGTTCTGCTTCGTGATGATCGCTATCTATGGCCTTCGCACGTTCACGAGATTCGAGAAAGAATCTCGTACGCTCTCTGTCTAATTCGCTATCTACATCGCTGTTTAACTCGCAAGATCTTCACCCGTGAACATCGTTATGAAAATTCGGTTCCTGGTGGCTGCTATCGCGGTTGCCGTTTTGACACCTTCGCTTGAAGCGCAAGACAACGCCACCGCGACGGGGCCTTACCAAGCCAACTGGGAATCGCTTGAAAAGCACAACCCAGCACCTGAATGGTTCCGGGACGCCAAGTTCGGTATCTATTTCCACTGGGGTGTTTACTCGGTTCCTGCCTTTGGTAGCGAATGGTATCCGCGTTACATGCATGACCCCAAACACAAGGTGCACAAGCACCACGTCGAAAAGTACGGGCCGGTCGACCAGTACGGATACGATCGCTTCGTGCAAGATTTCAAGGCGGAGAACTTTGACGCCGAAGAATGGTGCGATCTTTTTCAAAAGTCGGGAGCCAAGTTCGTCGGTCCCGTTTCCGAGCACCACGACGGATTTGCGATGTGGGACAGTGAACTGACACCTTGGAATTCGATGGACCGAGGCCCCCAACGCGATATCACCGGCGAGATGGCAGTGGCAGCAAAGAAACGTGGCATGAAGTTTGTCACCACGTTCCACCACGCTCGCAACAACCTTTGGGAGAAGCAGCCGGGAAAATGGTCAGGTCATTTCGACGGGGCCAAGAATCACTTCCCAAAAGCACTTGAAAACGAAGAACGAGCGTTCATGTACGGTTACATGCCGCGTGAAAAGTTCTTGAAGATGTGGAATGGCAAACTGTCCGAGGTGATAAACCAATACAGCCCCGACCTGATTTGGTTCGACTCGTGGCTCGACGAAATCCCCGATGCCAATCGCATGCAATTCTTGGCCGACTATTTCAACCACGCCGAACAAACCGGCCAAGAAGTCGTGGTGACCTACAAGCAGCAGGACATGCCGCAAAACATCTGCGTGCTTGATATCGAGAAAGGCGGATTGGAAGGAATCACCGATTTTGCATGGCTAAGCGACGACACAATTAGCATGGGAAGTTGGTGCTACACCGACTCGCTAAGAATTAAACCCACCAACGTCGTGTTGCATTCGTTAATTGACATTGTCACTAAGAACGGTCAACTCATTTTGAACCTTTCGCCGATGGCCGATGGAACGATCCCTGACAACCAACGCAAGGTGCTACTGGAACTAGGTGCGTGGCTGGAAAAGTACGGCGAGTCTATCTACAACACGCGCCCCTTCGTGATCGATGGTCATGGACCGACGGTCGCCGGCAAGGGACACTTTGGTGGCAAAGCAACGGACATCGCTTATTCGGCTGAAGACATTCGCTACACTCGAAATGATAATGTCGTGTATGCATTCGCTTTGGGATGGCCGGGCGAAGGGACCCAGTCGGTTCTGAAGGGTTTCGCCGCTTCGCAAAAAGACGCTCCTCGCGACATTGAATCGGTATCACTTTTGGGCAGTGATGAAAAAATTGAGTATGAATTAACAGACGATGGTCTGATCGTTACGGCTCCGAAGACCAAGACGGATGACATGGCGATTGTTTACAAGGTGACCACGAAATGACTCGACTGATTTTGCTTAGCCTAACTCTGATGCTTGGGTGCGAACTGATCCAGGCATCTGAGGCGAACTTGACCGTCGATGATAAGACGTTGACGATTACCCAAGATCAATGGACTGATAAAGGCGAGATCGAGATCCCGCGAGTCTACGCTTCGCTTCGTGATTCGCATTGGTCGGGGAATGAATCCGCGAAGGTTACCGTGCACCCAGAGACTCAATCTTGGGTCGTGCGTTGGGACAAACATCCCGAAGGCTCGAAGTCGATCGTGTTGCATTTCGACCAAAAAGTTAAGTCACCATCGCCGATCGAGCAGGCGGGTGACGGCACCATCACCATGCGGGCCGACCAGGCTGAAGTTCATGGCGAACTGATTCGCTTCGAACCGCAACCGCACAAAAACACGGTGGGTTACTGGGCGAAAGCGGGCGATTACGCACACTGGGTTATCGATGTGGATCAACCGTACACGTTCAACGTTGGTGCGCTACAAGGTTGCGGCAAAGACCAAGGTGGCAGCGTGGCAACGATCGAAGTGGAGCGAGATGGCGAGGTAATTTCGTCGTTGGAATTCAACGTCGAAGAGACCGGGCACTTTCAAAACTTCGTTTGGCGGAATGTAGGTGAACTTACGATCGCCGATCCGGGACGCTACCGAGTGACCGTCCGGGCCAAACAGATCGCCAACAAGGCTGTCGGCGACTTCAGGATGCTTCATCTTTCGCCCAAGCGCTAAACGTTCCCGTCGCCCAAACGCTAAACGTTCTCGTCGAAGCGGTGGATTCGTCATCAGCAATGGCGACAAATTGTCGCCATTGTGATTCTTGACTCGGTTGTAGAGTGCCGCTCGATGGATCACATCGCACTGCACATCGGCTAGCGCCGCAGTTGGTGATTTACGGCGGAAACCTTTGCGCCGCTACGGCGATGGCTCGGCGCACCGACGCCGCGACCGCGTTCTCGTTGTGTCTTTGCCAAGCGTTGCGGGTTACCTCTAGGGATCGAGCGTTCGACTCTCCACTAACATAAAGTCAATCGATCCATTACCTTGGTTGAGCCGAGGAATCATCCTTACGGCGCAAACCTTCCTATAACCGCTTTTTCGATAGTGATGTTCGCTCATGAGTGCGGCTGAAACGGATTCTGGTACGACTTTCTTCGACAACATCTTCATCAAGCACGAGTTTGCGATCCGCCGCGTTCACTCGCTGCTGGGAATTGTTCCGCTGGGGCTCTACATGGTCATTCACTTGACCACCAACGCGTCGCTGCTTAACGGCAGCGAGACGTTTCAGCGAGCGGTGTTCTTAATCCACAGTCCCGGCAAACTACTTCCGGTGATCGAATGGGGCGGGATCTTTTTGCCTTTGATTTTCCATGCGGGCATCGGGATTTGGATCGCCAAGACGGGGCGATCGAATGTTAGTCGCTACGCCTTCACGAGCAACAAGCGTTACGTTTGGCAGCGTTACACCGGGTTTATCGCCTTGGTGTACTTGTTCTTTCATATCTTGCACCTGCACGGTTGGCTTCACGCCCACATTTGGCTGTCGATGATCCAGCCGGTCGGTTTCGGCCAGTTCAAGCCATACAACGCGGCCAGTTCGTTGGTCGGAGCCATGCAAGGTTATTTCTGGCCAGCTTTCTACCTGATCGGTGTTTGGGCCTGCGTTTACCACCTCGCCAACGGCTTGTGGACCGCAGGCATCACGTGGGGTTTGTGGATTTCGCCAAAAGCTCAAGAACGAGCGACCAAAGTTTGCGTGGCGCTGGGTCTGGGTCTTGCGGTTATTGGAACAAGCGCCTGGTGGGCCGCCGTCGCACCAGGTGAAACGGAAATGGCGAAGTACAAGGCAGTCGAAGACCGCATGTATAAGGCATCCGTCGAAGCGGGCTTGGTTTCACCGAACCCGGAAAAACGTACGGACGAAGCCGAAACCGCCGAGTGAGCGGCCGGTCCCTGGACCTATTGATTAACCAACTCAAAGCACAAACTTCTTCAGTACGGAATTGAACCATGGCACAACATCGCGTCGTCGTCATCGGAGGCGGATTGGCTGGCCTTGCATCAACCATGAAATTGGCTGAACTGGGCGTCCATGTCGACTTGATCAGCCTAACACCGGTGAAGCGGTCTCACAGTGTCTGCGCCCAAGGCGGCATCAACAGTTGCAACGATCAGACACGCCAACTTGGCGACAGTGAATGGAAGCACTTCGACGATACGGTTTATGGCGGTGACTTCCTCAATCACCAACCACCGGTCAAAGAGATGACCGACTGGGCTCCCAAGGTGATCGACCTGATGGACCGCCTGGGTGTTCCGTTCAACCGGACCGGTGAAGGCTTCATCGACCGGCGACGCTTCGGTGGCACTCTTTACAAACGAACCGCGTTCGCCGGAGCCACAACCGGTCAACAACTCTTGTACGGTCTGGACGAGCAAGTTCGTCGCTTCGAAAGCGAAGGGCTGGTCAAGAAGTATGAGTTCTGGGATTTCCTGGGACCGATGATGGACGATTCAGGTCGATGTCGCGGCGCGATTGTGCAAGACATGGTGTCGATGAAGATCCAAGCCTTTCCCGCCGACGCTGTGGTTGTTGCAACCGGCGGATGCGGGCTGGTCTACGGCCGCAGCACGATGAGCGTGTTCTGCACCGGAAGTGCTGTGAGTCGATGTGTTCAAGCGGGCGCGAAGTACGGAAACGGCGAATTCATCCAAGTTCACCCGACCGCTATTCCAGGTAGCGATAAGCTGCGTTTGATGAGCGAATCGGCTCGTGGTGAAGGCGGACGCGTCTGGGTTCCTCGTAAGCCTCATGATGTTCGCGCACCAGGCGACATTCCAGCCAACGAACGCTACTACTTCCTAGAAGAACGCTACCCGAAGTACGGCAACTTGGTGCCTCGTGACATTGCGACTCGCGAGATCTTCGACATTTGCGTCAACGAAGGCTTGAGCGTTGAGGCCGATCGCATGGCGGTCTACCTTGACCTAACTCATATCCCTAAGTCGGAACTAGATCGTAAGCTTGGCGGCATTCTGGAGATTTACGAAAAGTTCCAAGGTGTTGACCCGCGCATTGAACCAATGCGAATCTTCCCAGCGGTCCACTACAGCATGGGTGGATTGTGGGCGGACTACGTGAAGAGCTCCGCCGGCGGACTTGAAGCCGGTGCCCCGCAAAACCACATGACGAACATCCCTGGCTTGTACGCGATGGGTGAGTGCGATTACCACTACCACGGTGCCAACCGACTTGGTGCGAACTCCCTGCTATCGTGCATCTTCACGGGTCTGTTCACGGGATCCTCGGTGCTGAACTACGCGTCTAACCAAAGCAGCGGACATGCGGACGTACCGTCGAGCTTGATTGATGGCGCGACATCACTTCACCAATCGCGTCACGATGCGCTATTGAGCGCTTCGAAGGACAAAACCGAGAACCCGTATTTGATCCACCAAGAACTTGGCGACGTGATGACTCGCGTGGCCACGGTGGTTCGCAAGAACGATCAGCTCGCCAGTGCCATCGACAAGGTCGATGAACTTCACACCCGGGCGTTGAACGCCGGCTTGTCTGACACGGGAACATGGTCGAATCAGAATGTGATCTTCACCAAGTCGGTTCAGGACATGTTCCCGATCGCCAAGGCGATTTTGCGAGGTGCGTTGCAACGCGACGAGTGCCGTGGTGCTCACTACAAGCCAGAGTTCGAAAAACAGCCACTGACCGCCGAAGATCCAACCGAGCGTCGCCAACAGGCCGAACAATGGTGCGACGACTTTGAAGAGAACAACCGCAAGTACCTTAAGAGCAGCATTGCGACCTATGACAACGCTACTCGACAAGTCGAAGTGAATTACGAAGAGGTCGATACTTCGTTGCTTGCCCCACGGCCACGACTCTACGGGCTCGTTGGTGCTGAAGAAATTGAGCAAGTTTGGAAAGAGCGTTCTGCCAAGAAAGAAGCGCAACCACAGGCGACGTTCTAAAGAGTCTCGCTTTAGAATTCGTTGACTGTTGTGGATTCCCCATCACCTAACTTTTTTACTACTAGGATCGACGGATGATCGCCCTCGAACCCAATCTTAAGAATCGCCCAGAGTGGATCAATGTTCGCGTGCGTCGCCAAGACGGCCCCGGCCTGGAACCCTATTGGGAACTGCATAAGATCCAATACGAACCCGAGCTAAATGTGATCTCGGTGCTGCAACGGATCGCGGCTCAGGCGACCAATTCCGATGGCCGAAAAGTGGCGCCGGTTGTCTGGGATTGTGGATGCCTGGAAGAGGTTTGTGGGTCCTGCACGATGGTCATCAATGGCCAAGTTCGACAAAGCTGCAGTGCTTTGGTGGATAAGTTGCTTCAGGACAACCCAGACGAGCTGGTCCTGGAACCGATGAATAAGTTCCCCGTGGTGCGAGACCTGATGGTTGATCGCCAACGCTTATTCCGAGCTCTCACTCGCGTTAAAGCGTGGGTACCAGTGGATAGCTACTACGACATGGGGTCGGGCGAGCGAATCCTGCGGGACACTCAAGAGCAAAACTACCCGTTGAGTCAGTGCATGAGCTGCGGTTGCTGTCTCGACGCGTGCCCTCAGTACACCAAAGTGGAACTGACCAAGAAGAGCGACGAAACGGACGAGGAATTTGAAGCTCGCAAGCTAGCCGAGTTCGACAAAGACTTCGTTGGCCCGCACGCAATTTCGCAAGCGATGTTGTTCAACAATCACCCAACCGGCAAGTCGCTTGCCGGTGAACGCTTAGAAGCCCTGATGGGTCCCGGCGGAATTGCAGCCTGCGGCAACGCTCAGAATTGCGTTGCGGTTTGCCCGAAGGAAATCCCGTTGACGACTTCGATCGCAAGAGCAGGCCGAGCCACGACGGTCCAAGCGATCAAGAAATGGTTCGAGAAGTAGGTCGCATCGGTACAGGTTCGCGGTGACGCCCAGTCAGTGACGCCCAGTTGGCGAATCTTGACGTTGATAGGCAAGGCGATGTCCAGACGACGTCGCCTGAAATGGAACAGTCCGAAGATCAGTGCCAGGTATAACTGGCACGATCGCGATTGGCCTAAGCGCCAGCAAGAACGGGCGTCGTGTGCACCATCAATCGCTTGTGATCTCGTATCACTCGCATGAAGTCAGCTTCACGAACTGGCTTGTTCATGAAGTCCGATACGCACAGATCTTGGCACTGCACACGTAGGTTGGCATCGTTCGACGCGGTAAGCACGACCGTTGTGATGCGAGGCAAATCAAAGTCAGCCTCTTGAGCCTCGCTTAGAAACTGCAAGACGTCCAGACCGGTGCCGTCGGGTAACATCATGTCGAGCAGCAGCAGGTCGGGACGCGGTGCTCTCGCAAAGATGCCTTCCTGACGTAGGAAAGAGATCGCTTCTGAAACGCTACGCACGAGCGTCAGACGATGGTGCACTTGGCTGCGACGAACGGCATAGATCGTCACGCGTGCGTCCGTCCAGCCATCCTCGACCAATAGAATTTCCATTGGCTTGATGGCGTGCTCACCAATCAGAGAGTGATCATGTTTCATCGGGGATACCTGGTTGCAAGTTTTAAAGCCAAGGACGTTTGTTCGATCAGAACATTTTCACTTCGTTCATGAGCCGCCAATTGCGATTCGAACATTGCAGCGGATTGAATCAATTCACGCAGGCCGTTCTGTTCGACACCGCGGTACTGCAGTTCCTCGGCTTGTTCTGCCAATTCGGTCAACTGCAGGTAAAGCAGGCGATGTTCGCGTTGGGCCCTCTCGGCTAGTTCACCTAGTCGGACACCCTTGATTTGATGCTCGCTCGGTTCAGCCAGCGTAATGTAGCCGTAGGATTCTTCAAGCGAGAATTGCAAGGCCGCCGCATCGCGCAGGTCGTCGAGCGTACGTGATAGGCTTCGGCAAACCTGGAGCGGTTCTCCGTGGCAATCGCAGACCACCGGTAAGCGTCGAAACGCATTCCAGTACGCCGGGTTACTATCCTTGATCTCTTGTAAGAACGCCGGGTTCACCGAGAGCAGGGAAGGCGAAGACGAGACCGCGTTTACAGTCGTCGTTGGACTAGCAAGGGCAGACATAACGGAAGCTCCTCCATGTGGTTTCCATCCATGTTGAATCGCAAACCATGATTAGCTCGCAAGAGAAAAGAAGGGCTCCGCCTAACACTGCCAGCATAACGCTCTCTTGAGTGCAAAGTCAAGAATTTTGCAGCAAAGTAGAAACACTGCGGCTAGCGTCACCGATGAACAAATGAGAACCAATTGCGTGCTGGCGACGATTTTATCTTCGTAAATTACCGCTTCAGCAGTCCGTACTTTGCGATACAACGCAGCGCACTGACGCCATCGCGCCAGCCGATTTTTTTCCCCTCGTCGTACCAACGATGATGGTAGCGAATGGGTCGCTCGGTAAACTCCAAACCGGCCCGTACCCATCGTGCTGTCAATTCGATTTCGATACCAAACCGAGACTCCTTAAGGTCGTCCAAGATCGCCATAAAATGCGCGCGTCGCGTCATCTTGTAGCACGTCTCGACATCACTCAAACGGATCCCAATCGCCAAACTCGAAAGCAACGTGATGAAGTTGTTGACCGCTTGGTGCCACCAGGGCGACAACGATCGGTCGCAATGCCCGTAACGAGTCCCGTAAGCCACATCGGCTTCTCCGCTAAGGATAGGCTGCAAGAGGAATCGAAAGTCCGAAGGATCGTACTCGCGGTCTGCGTCCTGAATAACGATCACGTCGCCCGTCGCCACTCGGACTCCCGTTTGAATCGCTGCGCCCTTGCCTTGATTAACGGCGTGGTGGCGGACCACAACATCCGGCTCGTTATCAAACTGATCTACAGCATCACCGGTTCCATCACTACTGCCATCATCGACTAAGATGATTTGCATGGGCAGTCCCGTTTGTCGCAGGACCTCAACAACGCTGGCGATTGTTTTGCACTCGTTATAAACGGGCACGATCACGCTCAGGCAGAAGCCCTCAGGAAGCTTGTAGATTGCTAATTGACGACAAGCATCGGCACCCAGCAACGCGTTCATTTCATCGACGTACGAATCGCTCCATAAGCGTCTGGGATCGTGAGTGTTGATGATAGAAACCCTTTGCCAGAGAGTGGCGAACCGCGATGAGGACGAACTGCGAAAAGAACAGCACAGCGGCATTCTACCAAAGCAGCATCGCTGCGTCAGAGTCGGCCCGTAACGGCATTACTCACTGGCACGACTCATATCAGCCCCCTTGATGAAGACTAAGCTAGCGATCGACGCAGCAAGCGATGATCAACGCTGGAACCACGAACGCTGGTCGCACCGCTGCACATGTGATGAGTGAAGGGCATTGAGTGGAAGGCGTTGAGCAAATAGCGATGATTGAACGTTGATGGCTTAACGTCGATGAGCGGTCGACGATGAGCGATCGACAAGTGAAAGTCCGCGTACGCGAATTAAGTTGATAGCACCGTGCATTGTTGCGAGACGAAGCCTTGTATTTCTTAACGCAAAGAAAGCAAAATTCATTCGTTCTCGGGGTTGACGTTTTCACGTGAATGTGCCGCAGCAATGGCGTGAATGTCGATGCCCAAACAACGCAAACATTTTTTTCTGATCTATCACATCGCGATTCGTTAGCTTTCGATGAATTGCTGAAATTGAATTTACTTTCTTCACCAAGATTGTTGTTGACATTCGCAGGCGGCAACGCCAAATTCTTGCAGCCTCATTGAAGCAATGGTTGCTGTTCACCAACGGCAGCGAGTTGCATTTTTTTTCGACGGAGAAGTTTGCTATGAGTTATCCGAATTCAACTGCGTTTCATGTTCGAATCGGAAACCCTCAGATCAACCCCATCAACCATCCGTCAGACTCTCCGCCGCTATGACGTCAAGCTGATTCACTCAGCCTGCTCGCGGTGTCTTACCGAACGCTTCGGTGACTCACTTTGCCAACTCAAACGATGAACGGCTCGTCAACGACTCTTCATCACCATCGGTTGGCCACCTTGTTCTCTGATCAGTTGTCATGATCGCTGATGTTAAGTCATCGATCTATTGAACCAGATTTCAAGCTCTTAACGATTCACAATCAAATTGGAACGCGACTTCCAATTTGCGACGGACATTGCGATGTCCTCATCAAACCAAGGACCACTCGAATGATTCGATGGTTCGCGGAGACTCGCAAAGATTGCGATGACTTATTTTTACATCGGTGCGCTCGAGGATCGAGCAACAGGTCTTAGGACCTGAGCGAATGGACTCGCCGCCTGTTTTTTGCTTCATCGTGCCGATTGCTTAGCAGCCGGTACGTCGGGCGATTGACTCAATATCAGGAGAGAGATTGAGCCAGTCGCTTGGCAATAACGAATTGTCGGGAACGCAGGACGCTGACCCGACTTTTTTTATGCGCCCACAGTTTGATCGCTGGCTGACTCATTCGCCAATCGCCGCACCCTCTTCGCCTGATCGCGGTTTGCCCGCACTTCCCTTGATTGCAGTTCGCCGGCTCTTCCTTTGATTGCGGTTCGCCGGCTCTTCGCGGGGTTTCGGTTCGCCGGATTGGACATCGTTTTGAAAGCTTCCTTTTCAGAGCTTGTGACTTGCACGACGTCACACGGTTGCCCCAAAGCCGTGTACGATGCGTCGCGAGAGTTTCACTCATTAAGTGATTCCGATTCGCTCTCACTCAATACTTCGCGCGCACGTCCTCTATGATTCCGCTTCAAGACAGCATCCCGAGTCGCCGCACTCCGTTTGTCAATTATGCCGTGATCGCAATTTGCTCGGTCGCGTTCCTGTTTCAACTGTCGGATCCCACCGGATCGATTGCCGAACAATACGGGATGGTGCCGGTGCGGTTGTCTAACGAAGACGCGCCCACGGTCATTCAGCAAGAAGTCATCGTGCAGACCAACCGAGGCCTTGAACGGCAGATCGCCACTAAGACGATTGCACCTTCGGCCGTGGCACCTTGGTTAACCGTGTTGACCTGTATGTTCTTGCACGGCGGGTGGATGCACTTTCTAGGCAACATGTGGTTCTTATATATCTTTGGCGACAACGTCGAAGATCGGCTGGGACACATCGGTTACGCGGTCGTGTACTTAGCCACCGGCATCGCGGCCGGCTTGACGCATTTCTACACCAACATGAATAGCGTCGTCCCGACCATCGGTGCCAGCGGAGCAATCGCGGGGGTGATGGGTGCCTATGCTTGGCTTTACCCGCATGCCAAAGTCAAAGCCATCCTGCCGATTCCAATCTTGATTCAGGTATTTGTTTTGCCCGCACCGGTCTTTCTAGGCATTTGGTTCGTGCTGCAAACGTACAATGGCATCTCGGCTTCCGCCTCTGGACAGGCTGGCGGAGTAGCATGGTGGGCCCATATCGGCGGATTTGTCGCCGGTGCGGGTGCGGCCTTGCTGATTGGCCGAGCTCATTTGGGAAATGAGGATGTTGGTACGCGACGGTTTTGACGCGTCTTAAATTAGACTAGATTATTTGCCACGGAAAATTACTCGCTCTGGGTTTCAGGAAGAGACACGTACCTTGATGCAATCCACCACACGCTACGAACCGAATCCGACGATATCCTATGGCGGGTCGTCCAAGAATGCTTCGGCGGACCCTAAGCTTTTGGCGAGCTACGAAATGCTCACCAAAGACCATAAGGTGAGTTGGACTGGCCATCACCATATGCTTCGCTTGCTTGGCCGAGGTGGTCAGGGCGAGGTTTACTTGACGGAGTACCGCGGTACCGACGGCTTCACCGTTCCCGTGGCGATGAAAGTCTTCTCGCCGGAACGCTACGCGGGAGCGGCGGCCTACAACGAAGCGATGAAACGCGTCGCAAGCATTGCTGCGAAGGTCGCGTTGATTCAACACGACAACCTGCTTGACGTTCAAAACTTCATCGAGCGAAATCGAATTCGCATCATGATGATGGAATGGGTCGATGGCTATGACCTTCGCAAGTTGATGTCGCCTCATTGCCTATCGATGCTTGATGGCCGAGTCGATGCGGCTCGCTGGGAATACATCAACGAAGTGATTTTGACCGCGGGAACAACTCAGTCGCGTTTCAAAGCGGGCGTTGCGGTTGCCATTGTCCGAGAAGTCCTAGCGGCACTCGCTTCGTTGCACCGCGAGGGCATCGTTCATGGCGACATCAAGCCCGCCAACATCATGCTCAAACGCAGCGGCCACACCAAGCTGATTGACATGGGGTCTGCGATCGAAGTTGCGAACCCTCCCCGGGAACGCGAATGCACACCGATGTATGCGGCGCCTGAAGTGCTAGAAAACCGGTTGGCGACACCGCGAAGTGACATCGCTAGTGCTGGTTACGTGTTGGTCGAGATGCTGAGTGGGATGAATCCGTTTGTTTCCAATGCAAAGCTTCGTGATCTGTTGATCGCAAAACGCGAACTCCCCAGTCGACTCACGGAACTGCTGCCCGAAGAGGTCCTGGTCAACGAGCTGTTGA
This sequence comes from Rubripirellula amarantea, assembly GCF_007859865.1. NCBI lineage: Bacteria > Pseudomonadati > Planctomycetota > Planctomycetia > Pirellulales > Pirellulaceae > Rubripirellula > Rubripirellula amarantea. The sequence continues at coordinate 204,931 of NZ_SJPI01000002.1, read as the reverse complement.
TGAAGTTCATCCACCAAATGATTTCACCCGATCCCAATCGCCGATTCCCTGATGGTGAAGCGGCCGAGCATGTTGAAGGCGGCGCGGCTGAGTTCCACCGCCAACTGGTTCTCGGCGACATGGCGACCGAGTACGACAACGACATCCGATTGTGGCTCGAAGAACTGCGGTTGATGGAAACCGAACTCGACGATTTCGATGTCTGAGTTTGAAAAGCTCTTGGCCGCGACAGTTTCGTAGCCAACATCTAGTAGCCAGCATCTAAGCGCCCGCGGCCCTGGCGGTTGTGACCACTGGGCGGGCTGGCTTGCTTCGACGCCCCCTGGGTTGAGCTCGCTGGTTGCGAGGGCCGGGCACGGTGAACGTCATGGGCACGGTGAACGTCATGGGCACGGTGAACTTCATGGGCACGGTGAACTTCATAGGCACGGCGAACGTCATGGCTACCGCGAGTGTCATGGGTACCGCGAAATCTCGCACGAACGAGTTTGGCACGGATTGTTCGTTTCGGGCGATACGAGCTACTTTTGGTTCAGCGTGAACCGTTTTGGCTCCGCGCGAACCAACGGCCCCGGCGTGGCTTCTCAGATTAGCCGGCCTACGGCGATTGGCCGCTGCGCTCTACAATCACGCGTTCGTGATTGACCGTCCTCGCCTTCCTATTTGCCACGCTAGCGCCACGACCACCATGCCCGCATCGGCCAGCCCCCTTCGTGCCCCTTCCGGTAGCCCCAGTTTTCCTAAACTCGAAGAGGAAATCCTAAAATTCTGGGACGAGAATGAAATCTACCAAGCGTCGCTGCAACGGCGCGCCGATGGGCCCTCGTTCGTGTTTTACGAAGGCCCGCCGACGGCCAACGGCATGCCGCACCCCGGCCATTGCCTGACCCGCAGCATCAAGGACGTGTTTCCTCGTTACAAAACGATGAAGGGCTACCGATGCGAGCGCAAGGCCGGATGGGACACGCACGGATTACCCGTCGAAGTCGAAGTCGGTAAGGAGCTCGGGATTCACAGCAAAGAAGAAATCGAAGCTTACGGCATCGAACCCTTCATTCAAAAATGCCAGGCAAGTGTTTGGCGATACATGCAGCAGTGGCAAACGCTGACTCGCCGACTGGGCTTTTGGGTGGATTTGGACGATGCCTACGTCACCTACCACCAAAGCTACGTCGAATCCGTTTGGTGGTCCCTAAAGACACTGTTCGATCAAGGGTTGCTGTACCAGGGTCACAAGATCGTGTGGTGGTGGGCTCAAGGTGGGACGGCGTTATCCGCTGGTGAAGTCGGCCAAGGCTATCGAGAAGTCGCCGACCCAAGTGTGTATGTGCTGTTTCCTTTAGTTGACCACCCCGGTCGCTCACTTGTGGTTTGGACCACCACCCCTTGGACGTTGCCGAGCAACATGTACGCGGCCGTGCATCCGAGCAAGATCGACTATGCCGTCTGCAAAGATCCCGAAACCGACCAAGAGCTGGTGATGGCGTCGGCCCTGGTGGAAACCATTTCAGCGAAGCTCAAACGTGAACTGGAAGTTGTCGAAACGATCAGCGGCGAGTCCCTAATCGGACAACGCTACACGCCACCGTTTGATAACTACGTCAAAGCCACTGGCGACCCAAGCGGCAAGCTGGTCGAGGGTGGCGAAGCATCCAAGTACTGGCGGATCGTTGCGGCTGACTTTGTCACTACGGAATCGGGTAGCGGCATCGTTCACCAGGCTCCTGCGTTTGGTGAGGTCGACTACGACGTGCTGATCGAGGAGCAAAAGCGATTTGTTGATGGCGATGCTCCCGAACTACTTTGCGCAGTCGGTCCCGATGGAAAGTTCACCGATGAGTTCGCGTCCATGAAGGGCGTCTGGGTGAAAGACGCCGACAAGCCGATCTCGCGTGAGCTCAAAGAATCCGGTCGACTGTTGTTGCTCGAACAATACCTGCACGAATACCCGTTTTGTTGGCGAGCCGATCAAGACCCGCTCATCCAGTATCCTCGTCGCAGTTGGTTCATTCGGACAACTGAGTTCAAGGACGAAATGCTTGCCAACAACGCCAAGATTGGCTGGCAGCCCGATCACATCAAAGATGGCCGCTTCGGTAACTTCCTGGAATCAAACGTTGATTGGGCTTTGTCTCGCGAACGTTTCTGGGGCACGCCGCTTCCCATTTGGACCTGCAGCGAAACGGGCAAGCAGGAAGCCATTTCTTGTTATGACGAACTGCTCGCCAAACCCGGCATCCAAGGAACCGAAGTTTGGGCGAAGGCGAAAGCCGCTAATCCCGAACTGGTTGACGACCTGCGTGTTCACAAACCATACATCGACGAAGTCACCTATGATTCGCCGTTCGCTCCGGGCGCACGAATGAACCGCGTTACCGAAGTCATCGATTGCTGGTACGACAGCGGCGCGATGCCGTTCGCTCAGTGGGGTTACCCGCATCAAAATGCCGATCGGTTCGAGGACCAATTCCCAGCCGACTTCATCAGCGAAGCCTTGGATCAAACCCGCGGTTGGTTCTACAGCCAACTTGCGATCAGCACGATGTTGTTCGGCAAGAAGGGAACCAGCAAGAAAGAGCTTGGGGTTGTCGCCGACTACCCGCACCCATTTCGTAATTGCATCGTGCTCGGCCTGATGTTGTCTCAATGGTACGAAGCAGAAGACGGCACGATGGTGTTGTCCGAAGAGGAACAGGCGAAGCATCCCGGCAAGAAGTTCAAACGACTTGTTGGCAAGATGTCAAAGAGCCTTCGCAACTATCGCAGCCCAGACGAAATCTTTGATCGCTATGGTGCTGATGCTCTGCGTTGGTACTTCTTTGCCAACCAGCCGCCATGGAGCTCGATCATCTATGCCGAACAGTCCATTAAAGATTCGATCCCCGAGTTCTTGTTGCGACTTTGGAACGTTTACAGCTTCTTGACGATCTACGCCGAGATCGATGGCTTTGACCCGACCACGGCAACCGGGGCGGATGAAAATTTATCGCCTGAATCACTCGCATCGTCGCCTCAATATCGCGACGCGTCCGAGCGTAGCGAGATTGATCGTTGGATCCTTTCCGAACTAAGCTCCACCGTTGCCGTTGTTACCGAACGTATGGATGCGTTGGATAACTACAACGCTTGTAAAGCGATCACGAGTTTGGTCGACGGACTTAGCAATTGGTACGTACGGCGATCGCGCGATCGCTTCTGGGCTAAGGAAACGGATTCCCAAGACAAGCTCGACGCTTACTGGACACTCTACGAAACGTTGATCGAAGTTTCCAAATTGATCGCGCCGTTTGTTCCGTTCTTGTCCGAAACCCTATGGAAAAGCCTGTCGGAACCGTTCGGCGACAAGGTGCTTAAGAGCGTTCACCTTTGCGATTATCCGGTATCGGATCCTACGCGAATCGACCCGACACTTTCGGCGTCGATGAATGTGCTTCGCGAAATTGCTTCGCTTGGCCGGGCGGCGCGGGCGGAAGCAAAATTGAAGGTTCGCTTGCCGTTGTCTCGCGTGGAAGTGGTGCTTACCGATGACACTCATGTGGATTGGCTCAGGCAACACGATGCGTTGGTACGCGAAGAACTGAATGTCAAAGCTGTCGAGTACACCACCGAGGGCGATGAATACGTGAAGTACTTGGTGGTGCCGAACTTCAAACGACTTGGCCCCAAGGTTGGCAAGAACATTCCAGCGGTGAAGAAGGCATTGGCCGACGCCGATGGGAACGCTCTCTTGCAATCGATGCAAAAAGACGGCAGCGTCACGATCGAGTTGCCAGATGGGCCGATTGTTCTGGACGATCAGGACATCGAAGTACGTTTGCAAGCTCGCGAAGGTTGGGCAGCCGCGCAAGGTTTGAAGTGCGTCGTCGTGCTCAATACCGAAGTCACCGATGAACTTCGCCGCGAAGGCATCGCCAAAGACATCATTCGCACCGTTCAAAATCAACGCAAGGCAATCGAATGCGAATACCTTGACCGTATTGAGATTGGTGTCTCGACCAGCGACGACGAAGTGTCCGCAGCGGTCAACGAACACAATGAAATGATCGCTAACGAAACGCTGGCGAACTCCGTTTCACTTGCAGTCATCGAATCGGTAGACGCCATTGAAGCGGAATACGGTCATGTGTACGTCAAGCGAGTGGTGAACTGATGTCGAAAGCACATCTGCCCATCGCAGTGTTCTTAAGCGGCAGCGGTCGAACACTGGCGAACCTGATTCACCATCGCGATAAGCACGATTTGCCCATCGACATCAAACTGGTCATCAGCAGTAGCGGTACCGTCAAAGGCCTGAACGTTGCCCGAGAAGCAAAGATCCCAACGCTGGTTGTTCGCAAGTCCGAGCATCGCGATCCGTATGAGTACTCACACGCGATGTTCGATCCTTGCGCCGGATCAGGCGCCGAATTGGTCGTGATGGCAGGCTTCCTAAAACACGTTCTGATCCCGAAGGCATTTGAGCGGAAAGTCATCAACATCCACCCTTCGCTATTACCGGCGTTCGGTGGCGAAGGAATGTACGGCCATCGTGTCCACCAAGCCGTAATCGACCGCGGGGTCCAGGTCAGTGGTTGTACCGTTCATTATGTCGACAACGAATACGACAACGGCCCGATCGTGTTGCAAAAGAGCTGTCGTGTCGAGCAAACGGATACCGCGGACACGCTCGCCGCACGCGTTTTTGAACTGGAGTGCGAAGCTCTTCCCGAAGCGATACGCAAACTTGCGTAAAACGGCTGACTTGACAAATCGGCCAATTCAAACGATTGTTTTAAACAACTGTTTAAACCGTTTTCAAAGGGCAATGCATGACCAGCCCGGCTTCCCAGCCTACCCCTCCCGTGAGCGACACAGCGGTCACGGAGTCCGATTTTGATACCCGTACTCGCTTGCTAGAAGCCGCGGGGCCCGTCTTTGCGTCATCTGGTTACGACCGAGCGACCGTACGAGAAATCTGCGCGGCGGCCGACGGCGTCAACATTGCCTCGGTGGGATACTACTTTGGTGACAAGATGGGGCTCTATCGCGAAGTGATCCGGGGAATCCGAGATTCCCGCGAACGTCGATTTCCGACACCTCAATCAGAATTGTCTGATCCCACCGAAGTTCTTCGAGCCATCGTGCGCACCCTGTTGTCACGCATTCTCGCTGATGACCCAACGGGTTGGGAGTCGCAGTTGATGATGCGAGAGATGCAAAATCCAACCCCGGTCTTTGACGAATTGATCCGTGAATTTTTTCAGCCACTTTTTCAAAGGCTCAAACGTTCGTTGCATGACCTCACCACCGAGGCCGTCGACGAACATGTGATCGACCAATTAGCGCTGAGCGTGGTGGGCCAGTGCGTCTATCACAAGTTCGGCGCCAAAGTGATTGAGATTTTGATCCCAGCGACTGAACGGAAGAAGCACTTCAGCATCGAAACCTTGGTCGAGCATATATCAGCGGTGACACTTTCGGCGCTGGCTCACACTAAAAGTCACGGCGTAGTCGCCCCACCTCAACTATAAACTTTTCTTTTGAAATCTATGTCTAATCCTCCTCCCGCTTCGAGCGTCCGCGAAGTCGATGAATCGGACAAGCTGCCCACGATCGATATCAAAACCGATAGCAATCGATTCAAACGCGGCTCAAGAGGCTCGACTCTATTCGTCAACGTCGTCGTTCCTTTGCTATTGCTGGGCGTGGCCGCGGCGGCGGTGTGGGCGTTGGGAACCGTTGAACCGGAAAAACGTCCGCCACTTGATGTCACGCGGACGGGCCGAATGAAAGCGCTTGCGCCGGTGCGAGTCGAGCGTTTGATGTCGCTAGAAGAAACCGGCGCTAAGCTCAACTTGGACGTCGATGGAACGGTCATACCTTACCGCGAAGCTCGCGTGGCGGCCGAAGTCGCGGGTCGAGTCGTGTTTAAATCGGAGAAGTGTGAAACGGGTCAGTACGTCCAAGAGGGCGAATTGCTGATGAAAATTGACGCCACCGATTACGAACTGCAAGTCGAAGAACTCACGCGTCAAAAAGAACAAGCCTATCAGTCGTTGAAAGAACTCGACCAGGAAATGGCCAACGCGCAGCGTCTTATTGAAGTTGCCAAAGACGACATCCGCCTACAGCAACGAGAGTTCAAACGTCAACAATCGTTGCCACCTGGATTTGGCACGGCCGCTGACTTGGAACAAGCCGAAAAGTCAGTGCTGACGGCAACCCAAACGTTGATCAGCCAAGAAAATCAACTCGACTTGCTCAAACAGCGACGTACGCGACTGGAAGCATCGGAGCGACTGGCTCAGATTCAACTACGCGGCGCAGAGGTGAATCTTGAGCGAACGCAAATCCGAGCTCCGATTGAAGGTGTGATCGCGGCCGAAGAAGCCGACTTGAATACATTTGTTGCCCGCGGAACGACCTTGGTGGTGATCGACGACACATCCAAAGTGGAAGTAGCGTCGAGTTTGCGAATGGACCAGCTCTATTGGATCCTTGACCAAAAGGGCACATCGGTTGACGAGGCGGCTCGCGGTTACGAGTTGCCTGAAACGCCAGCGGTCATCGAATACGAATTGTCCGGACGTGATGGCGTGATCTACCGTTGGAACGGCAAACTGCTGTCCTACAACGGCATTGGGCTGGACTCTGAAACTCGCACCGTTCCCGTGCGAGTGGTGGTTGATAAGCCGCGACAAACGATTGGCAAAGATGGGAAAGAGCGTTTCGATCCGTCAGCACCCGCGTTGGTTCGCGGCATGTACGTTCAAGTCAAATTGTTCATCGATCCCAAAACGCCGTTGGTAGTGATTCCCGCTCAGGCAATGCAACCTGGTAATCGTGTCTACCACTTCACTCCGGACGAATCGGTCCTGCAACCGCCAACCAAGTCGGTCAGCGATACGGGTGCGAAAGACGCGAGCGTTCAAGACACCACGGCCGAAGCTACTACGACCGAAGACACCACTGCCGAAGCTGATAACGATGAGGGCGCGACCGATGCTTCGGACCTGACCGAGGAAACGATCGCCGAGTCGGAGGATGGTTTTGTCGCCAGCGAATGGGTGGCAGGCCGGGTCCAGGTGGAATCAGGAGTGACTCCGGTGGATTCCTTGTCGATAGCCAACTTAAAACTGATCGCCGAAAACAAGCCAACGTTCTTTGCTCCTGAAGTTGGTGGCGAGGATCGGCTTTGGGTTTGCGAGGTCACCGGAGACAATTTGAAGCCCGGTGCGATGGTTGTCGTTTCGCCAATCGGAACCGTGGACGGCGAATTCCTGCCCGCGCGAGCTCAATTGAAACAAGACGAAGCGGCAACGACGAATCAAGACAACGCAGTTCAGGTGCAAGGAAATTCGCGAACGCGGGACGATCAAGAATCCGATTCGATCAACGAAAATTCAACGACCATTCAATCTAAAATTGCCACTGTCGCTACCAAGCTGGTTCAAGCTCAAGCCCTTGTGAGCCCGCCTGTCGATTCTGCTGATGACGGGGAGAACCACTGATGAAACAAGCCGTATCATGGGCGATCACCAACGCTCCCGGAATGAATGTGTTGATGCTGGCGCTAATGTTGATGGGCGGATTTTCGCTCTACAACATGCGTCGCGAGGTCTTTCCTGCTTTCGAGCTCGAAATCGTAATGGTGACGGTGCCGTACCCCGGCGCGACTCCTAAAGACAGTGAAGAAGCTATCTGCCAAAAGATCGAAGAAGCGATTCGCAGCATCGATGGCATTAAGAAAGTTACGTCGATCGCTCGCGAAGGTTCCGGTTATGTGTTGGCGGAACTGCGCAGCGATGTCAAAGACGTCCAGAAAGTGATGAGCGAGATCGACCGCGAGGTCAATCGTATTCCTAGCTTTCCCGCCCTTGCCGAAGATCCGCAGATTCAGCAAATCACCTTTCGTGAGGCAGCCATACGCGTTGGCGTCGTTGGGCCGAACGAGCGCACTGAATCATCGGAATTACGCCTTCGAGAAGTTGCCGAGAGCGTTCGGGACGACCTGCTGACGTTGCCGTCGGTTTCGTCGGCTTCGATCATGGGATCGCGGCCGTATCAAATCGACGTTGAAATTCCCGAGGCGACACTGCGCAGTTATGGCTTGTCCCTTGATCAAGTCGCCAACTTAATTCGAGCTCAAAACATCGAATTGCCCGGCGGACAACTCAAAGCGGAAGGCCAAGAGATCCTATTGAGGGCCAAAAACAAAGGCCGCGTTGGCGAAGAAATCCAAAAGTTGCCCTTGGTCACTCAATCCGGTGGCGTGGTTTTGACAGTCGGCGATCTGGGCGAAGTCAAAGACGAATTCCAAGACATCACGGCGGTGGGTGAGATCAACGGCGAACCCGCCATGGTGGTGAATGTCGACCGCACCAAATCCGAAGACTTGCTCGCCATGGTCAAGCAAGTGCGTGAGTACGTCGCTGAAACAACGCTACCGCCGGGATACCGTTTCGAAGTTTGGGGCGACACAAGCACGGAAGTGCGCGGACGTTTGAATCTGTTGCTTCGAAACGGCACGCAAGGTTTGATTCTGGTGTTCTTGGTGCTGACGTTGTTCTTGGAAATGCGTCTCGCGTTTTGGGTCGCTCTGGGAATTCCGATCTCGATTCTGGGAGCCGGTGTCTTCCTGGCGTGGGGAAATCAGACGCTGAACATGCTCAGCTTGTTTTCGTTCTTGGTGGCCCTCGGCATTGTCGTCGACGATGCAATCGTGATTGGCGAGAACATTTATTCGCACATACAAATGGGCAAGTCCCTGCGGCAAGCTGCGATCGACGGAACGGTCGAAGTGATGGGCAGTGTCGCGGCTTCGGTGACAACCACCGTGATCGCCTTTTCCCCCATGTTCTTTGTGTCGGGGGTGATGGGCAAATTCATGGCGGTGATTCCGTTCGCGGTTATCGCGATGCTGGTGATCTCGCTCTGGGAAAGCATTTTTGTGCTGCCCACGCACTTAGCTCATAAGCACACCGGGTTCTTTCGTATGATCTCGGTGCTGACCTATCCGGTGCGTCCGTTTGCAATCGCACTTCATTGGGCTTCTGATCGCGCCAGTTTGGGGTTGGACTGGATCGTTAATCGTGTTTATACGCCGGCCTTGAAGTTCTCACTGAAACATCCACCAATTCCGATCGCAATGGCGATTGCGATGTTCATCTTCACGTTCGGGTTGATACGTGGTGGAGTTGTTCCGTCGATCTTGTTTCCGAAGACGGACAACAACAACCTGCAAGCCACCATTTCGTTTCCAGACGGAACTCCGGCTATCGAAACCGATCGTGCTACGCGCCGAATCGAAGAAGCGATTCGCAAGATCAGCAAGCAGGTTGCCAAAAAACGTTCAGAAGAGACGGGTATTTCACCCGAGGAAACGTATCAGTTCGAAGGACTGCAAGGCGATGGCCCCGTCCGTTTAACCTATCGCGACCTTGGGACGATCACGAACACGCAGAACGCTGCTGGCGGTGGCGGAAGCGGTTCTCACGTGGGTCAAGTGTTTGTCGAACTGTTTGACACCGAAGTCCGCAATGTCCATAGCGACGACTTGATCTCTGCATGGCGAAAAGAAGTGGGTGAAATCCCCGGCGCCGAGCGAATCACCTTTGGAACCATCGGCGTTGGTCCCGGCGGGAAAGCGATCGAGTTCAAACTGCTGGCCCCGAGTGAGAACGTCGATCAACTGTTAGCTGCAACCGAGGCGGTCAAAACCCGTTTGGCTGATTTTGCTGGTGTGTATGACATTGCCGACGACAATACGCCCGGCAAATGGGAATTCCAATTCCGCGTGAAGGATCGCGCTTTGGCAACGGGAGTGACACCGTCGGATTTGGGTGAAACAGTTCGCAACGTTTACTTTGGTGCCGAAGTGATGCGTTTGCAACGCGGACGTCACGAAGTGAAATTGATGGTTCGCTATCCCGAAGAAGAACGCCAAAGCTTGGTCAACTTCCGCGAAATTCGTGTTCAAGCCGCCGACGGTTCGCAGCGGCCGATCACCGAACTTGCCGAAGTCGAACTCAGCCGCGGTTTCTCGGAGATCAATCGTGTTGACCAAATGCGTTCGATCACCATTTCAGCAGACTTAGACGAAACCAAAGCGAATTCAGATTTGATCATTGGCGAACTGCAACGCGATTTTGTCCCCAATCTGCAGAAACAATACCCTGACATCTCAGTGCGATGGGAAGGACAACGGGAACAAAGTAACGAGTCGGTCGGCAGTTTGCTGATCGGTTTTGCGGTCGCCATCGTCGCGATGTTTGTATTGCTGGTCCTTCAATTCCGCAGCTATATCCAACCCTTGTTGATCCTGATGATTGTGCCCTTTGGCATGATCGGCGCGGTCTGGGGACACGCTTTGCTGGGAATCCCATTGACGCTCTTTAGCATGTTTGGGCTCGTGGCTTTGGCGGGTGTCGTGGTCAATGATTCGATCGTGTTGATCGACTTCATCAACGCACGCGTTCGCGAAGGGGTCCCGATTCGCGAAGCACTGGTTGAGTCTGGCCAACGCCGGTTTCGCCCGATTCTGCTCACGAGTATGACAACCATCGCCGGTTTGGCGCCGTTGTTGACGGAACGTTCATTTCAGGCTCAGTTGCTGATTCCCATGGCGGCGAGCTTGGCTTTCGGGCTCATGCTGGCCACCATCCTCGTGCTATTCTTGGTGCCGGTGTTCTACTTGGTCTACCTGAACTTGATCGAGTCGCTGGGATTCTCGTTGGTCGAAACCGACGAGTAGGATTCGCGGGCAAAGTTTCAAAAGCTACCTTCCGCGAGTCTTGCCGGGTGGAAACTCGCGGCTAGTGATCGGCTTGTCGTTCGTCACAAGCGACGAGTCATCGACCAGCTTGTCACGGCGTGGTGTGTGAGGAATCGTTGTGGCGAGTCAGGGACGGTTGTTGTGAGTCAGCGACAAACGACAAAGCGAAATTAGAATCGCTCTTTCGCTTCTTTGCTTTTACGGTCGAACTGATAGATCTGTTTTTGTTTCGGATCAGCAACGAACAACGAATCGTCACTGATGGCGATGCCAACGGGACCGACCAGGGGCTCGCCTTCATGCCACTTCTCGGTTTTGCCATCGAGAGAGAACTTCCAGATTGCTTTTCCGTAACCGTCGGTCACGTAACCTTCATCGCCTGACCACACGATTCCATTGGGATACTGGTAGGGTCGTTCGGTAATCAGCGGCGTAGCTTCGCCGGTTTCCACATTGATCTTCACAACGGCGTTGGCATCCGGAGTGACCGCAAGCAAGGTATTGTCATCCGCCCAGGCAAAACCTCGAGCGTTCACACGTGCAACCAATTCGGGACTACCACCATCGATAGGCAACTTAAAGGTCGCCCGCTTTTCGGCATCGCCGACGTACAGCGTTTTCTTATCAGCGGAAATTGCCATCGCCATCGGAATCCCAATATGCCCTTCGGTCAAACCGACCGTGTCGTTGGCGATTGGTTCGTCGGACGACTCGGCGATGTGATAGATATCGCGAGTCGCCGAGTCCGCGACCAGGATTCCGCCCGCGGGGTGCATGATCACGCAGCGAGGGCGGTTGAGCGGCTTTCGCAGATACTTTGATCCCCGAATGAAGAGCTGACGTTCTGCACCGGCTTTCCATACTCCGGGCAAGTCGAGATCAACGACGTAGATCGAATCACCATCTAAACACAAAGCGAGCGGATAGACCGGTTCATTGGCCGCCTTCTTGCTTTGCCCTTCGTCTGATGTCGCAGCGTTTTCTTGAGCGATCGACGCGACGCAAAACAAACGTGAAACTGCCAACAGCAAAAATGTAACGATTAGGAAAGGTTTACTCATTTTGCGGGTCGTAGGAGTCGATGGAAAGAATGAGAGAACTGGCGATCAGTGCAGGATTTTTTCGTTTCGCACCTGGATCGCTTTCAACGAACGCTTTCACGATCGCAACGCCATGATAACGTCTAACGCGACCTTCCGAGGGTGGGCAACCACCGCCATCTTCTTTTGCATGCTCGGAATCGCTGTTCCACCGGTAAACAGTGGGGCTGCCGACGGCTCAGTTGAAAATAGCCTACGCAGGACAAACCAAGCCACCAAAACGACCGTGAAACAACGTTCGCGTTCGATGGTCGCTCAAGCAGCACACGGTCGAATCCCGACTGAAATGCCCGAGGCCCCCCTCGACGGGTCCTTGCTAAAAAACCAAATCAAACAAGTCGGATTCTTCGATGGCTGCCCCAATGGTTGCGGCGACTGTTGCGATTGCGATGTTACCTGCGGTGCGGAAGGCGTCTACATGGACCCCGCCTGCGGAGCTGAACCAGGATGCGGTGTCGAGCAAATTTTCATGGATCCAAGTTGCGGCTTGGAAGCGAGCTGCGGTTTCGAACCCGGTTGCGGTGTCGAACCCGGCTGCGGCATCGAAGCGAGTTGCGGGTTGGAACCCGGATGCGGAATCGAAGCAAGCTGCGGTTTGGAACACATGGGTGATTGCTCGTGCGATGCCTGCAGTAGCTGCGACGTTTCAAGCATTCCGCTGTTCCTACCAATGCTTCGCGTCCAATGGTGCCGTTTTGATTTCTTTGCCGGCGTGCAGGGATTCAAAGGACCGCTGAACTACGCAAACACCAGCTCGACTAATCCAAATGTTCGCAGCGGCAGTGGTAGTTTTGGATTCTATGAAGGATTCAACGAAGGTCGTTCATTGAAAAAATTGTTCGGTTGGGACATGGCTGCCCAACTTGGTTTACGAGCCACTCAAAGCAGCCTTTACGGATCAGAGTTCACTGACGAAAGTCGCCAACAAGTATTTGTTACGGCCGGACTGTTCCGTCGCGTGGATTACGGTTTGCAATACGGTGCGGTGCTCGATTACCTGAACGAAGATTGGTGGTACCAAGCTGACCTGTTGCAGATCCGTGGCGAAGTAAGCTGGAAGACCAACGGATGCCATGTATTCGGCGTTCAATACATGGCCGGCCTTAGCGATTCAACATCGACAACGGCGGTTCAAGATTCCACCAACACGATTTTCGCGGGCAGCATCTCGATCGAACCAACCGACCAATACCGAGTGTTCTATCGTCGATTGCTGAACCGCAGCGGTGACTGGACTGCGTTCATCGGTGGGACCGACCGAGAAGACACGTTGTTGGGTGCGGGGATGAACCTGCCGCTCACTCAAAAGCTGTTGCTCAATTCGTCGGCAACCTTCTTGATCCCCGCTGAAGCTGACCTTAATCGGGACTTCCAAGACGAAACCTGGAACATCTCGTTGGGACTGACCTATCGACCCGGTGGACCGAAGGGCTGCGGACGATATTGCCGACCACTCTTCGATGTGGCCGACAATGGGACAATGATGGTGGACTACAAGTAGTCGCCCAACTCGAGGCACCAACTCGAGGCACCAACTCGACGCACCAACGCGATTGAACTCAACCTAGCTTTCGGGTTCGTCGTCTAGGTTTGCTGGCCCGCGAACTTCATCAGTCGCACGATTTGCTCTTTGGCTTGGTTGCGATCGATGGACGTGGCCACTTCCATGTTCAGTGGCCATTCACGACGCAGACGCTGATCAAATAGCGTCGCACCTCGGGTCAATTCGCCTTTTGTTTCGACCTTGCCAGCGATCTGCTCCCACTCAAACAAGTCCGGTTCCAAGACTGACAACAGCGCGATGGGATCGTACAGCGGTATCAATTCGCGGCCAAGCTTTTGATGGTAGGCGCGAAAGGCGTACGGCAACATCTTGTGCAACAGACTGCCGGCGCGACTGAACTTGTCAGGCAATTGTTCAAGCAGATCGACGCCGAACCCAACAGCCTCGGTCACATCGAGCGGCACCAGGGATTTGGTTGTCGCGGATGCAAATACCTCGGCGGCCGACTTGGGGTCGAAGTACATGTTCCGCTCTGCCACGGCGCTGGCGTTCCCGGGGGCTCGCACGACTCCGCCACTGATAATGACCTTATCGAGCAGCCCTACGGCCATCGGGTCCCTGCGACAAAGCCGAGCCAAGTTGGTCAGCGGGCCAAGACAAACCAGCGTGATTTGGTTTGGGTTTTGATGAGCGAGTTCGCCAATTACCTTATCGCTGGGCGTTTGGTGCTGCCGATCAGCTCCCTCGAACTCGAATTCCCCCAACCCAGTGCTGCCGTGCAATTCGCTATTTCCCATCACGGGTGCGTCCTCACACGGCGACGCCATACCAATCCGCGGGTAGCGAGGCGGATCCAAGTGAGCCACGATCGCGTGGACGTTCTTGGTAGCCACTTCGGCCTCGACCGTCCCCGCCGTTGCTGTAATGGCCTGCACATCGACACGGGGATCGAACAATGCGATACAAAGGGCCACAGCATCGTCGATGCCTGGATCACAGTCTAAGATTATCTTTCGGCTCATCGCAAAATTGTAAATCGTCTCACGCCCGCATGCTAGGACCATCGCTTGTCCACTATGAACTCACCCAACCTGTTCGCGATTGCGACACAGCAAGCCCGAAAGGGAAACGACCTGTCCGTGGCTCAAACCAGCGAACTGATAGATACAATGCTGCGTGGCGAGGCCAGTGACGACGATATCGCTGCGCTGCTGTTGGCACTCAAGGACAAAGGCGAATCGGTTAGCGAACTCGTCGGCGCTTCCCAAGCGATGCGTCGCCATATCGCCCCGTCGCATGGTGGATGGCACGCAAGGCATCGGGGCACTCGTGTGCGTCCATTTCGTTCACGAAATTGATTAAGGACGCGATAAAGGAGGCGGAGGTAATTAACGTGCGCACCTAAGTTTCCCTGCTGAGCTTGAGGGTCGCTCCGCCGTGCAGCACCAGGCCGAGATCATCACTTGGCTGCGCGACAAGGTTGACCGAGAGATACGCGGGCGAGGCAGCGACCTCCGCTTCGACGAGCTTCTTCGAAATTGGGGCACCAAGACGTTCTCGGCTTGGTAAAACGCCTTGACGGTCTGTGGACTGGCGCGATCGCGATTCAATCGCTCGGCCCAAACCTGACGAGGGGACGGCAGCATGTTGACCTCCTGGGTTCAAGAAAACTCGCCAAGCTATCGCCACCCAATTCATCCCCCCACCGAACACTTACCTTTTGCCAACACTCGGCACATCCAAACCCAAACAACTGAGACAGTTGTTCTACTATCCCAGAGTAAAACGATTGTCCCAATCGTTTGGTCAGATCCCCAACACATCCGACACCAAACAACTGGGACAGTTGCTCTACTATCCCAGGGTAAGACGATTGTCCCAATCGTTTGATCGGATCCCCCCAACACAGTCCACGGCACCTATTTACAATCCTGCTATGGATCCGAAACCAAAGCTCCGGACAGCCGTTACGTTCAATCCGCTAGATCGGTCGGCAGAACTGTTCGTCAGTGAGCGTAATCTGCCTCACTGGTTTCAGCCGGGAGCAGCCATCTTTGTCACCTTTCGCACCATCGACTCGATGCCCAAGGAAGTCATCCTGCAATGGCAGCGCGAACTCGAAGCTTGGTTGACTCAATCAGGGTTGCCTATCGCACTCGCGGCCAGCGTCGTGCATGGTAGGTTTCCCGACCATGACCAGATGATGAGGCAACTCGATCCCACTCAGTCGATCGAGTTCAAACGGCTGAGCGATCGAGTCTTTAATCGTTCGCTCGATGAGTGTCACGGACGTTGCCCGTTTCGTGATCCAAAACTGGCCGCCGAAGTCGCCCAAACGATCCTGCATTTCGATGGCCAGCGATATGATTTGGACCGATTCGTCATCATGCCCAATCACGCTCACGCGATCGTTCAATTTCGGACTGGTTTTGACTTGTCGGTCGTCGGCCAAAGCTGGATGCGATTTTCAGCGAGGAACATCAATCGTTTGCGTGAAGAATCGGGGGCCATCTGGCAACCGGAACCGTTTGATCACATCATCCGCAGTGATCGGCAGTTCGCGTACTTGCAAGGCTACATCTCGGAGAATCCGAAGAAAGCCAAGCTTCGCGAAAACGAATTCCTGTATTGGCAACGAGATTGAACGTCGGGCCACTGATCGTTTGGGAACCACCAAATACATCCCATCCCAAACAACTGGGACAGTTGTCTTACCATCCCAGAGTAGAACGATTGTCCCAATCGTTTGGCCAGATCCCCAACACTACCCATCCCAAACAACTGGGACAGTTGTTCTACCGTCCCAATGTAGAACGATTGTCCCAATCGTTTGGTGACCGCCCGGCAGAGCCCGAACCCAAATGGAACATTTGGTGCCATGCACTTTCCGTTCAATCGAACGTCGCAGAGAATGGATGGCATGACAGCGACTCTGCATGTTGGGTGGCACCATTCAGGGAGCCTCATGCTGACACAGGCCCGTAGAACGAAATTCATTCCGTTTGCTGCACTCACTCGTCACTACACTTCCATCCCCGTATAACGTAATGGATTCCGTTCTACGTTTCCTCTTTTGCATTGACTCATGACCTCTCCGAACCTTTTCGCCGTCGCTGCCCATCAGGCTCAGTCGGGGGCCGATTTGTCTGTCGAACAAACCAGCGAACTGATAGATACGATGCTACGTGGCGAGGCCAGTGACGACGATATCGCTGCGCTGCTGTTGGCACTCAAGGACAAAGGCGAATCGGTTAGCGAACTCGTCGGCGCTTCCCAGGCGATGCGCCGCCACATGACTCGTATCCCTCACCATCACGAAGTGCTGTTGGATACTTGCGGCACCGGCGGCAGCGGCAGTGGAACGTTCAACATCAGCACCGCGGTGGCGATCGTCGCGGCGGCTTGCGGAGTCGCGGTGGCGAAACATGGCAACCGCAAGGCGACCAGCTTGACGGGGTCAGCCGATGTCTTGGAAGTGCTTGGGGTAAAGATTGAATCCGACGCCGAAGGAGTCGCCGAGCGGTTGGATTCGATCGGAATCTGCTTTTGCTTTGCAGCCAAGTTGCACCCCGCAATGCGACACGTCGTTGGCGTCCGACGCAAACTTGGCGTGAAGACGCTGTTCAATCTGCTAGGCCCGCTATGCAATCCGGCCGGTGCGACGCATCAATTGTTGGGCACATCGAGTGTCGACGCGCAAAACAAAGTCGCCAGCGCGATCAGCCAATTGGGAACGATCCGATCATTCGTCGTTCATTCCTCCGATGGCCAGGACGAGGTATCGCTGGCGGGTACCGCCAACATCATTGAAGTCGGCGGTGACCAGTCCAAGACTCACGCCTTTACCGCTGACGATTTCGGACTGCCCTCGGTCGATGCTCAATCCCTCGCTGCGGCCGACCCTACCGAAAGTGCCGCTATCATCGAAAGCATCTTTGCGGGCCAACCGAGTCCATGCCGTGACACAGTGCTAGCGGGAACCGCCACGGCGCTTTTATTGGTGGGCAAAGTTTCGGATGTCGCGCAAGGAGTGACGATGGCGGCCGAGGCAATCGATGGCGGGCAAGCATTGGCGAAGCTTGAAGCGCTTCGGTCATAAGGCTAAGTCCTCACCCTGCGGCAAAGCTGTTCGACTCAATTGAGCACTTTGCTGGCCCACTTTCGAAGTCGCACAATTGAAGGCCCACAATCGAAGGCCCACAATCGCTGAACTGGGTTGGCCATCGGCTACTGCGATCGGACCACATAAATCGCATTTCGAGGTGCGATTACGATCAAGTAAGTATTGCGTCCGTTTACCATCGTGACGTTTTCGATTCGCGGCATGCCGCTGACGATGCCGTGAAAGTTAACCGCTTGCAGTTCCACAGGATGATTCCCCTCGGGCAACTCGCAACGCAGAACTTGAATCTCGCGAGGCAATAGCCCCCAACAACGCGTGTCCGCCTTTTCGACACCCGACCATGCGCTGGCGGCGGCAAAGTGAAACAGTGATCCCAAACTGCCATCAAGACCAATTGAATCGGTTACTTTGGCGACGGTTGTTTCTTTCACAACTCGGCGAGTGACGGCGCGAGCGATCGTCCAAGGCATTTCCGCTTCGTTTTGCGAGATCGCTAGCTGCCCGACGTCGGTCAGCGTTTGAGTGACGCCAAACTCTGCGCCGCTAGCTTTCACGTTGATGGCAGCAAGATTGCTTGGCGGAACCACCACCCGCGGAACCTTGACTTGCGCAATGTTGGGCAACACTGGACCATTTTCTTGGTCGCCGTTTCCCGATCCTTGGTTGGTTTGAGCGTTCAACACCACCGAGGCAATTGATAGCGCGGCGGAAGTCGTCGGCGCCGTGGTTTCTTCGAGCCGCGGGCCTTCTCCGACGCATGCGATGACGTAAAGCACGCCATGCCCCGGTGCAGAGTGCGCGCCCGTGGTGGCCCGCTCGATATCTTCACCCGCGGGTGCAAACTGAGGCTGCACGGCACTGACGAGTTGGTAGGCCTTGGCAGCATCGTCGTAGTCGTGGTGAGTCGCTTCGCGTAACACGCCGCGCAGATACGGCGCAAGCGCGATCGGTTGGAAGTGGTTTGCGGCTAACGGGATGCCCCGCGCTTCGGCCTCGACTCGAAGCTGATCCTGTTTGGTGGTCGCTTGCAGTGCGTACGCCTCGGCATCGGTTCCATCACGAGCGAGCGAGCAGATGGACAACATCGCACGAATCATGACTTCTTCGTGTGACGCCGGACGAAAGACGCGGGTATTGTCGTCAGTCATCGTGGATGCCGCGTCGTGAGCCAACGACAATTTAGGTGCCTGGTCAAATCGATCGCGCAGTTCACGCAGCGTTTGTTCGGCTGAGTGAACTTCCCCGGCGGCGAGCTTCACCATGGCCAAGTCCAGCGAAGCTGCATCGCGGTTGCGGCCTCGCTTTTTTGCAATGGGTTCCAAGGTCGCTTGGGCCGTCGGTAAGTCACCGCTGGCGAACGCCATTCTTGCATCGGCAATGGTGGCCACCGAACGTGCGCAACCACCTAGCAGCGACACAAAGGCAATCGCTAATAACAAACGAGTACGACCGGAACCGATCACGGGCTCAACCGTCGGCTTGATCAAAGATACCGAAGTTCCACCACTTGCCCGCGCGAGTCTTGCTGTAACCCTTGCGGATCTTGGCGGACTCTTTCAGGAACTCGCCTGTGTGCAGGTTCACCATTTCCAGGGTCAGCGTGTAGTCTCGCTGGGTGCTCTTGTTACGGTCGGTCGTGCCGGTCGTCACCGTCGCAAACATCAAGTAGTCGACCGGTGAACCTTGGCGACCAAGGGAAGCGGCAAACACGGCCCGGTTTTGCGGCAGCATCAGGGCTTCAGGACGCATTCGAGTCTCGATCAAGGCCGCATCGACCATCCGGCGGCTTATTCCTCGGAACGTTTCCGCTGAATTGATCTGAGAATCGATCTGCTCGTAAAGTTGGTCCTTAAAGTCACCTAATTCCTCGGCACTTTTGTTCTCGACCCCGATGAAACACACCGACGCGGGTCCCGTTGCTAGGGCGGACCCAATCACTCCGTTGTCCATCGGAACGTTGTTAACGCCTTCAAAGGCGACCGTTTGAACCGGTGGTGGGCACCGCGAAAGGATTTTCGCGACCGATTCGTCCACCAGTGGGTTCCAGGTCGCCGCTCCCGCAGCGTGAGAACCGACCATATCTTTGTCGTTGCTGGCGAGTAAATGCCCGTATTGGCGAGACGCACAGCCGCTCGAGAGCGCGATAGCGACCACCAACAATGCGAGGCCAAAATAGCCGCAGGTGACGCTCTGACGAACATCATTTAGCGCTCCAGCGTCCAAATGAGCGAGTTCAGTTGGTCGGTTCATCATATTTTCGCTGTGGGAGCGTCCAAAAGGTGTTGGTTTCATCGAGAATCGGTGCTCGAGTGCAGATTAGAAACTTTGCTGATGTTTTCAGCCTGAAAGTGGCCTCTGTCGCCTTGTCGACCGCCTCTGAGCTATCAAAATGTGGGTCCGTCAGGCAGACTGTGATTCTCGCACTGATTCAGCTACCAAAAAGCCGTCTCGTCCGACCAGATCACATCACCCAACTCACCGTTTTCAGAATCGACGCTTCCCAACGCCCGCCGTTGACAATTGCGTCGGCAACGAGAAACTCAGCGGCACTTCGCCCGGCTTCCTCGCCTTCCTATCTTTCCAAAGTCCTTTGAACTTTCGCTTTATGACCGTTGCTGCCCCCATCTCCGAATCTGACTTGGCATCTGACATCCTGCCATCACCCGCTATGCCAGCACCGGTCATGGTGGCACCAGTCATGCCGGTTCCGGTCGTGCCAACACCGTTGCTGATCTCGGACGACGATGACGACGACAGCGATGACGACGTGGATGACAGCGACGATAGCTCGGACGACGACAGCGACGACGGTGGATTCGGTACCGATCCCGATCGCGGTGACGGATTCAATGACGGGCTCGACGACGACGAAGAAGTCGATGAGTTCGATGACATTGACGAAGATGACTTCGACGACGATTTCGATGACGACTTTGAAGAAGAACTCGAGGACGACTACGAAATCGAAATCGACGATGAAATCAGCGCCGAATTCGGCCTGAACACCGCTGGCGGTGATGAAGACGAAGAAGACGAGAGCATCGACGATGACCTCGACGATTTCGAAGACTTCGAAAACATCGACTGAGTTTGGTATAAGTGCTCGGTCTTCGCAGGCCGGGCTTAGCTTAGCAGCCCGCTGAATGCCCCGACTGGATCAGTCGTGGGCACTCACTTCTTTTAATAACCTGTCACCGCAACCCTGTCCTTTACTAAACCCTGTCCTTTACTAAACCCTGTCCTTTACTAAACCCAGTCCCTTGCTAAACCCCGTCCCTTACTAAGGGATGAGATCGGACTAAGGGATGAGCCAGAACATTCCGGTCATCACGGCGGCTTGCGAGTAGGCACCTCGCAGGCTCAGTGGTACCGGTGGCTTGATCCACGGGGCACAATTGCCAGGGCGATAGTAGCCCAACGAGTACTGACATTCGGTTGGACCATGCACGCCCATCTTGTAAGGCAGCACCGCGATGTTGCCAAAGAAGTGAGCGGTCTGAACGATGGGTTCAAGCACGGGCCCGTGAGTGTGACCGTAGCGTTCTAGGTTGACATCTTCGAAGTACAACGGATTGTGACACAAGTTCGATGCCTTCCACGTCATCGTCGCCGGCGTCCACGAACGAGGCACATAGGCGACTTGTTCGAGTAAGCATTCTTGCGGCAAGCCCCAGTTTTCGTTGATGTAAGCCAAATCGGCTTCGCTCAAGCCATTGATCGGCAAGGTTTCCAACGATCCATACTCGGTCTCGATGACCGCCTTTTCGTAGGCCAAGTCACGCAGTCGTCCGCTCGCAAGCGGCATGCCTTCGATGTTTCGCCATTGGCGAATCGCTTGAGCTTCATCAAACTTGGCTTTCAACTTCTCATAGCGTTCTTCGTCGATTTCATCAGGCCGGTAGGGTGCGCTGATATCAAGCGAGACTTGGTCGATGGTGCGTTTACGAATCTGATCACGGAAATCAGTGCAGGACAAACCTTTGGACTTGGTGAGTTCTTCACGGTCCTTATCCAAATCGCCGTCTTCGTCAAAGTCGTCGGAGTTCAACCGAGCGCGGTCCGCGGCATCGAGCGCGTCAGAAATGTCGTCTTTGTTGGCATCCGAACGACGCTTGAAAGGATTGTCGAAGGTATCGTCGGCACTATCACCGCTTCGATCGCTTTGGCTACGAGGTTCACGCTTCTTCGCTTCACCGTTGGGTTCAGGCAACGCGTCCAACGAATCATCGCTCTCGGCATCAAGGTCATCGCTTTCTTGCGGAGTGTTGTCGCGAAGCAGGTCACGCAACTGAGGCCCATCGTCAGGCGTTTTCAGCTTCATGCGTGGCGGTTCTTCAACGGGTTGAAGCTCGGGCGGATCAAACAATCCGTCACCCATGTCCAAATCGGCAGGTGGCTCGAATTGATTGCCGGGCAATTCCAAGGCCGACTGAGCCTTTTCTCGCAGGTCGTTTGGCATTGACAACTCACCGCCCTGAGGCATCATCGCAGGGGTCTGCTCGAGGGGTTGAGTTTGAGCCGGTGTTCCAGTGCGAGGCGCGCTCAAGCTCTGGGTGGATTGATTCGATTGAATATCGTCGCCGAACGGATCGGTGAAGTAATCCGAGGGTCGGGCTTGGCCTTGGGGAGCCGCAGCAATACTACTGGCACCCGGCATTGAGTTGTCCAACAAGCTGCCTGGTCGCTCAGGTCGACCAAGGTACGCGGCTGGCGTGATGGTTTGATCGGGTGATTGTGCGAGCGATGGATCATGCATTTGAGCATGCGACATGGGCTGACGGACGCTTCGTAGTTCAGGCTGCGACTGCGCCACCTGCAACGACTGGGCGACCTGCAACGATGGCTCTTCGAAAACTTGGTTGGGCGGAGTGACCGTAGTGACCGGGGCGACCGAAGTAACCGGGGCGATGTTGGGACTACGACGCCACTTCAAGTTCGCTTGAACGGGTCGCTGCGAGGGTGTGATCGCAGCAGATCGTTGAACTTCCGCGGTGCGAGGCACCGGCCGCATGATTGGTTGCTGAGCCAGCGAAACGGAACTGCCCAGCAACAGTGCGGCAACAAGTGACGCCCGACGATCTCCGCCATGGACGATCCTGCGCAGCACGGTGGAGACCACCGAGCAACTGGGTTGGTTAGACAGAATCGCCTGACTTGGCGTCAGGACTGTAGTTCGGCGCTTCTTGCGTGATCGCGATGTCATGCGGGTGGTTCTCCCTCACCGTCGCAGCCGAGACGCGTGTGAATAACGCGTCGCGTCTGAGTTCTTGGATCGTCCGTGTTCCGATGTAACCCATCCCAGCTCTTAGTCCGCCAACAAGTTGGTAAACGTAATCACTGAGTGGCCCTTTGAACGGCACACGACCTTCGACACCTTCGGGGACAAGCTTGCCCGCTTCGGTGTTCTTTTGTCGGTACCGATCGCTACTTCCTTTTACCATCGCGCCCATTGATCCCATTCCGCGGTAAGACTTGAACGTCCGTCCTTGGTAAAGAATCATCTTGCCTGGGCTTTCGGCCAGACCGGCAAATAGGCTGCCGATCATCACGGTCGAAGCACCCGCGGCAATCGCTTTGGTGATGTCACCGCTGAAGCGAATTCCGCCGTCAGCGATCACTGGTTTGTCTCGTTCATTCGCCACCTCGACAGCGTCCAAAATTGCGGACACCTGAGGAACGCCGACGCCACTGATCACTCGCGTGGTGCAGATTGATCCAGGTCCAATGCCGACCTTGATCGCGTCTGCCCCGGCGTCGAGTAATGCCCGGGCTCCGTCGGCCGTGGCCACGTTTCCCGCAATGACATCAATGTCCCAACCTCGTTGGCTCTTAATTTCCTTCACGGTCTCCATCACGTTCTTGCTGTGTCCGTGAGCCGAATCCACCACCAGCACGTCAACGCCTTGCTTGATTAGGGCTTCCGCCCGTTCAAAGTCGCCGACACCAATCGCAGCTCCGACCCTCAAACGCCCCCCCGAATCTTTGCAGGCTCGAGGGAACCGCTTCATCATATCGATGTCGCGGATAGTAATGAGTCCCGTTAGTTTTCTATCTTCGTCAACCAGCAGAAGTTTCTCGACCCTTTTTCCCGTTAAAATCCTCTCAGCTTCCTCAAGCGTTACAGTCCCTACAGCCGTCACTAAGTTCTCACGGGTCATGACTTCGCTAATTGGGAGGTCTGGGTCCTCTAGGAAGCGAAGATCTCGGCGAGTCAAAATGCCAGCCAATGTCTGGTCCGCATGCACAATCGGAATGCCAGAGACGTTTGCGACGTCCATCATCTCTGCGGCGCGACCTACTTTGACCTCCGGCGACAGCGTGACCGGGTCGACAATGATGCCATTGGCCGAACGCTTCACTTTGGTCACTTCTTCGGTCTGAGCTTCCAAAGAAAGATTTTTGTGGATGATGCCCATCCCCCCTTCTTTGGCCAATGCAATCGCCATGTCGGACTCGGTTACCGTGTCCATTGGCGATGATATCAAAGGAATTTGAAGCTTGATCCGCGCCGTCAACTGAGAACTGACGTCAACCTCGCTGGGGACAACTTCGCTGTACCGAGGCAACAGCAGGACGTCGTCAAAGGTGACTCCGAGCGGACCGATTTTGGCGTGGGACGGGTTCTGGGTCATGCGAGGGGCTACCGGATCGAGTTTTCGTCAAGTCGAGCGTGAAACCCAGCATTATGAAGGATCCCGGTAAATGGGAAACCCGCCGTCGAACGGAATTTATTCGGCTCTTGGTGGACCTGGTTTGTAATCCCCATTCCGACGTGACCTTGGTGATCCGCCCGCTGGTCCCGACACAAATTCCCATCACGCGATTCGAAAACGCGTTGCTGGTCGGGTTCGTAGCGCGTGTTTCTCACGCTGGTTCCTGCTGCTGGGTTCTCAAAGCTGGGCTCTCAACGGGGACACCGTAACGAATCCAGGAGCGGTCGCTCCCACCCCCCGTAGACTTTGCCGGTTAGTTCGATCGCAATCACCTCGCACCGTCCCACTAGTCGATCAAACCCGAAGAATCGTATTTCTCGTTACTTTGGGTCTCACTTGTCATTTCGCTTTCCGTGGCCGAGAAGCGGTCGGTTCAACGAACAAGCGTTTGTTGACGCAGTTCGTCGTCAAACCGAATCGCTCGCAAAGCACTCCAGCAAGATGCTAGCGAGTGAGACTTGCCGGCTGCGCGATTCGCAAGCCAACGTGAAACACGACTCAATCATCGATGCAGTTGCCCTGATCACCGAAGCGGTTCGGCGAGTGACGGGCAAGACCTACTACGACGTGCAACTGATCGCCGGCTGGCGACTCGCCCAGGGTCGTGTCGCCGAGATTCAGACGGGCGAAGGAAAAACGTTGATCACCGCCATTCCGGCTTTCGTGTTTGCGTTGGCTGGTCGCGGAGTGCACGTGGCTACCACCAATGACTATCTGTCTCGGCGTGACTATGAAACGACTCGTCCGGCGTTCCGACTGCTGGGCCTTACCATCGCTCACCTCGATACCGGACAAGAAGCAGGCGACAAACGAATCGCTTACGGCTGCGACATCACCTACGGTCCCGGTTACGAATTCGGGTTCGATTACTTACGCGATCAAATTGAACGAAGAAAAGGTGAGGCGATGCGATTGGGAGATCGCTTTGTCGAACGAATTCGAGGCCAACATTTTCAAACCACGGCAAGCGTTCAACGACCATGCGCGTTCGCGATCATCGATGAAGCCGACAGTGTCCTGATCGACGAAGCGAATACACCGCTGGTGCTTGGCGGACAAGACCCGGGCCCGCAAACCGATCCCGCCTTGTATCGGATCGCTGACCAGTTCGCGTTGTCGCTGAGCGAAGGCCAAGACTACCGAATCCAAAACGGTGGCATCATCGAACTCACCGAATCGGGCCGACGACTCGCTGGAACGGCGTTTGAGAATCTGCCTCGCAAAAAGATGGCTCGATCGTGGACCGTCTTGGTTCACAACGCTCTTAAGGCGCGTATCGGTCTAAAACCGGATGTTGACTACGTCGTTCAATTGGGCGAAGTGCAAATTGTTGATGCCAACACGGGGCGCATTCATGACGAACGCCGCTGGCAAGGAGGTTTGCATCAGGCCGTCGAAGTGGCCGCCGGACTGGAACCGTCGATTGAAACGCTGACTCAAGCACGCATCACTCGCCAACGTTATTGCCAGTACTACGACAAGCTAAGCGGGCTGACCGGTACGGCTGGCGAGAACGTTTCCGACTTCCGTGAATTCTATGGACTTGATACCGACATCATTCCCACTCATCGACCAAGTCAACGCCAAATCGTTCCGGCTCGGTACTTCGCAAACCATGCCGACAAGATGCGTTTCATCGTTGACGACGCGATGAAGCGATCTCGGAATGGCCAACCGGTTTTGATCGGCACACGCTCGATCAAGGAAAGCAATGCCGTTGCCAGTGCGTTCAATCGGGCCGTCACGCTGCTCAATGGTGTGCAGGATGAAATCGAAGCCGACGTTGTTTCGCGAGCCGGCCAAGCTGGTGCCATCACCATCGCCACCAATATGGCCGGACGAGGTACCGACATCGCAGTCGATGGGCAAGCCAAAGCCGCAGGCGGTTTGCATGTGATCGCGACCGAGCACCAAGATTCCCCGCGGGTTGACCGCCAACTCGCCGGTCGCGCGGCTCGTCAGGGCGACCCGGGCAGCGTGCAATTCCTCGCTTGCCCCCAAGACACTCTGATTGAAAACCATGAGCCGAAACTCGCGGCGACGCTCGCGGGGATCCAACTTTCCACCGGCATCACTGCCGCACACCTTGATTCCGCCATCGCAGGGTTGCAACGCGACATCGATCGTAAACGTTTTGAAATGCGTCGGCAGATGGTGGCTCGCGATGCATGGCTCGAGAACATTCAAAACACGTTGGCAAAGACAGGCTAAACGCAATGAAATTCACCTTCACCCTCTTGATATTGATCGCGGCGACATCGACGTCGACATCGCTTGCCGAGTCGTTCGAAGCGTTCACCGAACCGGTGCAAACGATCGAGCTTTCGGCGTCCGAATCAGGCCGCGTTGCAGACGTGTTCGTCAAACGAGGTGATCGCGTTCAGGCCGATTCGGTAATTCTGCGGTTGGACTCGATCGTCCTTGAGGCTTCCCGTTTGATTGCCGTGCAAGAGGCTGAAAGCACCACCCAGATCGAGAGCTTAGCCATTGAGCGTGACATAAAGCAGAACCGTCGCGAACAGGTTCTCGAGCTGCTCGGAAAAGGAGCCGTCAGTCCCGAAGAGGCCAAGCGAGCAACCGCCGACGCCGACATCGCAGCGCTCAATCACGACGCTGCCCTCGAAAAGCAAAAACTCGCGATGCTGAAGGTGAAGCAGATTGATGGTCAACTCGAACAACGCCTCGTTCGCGGACAAGTCAATGGGCTGGTGATTGATGTCCTGTGTGAAGCGGGCGAGTATGTTTCCTCCAGTCATCCTCACGTTGCCACGGTCGTGGTACTCGACCAACTTCGCTGCACCTTCTTTGTTTCTACCGAAGTGGCTGATTTGTACGAAGCGGGCGAAACGGTTGACGTGATGATGGAACGGACCAACGGCGCTGGCGAACGCCGTCTGCGAGGGAAGGTCGAATACGTCGCTGCGGTAACCCAGGCCGACAGCGGCCGTGTGCGGATGGATGTCTTGATCGAAAATCCGCAACACAAGATTCGCAGCGGACTGCGTTGCCGATTCGATTCCCCGCGTACTCAGCTTTCGCATGTTCCAAGTTATCAAGGTGGGAGCACACGACGATGAAGTCCAACCCCAACACCACCAAGATCACAGCCAAGGCGGTTCCGCATCGCCAAGTCCATCCGCCGCATCCCAATCCATCGTCATCCGATGACGCGACGATGCAATTGAGGATGCGTTTGGCCGAAGCATCAGGCCAAGT
This sequence comes from Rubripirellula amarantea, assembly GCF_007859865.1. Taxonomy (NCBI): domain Bacteria; kingdom Pseudomonadati; phylum Planctomycetota; class Planctomycetia; order Pirellulales; family Pirellulaceae; genus Rubripirellula; species Rubripirellula amarantea. The sequence goes on along the minus strand of NZ_SJPI01000002.1, from coordinate 177,522 downwards.
CCAAAACACGGGTTGGCTGGTTGAATTGATGCAGTCGCTCGCATCGACCGATCGTTTCTCGACCGCATGCCACGAACTCACATCCCAATTGCAAACTCACCTGGGCGTCGTTCGCGTCGTGTTGGGTTGGAGTGGATCGCGGGCAACTCAGAACGTGGCTTCGATTTCCGGAACCGTTCACCAGGACAAACATTCGGAAGAAGTTCGGCTCTACCAATCGTGTCTCGACGAAGCGATCACTCGCGAAACGATCGGCGTTTGTCCATCGCCGAGCCAAGACAACGATTCGATGCTAAGCCATCAACAAGTCGCCGGACGCGATCGCGAGGTCGTATCCACGCCGCTGATCACCAAGTCGCAAACCACGGTGGGCAGCTTGATGGTGATTGCTTCACGCGGGCAACTCGCGAGCAATCCTCGCGTGATTGACTTCCTTTCGGCGTCCTCATCGCCGCTGGCCGACGTGCTCTCTGCTTGCGAGCGAGCCGAAGGCACACGTTTCACTAAAGCCATTCGCTGGTTTCGCTCGGCCTCGGTCGCGAAGCGAACCGTTAACGGGGCTTGCATCGCTGGCGTGATCGCCGCAGCCTGGATTCCGGTCACCTATCAAGTCGCGGCACCATCGATTATCGAACCGGTTCAACGCAGGTTCTGTGTGGCGCCGCATGACGGTCTACTGGAACAAACTAAGGTCGAACCGGGTGACGTGGTCGAGGTCAATCAACCTGTCGCATCGATGGACGGCCGCGAAGTTCGTTGGGAGTTAGCTGGATTAATCGCCCAACAACGGCGAGCAGCAAAGCAACATGATGCTCACCTAGCGGCTCACAAAACAACCGAAGCGATGCAAGCCGAATTGGAAATGCAACGACTACAATCGCAAATTGATCTGCTGCGTCACCGTGAAAGCAACCTGACCTTGACCGCACCGATCGCGGGCATCGTTTTGTCGGGAAGCATGGACCGTCGCGAAAACTTCCCGGTCGATCAGGGACAGGTGCTCTATGAAATTGCACCCTTAGAGGAATTGCGAATTGAACTGAGCGTATCGAGCGACGACGTTTCGCATATCGCAGAAGGTACCAACGTCGAAATGATGTTCGCGGGATTTGGCAACGAAACCTTTACCGCAACCATCTCGAAGATCCGTCCGCAAAGTGAAGTACGGGACGACCAGAATGTTTTCGTCGCTGAGTGTTTACTCGCGAACCGCGACGGCCGCCTGCGGCCCGGCATGAAAGGTCACGCAAAGATCCAGGGCGACAAGCATGCGATCGGTTGGATCGCGCTGCACCGCGCCTGGGAACAGGTTTGCATGAGAGTGCCCTGGTAAAACCGAAGTCGTTGTGAATCACGTAAACCAACCTACCGCTCCACTTGCATCCGACCCGATCACGGTCGAGGTGATGTCGTTGTGTCCGCAAGTTCGAAACGATTTGCGGATTACTCGCCATATGCATCACGACGTTCCGAGTTTCTTGATCGAAGATCCGACCTCGGGCCGATTCTCGCGCGTCGGCGTAGCGGAATACACGTTCGTTTCTCTGCTTGACGGACGAACGACGGTCGCCGAGGCATTGGCAACTACCGCAGCCAAACACGGGCTCGATGCTTTGGACGAACAGGACGCCGTTTCGCTTTGCGGATGGATCGTCGAGGCAGGATTGGCTCACACACGTGCTTCTCGATCAGGGATGCGAGTGAGTGACGGCGCAAGAAGCCTGCGCGATCAGCAACTGGCTGGTGCCATCAACCCGATGTTCCAAAAACTACCGTTGGGAAATCCTGGATTCATCGTTTCGCCCGTCGTAAGGTTCGCGAAACGGTACCTCGCCAATCGTTATGTCGTTGCCGTATTCATGCTGTGGATGTCGGCGACTTTGGTTGCAGTGGTCGGGAACTACAAGACCTTTTGGGCCAGCACCGGCAATGTGTTCGCCAGCAACAACTGGATCTGGCTTGTTGTGACGTGGTTGATCGTCAAAGGAGTTCACGAGTTCGGTCATGCCGTCGCGTGCCGATGGTTGGGCGGAAGTGTTGGCCAAGCCGGCGTGATGTTCGTGTTGATGATGCCGCTCCCCTACGTGGAGGTCAGCAGCTCGTGGGGCTTTCGCAACAAGTGGCATCGCATCGGCGTCGCCGCCGCCGGCATGATGGTCGAAGCGTTCCTAGCAAGCATTGCGATCTGGGTTTGGATCTACTCCGGCGATCCGGTCGTTCAGATGCACGCGCGAAACCTGATCGTTACCGCCACGATCACAACGCTGGTATTCAACTTGAATCCACTGATGCGTTTCGATGGCTACTACATGCTCTCGGACTACCTTGAACTGCCCAATTTGTCAACCAACGCGAATCGCTGGTTGTCATTCATGCGCCAGAAATACTGGCTCGGCGCGACCGTCGCTCGACCGACTTGGCCCGAAGGCCGTGTGATGATCGTGGCCTTCTACGGACTCGCCGCATTCGCATGGCGGATACTCATTTGCGTTTCGCTTGCCATCGCTGCGTCTCAAATGTTTTGGGGCGCCGGCGTGCTACTGGCGGCGCTGGCGATCGCATTTTGGATTGGCAAGCCTCTCCTACGACTCATTACTCACTGGAACGATCCAATGCGCATCAATCGACGACACTTTGGTTGGGTCACCGGTGCATTGGCAATCATAGTATTTTCGGTACTGATGATTCCGTATCAACGACGCGTCATTGCTCCGATGGTCGTCGCGCACGAAGCCCCCACCGAGATCCGCTCGAGTGTTCGCGGCTTTGTTCGTGAGATACTCGTTGAACCTGGTCAGTCGGTTCGTGCGGGCCAAGTGCTCGCGAGACTAGAGAACCAAGAACTTGAGTTCGACCTGCAGCGTTTGACTACCGAAATCTCGCAATCGCGGCAGCGTCAGCGAGTGCTTCGCCGCGATCAGATGCTGGTAGAGTTAGAAATTGAGCGAGCGAATGAAAACGCTCTGACTTCACGCAAGAACGACTTGACGGTTCGATTGGCCGGCTTGGTCGTTCAATCTGATGTTGATGGCGCGGTGATTCACTCGGATCTAGTCGAACAGATTGGAACTCTTGTTACCGAAGGAAAGCGTTTGTTCGTGATCGCGGATCCAACTCGAATGAAGCTGGTTGCCATGATCGGACAGGATGATGCAGTGACCCTTCGACATCACGATCGGTTCTCGGCCGACGTTTGGGTCGAAGGTCAGGGGCGTATCATTGACGAGATCACGTTCGAACGACTCAGCCCACGTGCAACGCGAGATTTAACGCACCTGGCACTCGCAAGTTCGCTGGGCGGACCGCTTGCCGTGTACTCCAATCCGCAGGCTCAAGACGTTCACCAACGTTATAAACTGGTCGACCCACGCGTTAGTGCCGAAGCCATGCTCAATTTGAGCATGACCACCTCGGGCGCGCTGAAAAGTGGGCAACGGGGGAATGTGCGGTTTGCATTAGATCGAAGGCGCTTGGGTGCAACGCTGCTGGACCAAATGTATCAGTGGCATCGAGTATCCGGCCGTAACGCCACTAAAACGTTTCGCTGATGCGAACGTATATTCTGCGTCGTCCGAAATGTGATGGTTGCAACAGGGGCTTTAGGTTCAGTGGGTAGGTAACGTGCTCAGACACGAAGATGACACTATATGTGTTTTGGTGTATCCAAACATTCAGTGTCCTCTCACCAATGGATTGGTGCCTTGCTCCCCCCAAGCACTCACCTTCATAGCCCTATCGTTCATCGCAAATCCTCAAAGTCACGACGCTTAGCTCAAAGACTGTTACTCGGCTGCCTCACAAGTCTTGCTGCGATGACTTCCCCATCGTACGCGTCGGATCAGACTCATGATTTGGCAGCGATGCAGCGGGCACATGCAGAACTGAAACAAAGCCCGCTCAACGACGTCAATGTCGAATTCGATTCGGGATGGTGGACGTCTTACGTTTCGCAACCACTCAATGCCGAACTAGAACCACTGCCGCTGACGTTGGAAGACGCTCTTCTAGCGACGCTCGAATATAGCACGCAGGTGCAAGTCTTCAGTGACCTTCCTTTGATTCGCGAGACGGCGGTCATCGAAGCAGCCGCTTCGTTCGACTGGCACCAATATCTCGATACACGCTGGGATGACGTCAGCGAACCGATTGGAAATGCGCTCACCGCGGGTGCTGGTGTCGACCGCTTCAATGACCATCGCTGGACGGGCCGCGCTGGACTTCGCAAGCGAACCCATACCGGTGGTACGCTCGATGCATCGCAACAATTTGGTTTCCAGGACAACAACTCGCAATTCTTCGTTCCCGATCCGCAAGGCACCGCGAGACTAGTCCTAGGCTTTACCCAACCGCTGATGCGTGGGCGCGGACGACGGTACAACGACAGCTTGATCTGTTTGGCCAAGATTGACCACGAAGTGGCGGGCGACGAGTTTCGACGACAACTCGAATCGCACTTGCTCGAAGTCGCTCGTTCGTACTGGGCGCTGTATCTCGAACGAGCCGCGTTGTATCAAAAGACCAATTCCTATCTTCGCGGAAAAGCCATTTACGACCGGCTTGCGGCGCGTCGTGAACTGGACGCTAACACTTCACAACTTGTCAGTGCCGAAGCCGCGATCGCCGAACGCTACAGCGATCTTGTGCGTGCTCAAGCCGCGGTCCGCAATGCCCAGTCCCGATTGCGTTCGCTGGTGAATAATCCTGCTTATGCCGATGTGGAATTGCTTCCGACCGATGCACCGTCGTTTGCATCAAGTTCCGTGGACCTCGACGAATCGGTTGCGATCGCGTTGCAAAATCGTCCTGAGATCATGCAGGCGCTCAAGCAGATCAAAGCAGGCGGCATCCGCTTGAGCATGTCCAAGAACGAATTGATGCCCGTCTTGAACTTGGTCACTCAAACCTACGTTTCGGGTTTGGCCGGTCAAGGCGATTCCATTGAAGCATTTGAGAATCAATTTACGGTGGGAACGCCTAGCTATGGAATTGGGCTGCAGTATGAATTTCCCGTAGGCAATCGAGCCGCCGAAGCACGCTTGCGACGTCGAAAGCTAGAATTACGACAGGTCAGCAACCAGTACGAAACCACGTTGCAGACGATCCGTCACGAAGTTGCCGTGGGCGTTCGTGAACTGCAGACGTCGATGACGGAACTTTCCACAAAACAGACGGCCATGCGAGCTCGTTCTGCTCAGCTTGATGCGATGACGGCGCGTTGGGATCAACTCCCGGGCGACCAAACCGACAAAGCTCTGTCGCTTGAAAATCTGCTGATCGCGCAGAACCAACTCGCGAGTTCAGAATTCGAATACTTGACCGCCCAGTTGACCTACAACCTATCCCTCGTGAACCTCAAACGCGTTACGGGGCTATTGTTGCAGAGCGAGCGTGTCGACATCGCAAAGATCTGCGAATGCGGACTCCCAAGAAATATCCTTGTGAAGAACAACGACGAATCGTTGGCAAGCTTTGGCATGTTGGAAACGGGGACTCACCAATCGCAAGAGTACCATCCTTCGCAATCACCGGTTGATAATCCAAACGAGGTAGATTTCTATCACTACGAATCGCCAGGGCTGATGGAAGTCCCTTTGGTTGAAGAGCTATAGACCAAGTCATTGGCTGACTACTCAACGCCGACGTGCTACCTAGCACGTCGGCTTTTTTCGTAGGGTCAAGCGGTCGTATCCGTGAATCAACCCATGCCATGCGATTGCCAATCGTTGCGGCGTCTCGCGCCTGACAACCGCCAAAGGACTGACTTCCGCATGCGTTGAACTATTCGCTACGACGCGACGAATCCTTCATGTTCTCGCGACTCGATAAGCAGCCTGGCAAAGACTGACTATTGCGACGGTTAGTGGACACTTGGCTCGCATGATGTGCTGATACAGATACTAAGGTCACCGCCATCGGTGCACCTTGTCTGATCATCTCCGCTTGCCTGTGGCTTGCATTCACGCACCTTCCCCACACGCTTCCCCGAGCGTAACGCTGCACCATGAATCGCACCTCTCAAAGTTTCCTTCGCAATCGCCTTTGGCAACACCTCGAACCACGCGTCCTATTTGACGCTGCTCCCGAGGCCGAAGTTACGACAGTTGATGATACCGCAGCGCAGGATTCCGAACCCGAAGTGGCCATCGTAGCGGCATCGGACGAAACGACATCCGCAAGTGTTGAAGAGCTGGACCAAGAGGCAACCCGTGAACTTGTGATCGTGGATGCGAGCGTAGAGAACTACCAATCGCTCGTCGCAGATCTGCTTGGCAACCAAGATGAGTCACGAACCTTTGAAGTGATTGTCATTGAGGCTGACGAGGACGGTATTGCGCGATTGACAGAAGTTCTCGGCCAACGGGATAACCTTGATGCCTTGCACCTTGTTTCGCACGGCGAAGAAGGTGCATTCAAGCTCGGTCATACCTGGATCAACGATCATTCGTTGACCGCCAATGCCGGTGCGATCTCGGCATGGGGCGATGCGATTAAGGACTCCGGCGACATTCTTCTTTACGGATGCGATGTGGCGGGAAATGCAACGGGCCAAGAACTGGTCGAAAGCTTGGCCGCGTTAACGCAACAACAAGTTGCCGCCAGTGATGACGGCACGGGGTCCGCCAATCAAGATGGCGACTGGCACCTGGAATACCACGTCGGAAACGTTGATACCGATGTCGCCGTGAGCGAGTCGTTTCAGAACAGTTACGCCGAAGTGCTAGCGGCCGGACCGGGCGTTAGTTTCGCGACCGGCGCATCAAATGTTCCGATCGGTGAAGACTTTACCTTCATCGTTGAATACCAAAACACTGGCTTGGATGTCGGCTACGGTCCCTTTATCGACTTGCTGATGCCAACGTCCGGTGAGGATGGTGACGACGGAATCACCTTCAATGGTGCGACGTACCTCGGCACCAGTGTCAACGCCACGCAAATGACCTTCGGCGACTTGGGCGGCGGATACGGAATCGTGTCGCACCCATACAACGTGCAACCGGTTAACGAGACTCAAGCCATCGTAATCAATGGCGATGTCACCGGTGGAACGTTTACCCTCACGTACAATGGCCAAACAACTAGTGATCTCGCCTACGATGCGGACGCTGCCACGATTGCTAGTGAACTGGCGGCACTGTCGTCGTTGAGCGGCTCGAATATCTCCGTCACGGGTTCCTTGGCTAACGGGCACGTCTTGGTGGAGTTCATCGGCAGCTTGTCGCGAACTGACGTCAGTCAAATCAGCGTTGACAACACAAACATCGTTGCAACAACGACTGGGATAGTCGACTCGCTCAACGTCAACCAAGGCAGTGCCACCGCAGTACCAGTGAATCTTTTTGGTCGAACTGGTGACGTGCTTGTAGTTCTGGAACTGCCTTTCGGATCCTTCTCGCCCGGACAACCCGCGGCGGCGATCGCGGTGTCAGCCTCGGTCAGTGATCTTGCCGACTTGAGCACCCCGATGACCGTTCAAGCGAGAAGCGGATTCCGCTTCGGCGAAGATCCAATCGACAATCCCGATGCAGATGCCGTTCTCGTTGACGATAACGGTATCGATGTGACCGGTGAATCGCCAAGCACCCAGTGGTCCGACACGATGGACGTTACGCCGACATTGATGTCGGTCAGCAAAACTTACAGCGGGCCCGAGAGCGAAACGGCAACGGGCGAAAGTTTCTCTCGTACCTATTCAATCGTCGTAGACGTCGCCGACGGGCAAACCGTCAGCAACTTGGACATCATCGACATGTTGCCCAACAACATCGTGGTAACTAGCGTCGACAGCGTGACCGTCGGCGGGTCTCCCGCCACCTACAGTGACAACCTGGCGTCGCTGACCCAACCCGGTAACAACCAAGAATTGGTGGTAACGCTAACCGACGCCGTGGTGGGTGGCACAACATCGTCGGATGTGGTGGTAACGATTAGTTTTTATGTGGCAGAATTCGACGCCAACGGTGATCGAGTGATCCCAATCAATGGCGAAGATGATACGACCAGTTCGCCCGATTCTCGGTCACACAACAATGTCAAAGCGGTAGGTGATTGGAATCCAATTGATGGTCGTGACTCCGGTGGCACCGACAACGCCGTGTCCGACCCCGTGGGCGACGAACACGTTCTGGACGACAAAGCTATCGCGATTCAGAAATCTGCGGTCATCATCACCGACACCGGGACCGCCGGCGCGACCCCCGGCGACACGATTGAATACACGCTGAACTTTCAGATCTCGGACTACTTCACGTTCGGTGATCTTCTTGTCACCGACACGTTTCAAGACGGTCAGCGATTCGACTTTTCATCGCCGGTCACATTCTCCATCACCGATATGAATGGAACCGTTACGAACACGTTTACCGTTCGTCAATCCACGGACCCCGATGGCGGTGAAACACTAGTCGTTGACGAAACCCAAATCGACCGAACCGATGACGATCCCGATTCCATTCCTGGCAACGCCGACGATGAAGACGGCGTAACTCCCGACGGTAGCGACGGTTCGACCACGCTGACCTTCGACCTTTCTCAAGCATTGATTGACAACGGTGCTGCCGACGGGATCCTGCAGGGCGGATTGACCAATGGGGCGGTCAACGGCGGTGCGGCTTACGGCCAAATTAAGTTCCGGACCGTTATCCAAGAAGACTATAGCGATACGTTTGCGTCCAATGACCGTAGTGTTGACCAAGGCGATGTCATTACCAACACGAGCCTAGCGATCAGCGGCACGGTCCGTGAAAACGCGGAAGACGACGACCTCGGCGATGGGTTTGCGACGCTCCAACGCGTGCTAGGATCCGAGAGCGACGAAAGCAGTGCGAGCATCACGCTCATCGGGGGCACGTTGGAAAAGACGGTTTACGCGGTCAATGGCAGTACGACTCTTCCGACCGGTTCCAATGGCAAGGTGATTCTAGTTGCCGGTGACGTCGTGACCTACCGTATCAACTACACCCTACCGAGTTCCGACTTTGAAGACCTACGGATCACGGACTTCTTGCCGCTTCCCATTTTCGATGTTACTGACCATGACGCCGATGGCGTGGACAATGCCGGTGGAACCTATGGTTGGACGTTCAACGTTGGCGGTTCGTTTGACAGCACCGCTCCCGCTTCAGGTGTGATCGAGTTCGGCGACAATGACTCGTTCTACAATTCCAACCCGACATCTTCGAATATAGTTCCAACAATATCGGTGGACGCCGGAGCTAACTCGATCTCGTTGAACTTTGGCGACTACGACGACCCCAGTTCAATGCCCAGCAACATCGAACTCTTCGTTAGCGTTACGGCAAGTGACTTGCCGACTGCCGACGGATTGTTCTTGACCAACCAAGTGCGAGTGGAAGAGGGGACGACTCAAGTTTCCCCCAACGTCATCGATCGAATCGTTCAAGTCGAGATGACTCAACCGATCTTGAACATTACCAAAGGAATCGTTGCGACGGACCAGGGTGACAGCTCTTTTGATGCCCCCACCGGCCCGGTGACGTTTGCCGGGGTGGGTTCCCTGGGATCGCCATTCAGCGGAACCCTTAATAGCAATGGCCTGGACGCCACCAATGTTGACGCCAATGTGTCGAACCTTGAAGCCGGTGACCGAGTACGATTTGCCATCGTGATCGAAAATGAGGGAAGCAGCTACCGTGGAGCGCACGACGTCACGATACAAGACTTGCTACCGCCCGGGATGTCGTTTGTTGCTGGAACATTGCAGGTCGTCGATGGCACCGGCGCGTCTCATACTTTCACCGATGCCAACGCTGGTAATCCAGGCCTGTTCGGGGACGGAATCATCATCGATGATCCTGGGCCAACTCCCGACAGCAGCGGTGCGGATGCGGGATCAATCGACGGCAGCGATGCCACCAGTGGACGAAACATTTTAGTCGTCGTGTATGACGCCGAGGTCTTAGACACTGCGACGATCAACAGCACACTCACCAATACAGCCGAGATCGTTCATTACGCCAGCAAGGAAGGTGGACAGAACCATGCCGCTGGGCTAATCGACACAGCGGAAGCAGACCTTCGCAATTTCTCAGGCACCAAGACCATTGTCGGAACCAGTGAATCGCACACCGCCGAAAACGGGGGAACCGAAGAGGTCACCATTGGCGAGATCATTCGGTATCGAGTCGAGGTTGAAATCCCTCAGGGCTCGCTGCTCGGAATGTCCATCTTTGACGTCTTGCCCAGCGGATTGACGTACCTTGACGATGGCACCGCGACAGTCGCCTTTGTTTCGGACACGGGGATTACGTCAAGCACCCTCACCGATGTCAGCATCCAAACGACGAATCCGTCGTTCACTCCAACATTCTCGCTCCCAGACGATGCGACCTCACGAAACAATTCAACGCACGACGACAACTATGCGACCGGCACCGATGTTTACTTTAAGCTTGGTGACATCACGAATTCTGATAACGATGCCAACGCGGAATACGTGATCGTTGAATTCAATGTCCTTGTTGATAACAACAGTACTAGCGCCCAAAACGACACCTCTGACACTCGGCGAAATGACTTCTCGGTCTATTCGGGTACGCAAATCCAGTACGACCTTCCCCAGGGTGATCGTCCGGTCGTACGAATCGTCGAACCATTGATCAGCGATCCCAACGTCGCGGCGGATGTCTCCACCGGCGATGCTGGTGATACCATCAACTACACCATCGACTTTGCAGTTGCGACGGGGTCAAACCGCGCAGACGCTTTCAACGTGGTTTTGACGAATGACTTGGCCGCGAAAACAACCTTCGGTTCGTTCACTTCCATCACGGTGGGTGGCGTCGTTGTAACCTCGGGTGATGCCGCTTACCCGACCATCAACCAGGTTGGCAACCAAATCACGTTTGACTTTGGCGACTTAGACGAAGGTACCGATGTAGAAATCCAGTATTCGGTGACCGTTGACGGCACGGTGACTCCTGATGAAGACTTGGTCAACCAAGCCTCTGTGACTTGGACCAGTTTGTCAGGCAACTTTGGTACTGATGATGGAACCGGAGGCAACAATACCGGCAGCGACCTGACTTCACTCAACGGCCTTTCCACGGGCGGAAGCGGTGAATCGGCGTCCACGACGTACGCCACCTCATCCGGTGCGTTGAGCGGAATGAGAGATGGCAGCACTCCATCGGGCCAGCCCAATGACTACTTCGCTGACGATGCTTCGCCGGCATCGTTCAATGTCGATGTCACCTGGGATATCGACAAAACGCTCATCAGCAGCGAGATCGATGACTCGTATAACGGTTTGACCGACGTCGTCGTTGGTGAGCTCGTCGTCTACGAGATCGTTGTTTCACTGCCGGAAGCTAGCACGCCATCGTCGGTCATAACTGATCAACTCGATGCGGGGCTCTCATTTGTCAGAATGATTAGCCAAACGGATTCCGGTATCACAAGTGAGTTCACACCGACGCCTACGGTATCCACCGATGGGTCACTTATCACGTGGAACTACGGCGATATCGTCGACAGTGACACATCCGATGGGAACGGCGGAACGATCACATTGCGGTATGAAGCAGTGGTCACGAATGTTTCAACCAACCAAGCTTCGAGTTCCCTGGATAACGTTGCCACCTACACCTGGGGCGGCAGCGCAACCAACAACGTGACGGACGACGCGGTCGACGTCGTTGTCCGCGAACCCGCCATATCGCTATCGCAAACGATTTCGATTGATGGAAATGTCGGCCAAACCAATGGCGATGCTGGCGACGCGGTTGCCTATTCAATCGTTCTGCAAAACAGCAGCGGCTACGATGCATTCGACCTTGGTTTCCTAGATGTGATTCCTAAGAATGGTACGGCGTCTGCGTTGAATGGCGTGAACTTTACCGTCACGGATTCTCTGGGAACCATCACCGCGTCCGACTTCACTCTCTCGGGTGACGACGCAACGGGTTATTCGTTGCAACTCAACGGCGGCGTGGACTTAGACATGCTGGCATCTCAAGCATCCCGCACGATTACCATTGGGATCACAGGAACGATTCCATCGACGGTCAGCCCCAATGCTTCATTTAGCAATGCTCCGCAAGTCACTTGGACAAGTCTGGACGGTGACATTTCCGACCGCAGCACGCATAACGCGGCCAGCGATGAGCGAGACGGCACCAACGCATCGGACGATACCCATGACTATGTGGGCGGCGACGCGATAACGTTCATGGTGAACCCACCGGGGCTTGTCAAATCGCTTGTCTCGACAAACCAAACCGAAACGACCGGAACGGATGTCACAATCGGCGAGCAGGTCACCTACGCCATGCTTGTGACCTTGCCCGAAGGAAACACTCCTGGCCTTTCCGTTGTCGATCTATTGCCTACTGGATTGATCTATACCTCGCACTCGATTGTGACCACCGCGGCTTCATCGGGAGGGTTGTTGACTAACGACTTCAACGGAACCCTTCCCGCGGAATCTCAAACCGGTGGTTCAACCGATGGTGAGGACGTGACACTCACGTTCGGTGGAATCACGGTCGTGAATGACAATGTGGACAACAATAACTCTTTCGTTGTGTTCATCACCGCGACCGTGACCGACAACGCTGCCAATGTTGGTTACGGGGTTGGTCAAACAACGCTGTCCAATGGTGCGAGCATTGACGTCACGGGCGACGCAGTGGGGCCGCTGGCGAGCAACACCGTTGATGTTGATGTCGTCGAGTCAAACCTTCAGATCACCAAGGCTATCGACTTAGACAATGTCAATGCACGCGACACCATTACCGTCACCTTAACCGTCACCAATTCCGGCGAAGGCAACGCTTACGACGTGGTGATTCGCGACATTCTGGATTCCGCGATCTACGATGTCTCAACGGTCGCGTTGGGGTCTTCGGGAACCGAGTACCCAGCGGATTTTGCCGCAGTCAACTCGTCTGGCACCGTGACGTATAGCGGCGGAACGATCGCCGCGGGCGCTAGCGTGACCATGACCTTCACCGTCAACATCCACGACAACGTTGTGCTCGGACAAGACGTCACCAATACGGCAACGATTACCGACGCGTCGACCCTTGCAGGAACCGAAACCGGTGAACGAACTGAAACGGATGCCGACGGCGACAACAGCGATGTCGATACCGACACCTTCCACGTTCGCGAGAATACGATCGCTGGCAACGTCTACTTTGATGCCGACAACGACGGTGTTTTCGACGGGTTGGAAACCGGCATTGATGGAGTCCTTGTGACGTTGACGGGGACCGATCATCTCGGGCGTTCCGTTAGCCGAACATTCACCACCGGCACCGGTGGCCAAGCAACGGGCGGTTACCTTTTTGCCGATTTGCACCCAGGAACCTACACCGTCACCGAAACAACCGTGCCCACTTTAGCGGCCAATGGAAAAACCTATCTCGATGGACTCGACACGGCTGGCTCGGCAGGTGGCGTCACCACGATCAACGACCAAATCAGCGCGATATCGCTGGTCACCTCTGCGGAAACGGATTCGACGGGCAACAACTTCGGCGAACTTGAAGAAGTCGAACTATCAGGTCTGGTTTGGCATGACGCGAACAACGACGCAACCAAGCAAGCGGGTGAAGTCGGCATCGACGGCGTCACCGTGACTCTATCGGGCACCGATGACCAAGGCGCCATCACCAACGTGGTTACCACGACATCAGGCGGCGGACTATTCTCGTTTGATAATCTTCGGCCTGGCGAATACACCATCACCCAAACTCAACCAACCTTCACCGCACCATCAGGTCGTGACTACGCCGATGGGAAAGATCGCGATGGTTCGCTGGGAACCGGCGACGCGAGCTCGAACGACACCATCACCAGTATCAACGTCACCGCTGGGCAAACCGGTACCGACTATCGCTTTGGTGAACTCGTCGATTCAGTGGTATCTGGCTACGTCTACAACGATGTCAACAACGACGGCATACGATCTGGCGAATCAGGAATCGATGGGATTCAAATTCGCTTGACAGGAACCGACGATCTGGGCAACGCCGTCAACCGAACCGAAACAACTGCCAGCGGTGGGTTCTACCAATTCGCCAATCTGCGCCCCAGTAACGCAGCGGGATACACGATCACTCAAGTTGCTCAGCCATCGGGTTATCTCGACGGCACGGACGCAGTGGGCACCCAAGGCGGTACGCTCGCAAACGATGCGCTAAGCCAGATTGTGATCACGTCGGACACCAGCGGAACCGAAAACAATTTTGGCGAGCTTCGCCCTAGCACGCTGGAAGGCTACGTCTACAACGATCTGGACAACGATGGGAATCGGGAAGCAGGCGAACACGGAATTCAAGGAGTTCGGGTCACGCTTACTGGAACCGATGATCGCGGCAACACGATCAATACCTTCGTGGACACCGACGTCAGCGGACAATATCGCTTCACGAACCTACGGCCTAGCGACGGTAGCGGCTACACGTTGACCGAGACTCAGCCCGCGGATTGGACCGACGGCATTCACAGTGATGGAAGCCTCGCCAATGGGGACATCACCGTTTCTAATGTGATTAGCAGCATCAATGTCAACGAAAACGCCGCTGGTACGGAATACAACTTTGGCGAACAGGGTGCCACCATCTCAGGCACTGTGTTCGTCGATGACAACCGAGATGGGACTCGACAAGTCGGTGAATCCGTAGGTGTAGACAGCGTGCGAATTGAATTATTCGCATCCGATGGAACTACTCTGCTAGATTTCACAACCACGGATAGCAGTGGAAACTACGAGTTCATCGATTTGGCTGCGGGCGACTACGTTGTTAAAGAAATCCATCCCAATCGCTATACAAGTACGTCGTCGGATACGATCAGCGTCAACCTGCCCACCACCGGAATTAGCGATCAGAACTTCGGCGAGGCACTGTTCGATATCGGCAACTACATTTGGTTCGACGAAAACGGTGATGGCGTTCAAGACGGAGATGAACAGGGCATTGGCGGCGTCACGGTTGAGTTGATCTACGATGGTGGCGACGGTGACTTCACTAATGGGAACGAAGTGGTTTCCAACACGACCACCAATGCAAGCGGGTCCTACCAATTCACCGAGCAGTTCAACGGCAACTACCGCGTCGTCGTCAACGGCGGTGTTCCATCGGGGACAATTGCGACGAGCGAAACGGATGATTCAAGTGTCGCGGTCGACGGCACTTCCCATATCGTTATTAGTGGAACCGACCGCTTCGATGTCGATTACGGCTTCACGGGAACTGGCACCATCGGTGATCGAGTATTCTTTGATGGCGATGGTGACGGACTTCAAGACGCTGGCGAACCCGGCTTCGAGAATATCACCGTGAACCTTGTTTATGCGGGCGTCGACAATGTCTTCGGAAACGATGACGATCTGCAATTTTCGAAAGTAACGGGAACCAACGGAATCTACTCTTTCGCCCGCATGCCCGGTGGCGACTTCCGCATCAACGTCGACACGTCCGACACTGATTTGCCAGGAGGTTTAACGGCAACCTCCGGCGCCGAGTCTCATTCAGGGTTAGTCAACGTATCACTTGCCGATGGTGCGACCAACAACACTTTGGACTTCGGGTTCACAGGAAATCGCACGGTTGGTGACACGGTATTCTTCGACATTGACGGCGATGGAACTCAAGACGGTGACGAGCCCGGTATCATCGGTGTTGTTGTGCAAATCGCAATCGACATCGATGGGGACACTATCGCCGACTACACCGCCTCCACCACGACGGACCAATCCGGCCAATACTCGTTCGATAAAGTTCCCGACGGCACTCACACCATTACCATCGTCACGCCCAACGGTGGCACGCCAACCACGGACCACGATGGCAGTGCTGGCGGTGATGCGGCATCAACGTTCACGATCTCTGGCACGAATGACCTGACGCAAGACTTCGGCGTCATTGGAACCGGCAGTATTGGCGACACAATCTACTGGGACATCAACCGAAACGGTGCCCAGGATGCTGGCGAAGCGGGTCTTTTCAACGTACCCGTGCAGCTTGAAATTGACTTCAACAGTGACGGAACACCCGACCACACACTCAACACCACCACGGACAACACGGGTCACTATCTTTTCGAGAACTTGCTGGCGGGCACCTATACATTGACCGTCACGCCGCTTACCGACACGATCCAA
The DNA here is from genome assembly GCF_007859865.1 of Rubripirellula amarantea. Taxonomy (NCBI): domain Bacteria; kingdom Pseudomonadati; phylum Planctomycetota; class Planctomycetia; order Pirellulales; family Pirellulaceae; genus Rubripirellula; species Rubripirellula amarantea. The sequence goes on along the minus strand of NZ_SJPI01000002.1, from coordinate 161,393 downwards.
AGTGATGACCCCGATTCAACATTGGATCACTCTAGCGTTGTGACGCTAACGGCAGGTCAGGACAAACTTGACCAAACGTACGGCTACTATGGCCAATCCACGCTAGGCGACTTGGTGTTCTGGGATGTCAACAACAATAACGTTTTCGATGCCGGCGTGGACCAAGGAATCGAAAACGTCGATGTGACGCTAACCATTGACTTCGATGGTGACTCGACCATCGACTATACCCAAACGGTCCAGACCGATTCCGACGGCGAGTATCTTTTCGAAAACTTGGTAGCGGGCACTTATGCAATCACCGTCACCCCCGCCTCACTTCCCGGAAGCATCGCCGCGAACCCGACGACCGATGGTGACGGCACGGGAACCGCTCACGTATCTACCATTGTCTTAGGTTCGATCGAAACTGATCGTGACCAGGACTTCGGATACACGGGAACTGCTCGAGTAGCGGATCTGGTTTTCTGGGACGCCAACAACAATGGTGTGTTTGATGCAGCGACGGAAGCGGGGCTTCCGAATGTACCGGTGCAGCTAGAAGTCGACATCGATGGCGATGGCTCCTACGACTACACACTCAACACAACCACCGACGCCGACGGTCTTTACGAGTTCGTCAACTTGCCCGCGTCCACCTATCGAGTCACCGTCACTCCGATTGCAGGTACTTCACCCACTGCGGACCCCGACGGCACCCTTGATCACGTCACCGTGTTTTCGCTAACGGCTGGCCAGGACAAGTCGGACGTGGACTTTGGCTATCGCGGCAATAGCAGCATTGCTGAACGAGTTTTCTTTGACTACGTCGGTGACGGCGGCGTCTACAACGCGATTGAAAACGATCGGGGTATGAGTGGGGTCGACGTGACCTTGTCCATTGATGTCAACGGTGACACCACAGTTGACTACACCATCACCACGACCACCGATTCCAACGGGCTGTATTCCTTCAATCATTTGATTGCCGGTGACTACACCATCGTTGTTAACTCCACCGACTTGCCGGATCAAATGGGGGCCAACCCAACGTACAATGTCGATTCCACGGTCGATAACACAACGGTGGTGACGCTTCCAATTGACACTTCCAACACCACCACGAATTTCGGCTATCACGCCACCCCGGACTACAATATCGTGATCGATGACGGCAACGATAATGTTGTCACAGGCCAATCTTTCAACTACACCGTTACCGTTCGCAATGATGGAACTTTGCGCGGCAACAATGCTGTCGTGACGGTCGCTTTTCCGAACGACATCCTTGAAAACGTTGCTGCAACGACGGGTGGAATCGTCGACGCCACAGCGGGTACCGTTACCTGGAACTCTACGACCACACCTGCACTGGCAGTGATGAACGTAGGCGAAGAAGTGACGTTGAACATCACTGCCGACGTGGTGGAAATCCTAAACGGAAACAATCAACCGATCGTATTAACGTCGAATGTCACCGATGACCTCTTCAACGGCATCGATCCTGTGTTGACCAACAACACTGAGCCCGACTTAGATCAGATTGCTGACATTCAGTCACTCAAGAACGTTACGAATGTCGTAGCCAATGGCGACCACTGGGACGTTTCATTCGAATTGACCGTTATCAACACTGGCAGCGTTCAGCTAGACCAACTCACGCTGTTGGACAACTTGGCCAGTCAGTTTGGGTCGGCCTACGTATCCGTGACGACACCCGTCGTCGACGCGACCGCCATCGCCACCGGAATAGCGCCCACGGTAAATCCGCTTTGGGCGACTGACACATCGTTGGACATGTTGGATCCAACCAACACCAGTGAGTTCTTCGCTGCCGGTGAATCCTATACAGTCACCTACACCGTCACGCTTGATCCCGATGCCTCGGGGACCTCTTTCACGATCGACAATACGGCTACCGCTGGTGGAATCGACATCAGTACCGTACCTGGCACACCCTTGGCAGTAACCGACGACAGTGATTCCGGTGCGAGTGCAACGACGACCAACCCGGGCGCCCCGGGTGACACGGGTTCGGAAGACGACTCGACCCCAATCTACATTCCCGATGTATCGATCGCGAAGATTCAAACGGGAGCGGTACAGGACTCCATTTCGCACAACTATACCGTTGGCTTTCGATTGTACGTCGAAAATATAGGCACGGTGACTTTAGACCAGCTTAGTGTCGTCGATAGCATTGCGGCTCAATTTGGGAACGCCTTTGTCGGCATCGAGGCAGGATCGCTAACGCTGACCGCAGCAATCGGCACCGGCACTTTCCCGGTCGTCAACCCAGGTTGGGAAACCGACACAACGGCTTCGATGATCGACGCTACCGGGGCGAGTCTAGACGCCGGAGACTCGTTCATCTTGAACTTCAACGTGATTGTCGATCCAGACGGGATCGACGGACTATCACAAGAAGTGACCAATCAAGCGACGGTGTCCGGTCGTGGACTCGATGAAAACGGAAACCCCTTGCTCGATTCAGGGAGCAACCCGATCATCACGACGGACTTGTCCGACAGCGGTGCGAACGCTAACTCGAACAACCTGAACGAACCGGGCGATTCAACGGGCAGCGATGATCCGACACCTGTTGTCATTCCCGAAATCGGCGTCGCCAAACGTTTGGTTAGTTCCGTGGCCTCGACGACCGCGGGCAACCGAGACCTCACGTACGAACTAGTGGTTCGCAACTTAGGCACGGTTGACCTATTTGATCTGTCACTATTAGAAGATCTTGACGCTCAGTTTGGAACTGCGTTCAAAGGTGTCATCTCGAACCCAGTGTTGTTCGATTCCACGGCGTCGACCGATCCAACACTATCGACTTGGGATGGCAACGCCGCCGTTGATATGTTTGACGGCGTCAGCGGAACACTACGCCCAGGCGAGGAATTCAAAATACGTTTTACTGTGGAAGTCGACATCGACGCGTTGAGTGCATCGTCGAACAATCAAGTCACCGCCTCGGGTGACTGGGACGTTCAACCGGGTGTGGTAGGGATCAACGGTACGGTCAGCGACCTTTCTGATACGGGCACTGATCCGGCAGGTAATAACCCGGGCAACCCCGGTGATACAGGCGGATTCGATGATCCAACGCTTGTTCCCGCGATCGGAATTGCCAAGGATCACGGTGACTATAGCGAAGCGGTTGATCTCGACGGAAATCCCACAGGTGTCTTCACTGTTCCGACCGTGTTGATGATCGAAAACTTAGGTGCTACTGACCTAACCAACTTGAACCTTCGTGACGATATCGCAACTCACTTCGGTGACAAATTCGTTTCTGTTGAAAACTTGGCGGTTGTGGCAACTGGTGTCACTGGCACCGCCCCGACCGCGAACGCTGCATGGATGGACGACACGACGCTCAATATGCTTAGCGGTGGTTCGCTGCGTCCCGGAGACTCATTCACCGTAACCTTTGACGTCACCATCAACCCTGACGCCGGCGACGAATCGGGCTACTTAAACAACCAAGCTGTGATCACCGGCAGTGACCCATCGAATCCGACCGCAGTTGTTCAAGACTTCAGCGACAGTGGACCCGATCCGTCGGTGAACAATGTCGGCGAACCGGGTGATACCGCTGGTGCCGACGACCCTACGCCGATTTCCATTCCTGACATTGGGCTTGCGAAGCGAATCGTCAACGTAAATCAAAAGGGATTGACCTTTGAGTTGACGATTGAGCTGAACCTAGAAAACATCGGAACCGTCGACCTCAATGACATCGAACTTTTCGACGACATCGCAACTGAGTACGGTGCCAATTTTGGCCGCATTGTTGCGACGCCTGTGATCGTTGGTTCAACCGCGACGGCGACACCAACGTTGAACGCTGGATATGCGTCGGACACCTCACAAGCCATCTTCGACGGCACCGACGGATTCTTCAAGCCTGGTGAATCACTAACACTACGTATTGTCGTAGAAGTCGTGCCCGAGAACGGACAAACGGAGGTCACGGTGATCAATCAAGCCACCACCAGCGGCAATCCACTAGATGAAAACGGTAATCCGCTGCGGGACGATTCCAATAGTTTGATTGGACGGATCTATGATCTGTCCGATAGCGGAGCAGTTGCGACGGGATCTAACCCGGGTGCTGCGGGCGATACCGGTAGTTGGGACGATCCGACGCCGCAACCTCTGACGTTCTTCACCTTCGATGCGTTCAACGATCCCAGCCAGGGACAAAAGGGACTCGAACAGGATTTCCGCGAAGACTCTTCGAATCCGTTCAACAACCGGGCCTCGGTAAACCCCGACGATTACCGCAGCCGAGGAATGTTGACTCACCAAATATCGCGACTTGCACCGGAGCCTATCTTTAGTGGATCAGCTCGTCCGGGCACCCAAATCTTCGGACGGGTTTATGATTCAGCCGGACGTTTGATTGGCGAAGAACTTTCAATGGCTGATGTCGGCGGAAACTGGATGATGCAGTTCCATCACCTGGGAAGCCAAGACCACGCCCGCATCGAGTTCACCGAACTACCAGGATCCAGCGGAGCGTTCGATGCGAGAGGCGACGTGTACGGATACCTCGGGATGGACAGCCTGAATAATGACTACGCTTCGCTTGAACCATGGACCTTCTACGATCAATCGCACGAGTTCACCGCCACCTATCGTCCCACCGTCCAGCAATCACTGCTCGGCGAACACCAAAAAGCCACTCGCCCCCTTGGTTTAGGACGCTAGTCGGGCCAATCGTACGTCGTTGCATTCATGTACCGTACGTCGTTGCATTCATTTTCGTAGAGCCGATTTGGCCGACATCCAGTCTACAGGCTGACGAGATCCGCGAGCGATCCCCATGAATGCTTGTGGCACAACGTTCCGGATACTTTCACCGTGAACGTGGTTAGATCGAACGAAAACTCATCGAGCGATGCTTTACCGACGTTCCCGAAGGTGATGCGATCGAAGAACGAGGCTAACCTTTCACCGGCTGGCGTGTCGCGAAGGTCCAGGTCGAAACTGTCATTGGCAAAGTCACGCAGGTCGTCGAACTCGCTGCGAATGAAGTCGACGTCAAGGTCTAGTCGGTCAAGCAACTGCCCCGCAATGACACCTTCGTAGGAACGTGCGCCCAACATCACGTTGGCCAACTCACCCAGGATTTCAACCGTCAAGTCGGGTAGTCCCTGTTCACGCAGCTCTCGCACTGCCAAGTCAACAAGTTCAGCCGTTAATGTGGGAGTCGAGAACTCGTCAAAGTCGAAATCGTCCAGGTAGCCGTCGATGGTGGCATCCATGTCCTCGAGCGTTGGGATGTCTTCCCCTTCTGGGATCTTCCAAACCAAAGTGAAGGCCGCATGAGGGGAATCAACATTCAGGTCCAAGCCATCAATCAACGACTTGACGTAGGGAGTGTCCAAGACTTCATCGGACGACAATTGCGCGAGAGGATTTAAGTCGCCGAGTTTGCCACCCGCACTGGTAAGATCAAGTTCATATCGGTAGGTCACCGGAGTCCATTTCAGTTCCAAGTGCGGCGATTCAAACGGCTGCTGAGTTAGCAACGCTTTGATGATTCCCGGCACGATTGCTTCCCATTGGGCTTCCCCTTTTTGCTTAAGCCAACTGAAGAGGTCGTTCAATTCCATTCGCAGGTGGTTGGCGAAATCTTTCAACGCGTCCTTCGCCGACCCACCGAAAGTTGCCACCAATTCGGCTGCATCGCCGAGCATCGTTTCGCCACCGAAGTATTCGACGAAGCGCTCCGACGCAAAATAGACGTTGGTTGCCCCGAACGCACTGTGCTGATCGTCACGAATGTCGTCGTAGTTGTTGGTTACCAACAGCTCAACGCCGAGGACGTTCGTGATTACTTCGATGGGATCCAGATCTGGGAAGGAGATATCACCCTGTAGCAAATCGAATAGCTTGCGACTGTCGTAGTCGACGCCGGGCGCGATGTTGGCATCAACGAACAGAGAACCATTCACTAGATTGAGTGTCAGATCGAATCCAGTTTCAACCTTGTAAGCAATCAATTCTTGATCAAAGACTGAAAGCAGATTGTCTTTGACCAATTGTGAAACCTCGCCGCCGGTATCCTTTGCCCAATCGGCGAATTCACCGCCGGCTTGCTTGACGGAGTCAACGGCAGGTTCAAGTTGTTCCTTGACGTCGCTTAGGACGTCGGTCGCGTAACCAGCCGCCATTTCGATCGAATCCGCGATCTCTTGGACCGACCCTAACGGATTGTTTTGATCGAGCGTCTGAAGATCATTCGCGAGCACTTCGATTATGCCTTCCGGCGAGCTCATCGCTTCGATTCTGGCATCAACGTGTTCGAGCCCATCTTCAAGAATGCTTTCCGCCTTTGACTGAGTGAACTGCACAAGGCCTTCACTCGCATCCTTAACCTCGTTGACCTTATCAGTGTAGGCCGATTTCGCTTTTGCTTCGAGCTTGACAAACTCGTCGTTCGCATTGTCTCGCAATTCAATGAAGTCGTCTTGGATTTGGCCAAGACGAACTTTCATCGTTCCAATTTGTCCGTTAATTTCAGCCTGGACGATCGCGGATACTCTTCGAATGTTCGATTCAAGATTCGATATTTTATCTTCAAGTTGATTCTTGGTCTTGATGTACAACTCTTGATAGTGCCTGCTCAACCGGTCGAAGAAGCCGCGAGCCTCTTTGACAACCTGATCGCGACAGGCAGCCGGATCGCTAGCGCAACTCACTATGTTTTCGCCACCGCCCGTGACAAACTCCACGACCCCGCCCCATCCGTAAAATTCCACCCGATTGACGTCTTCGCTGATTCGTTCGATGTTCTCTTCAGATTCATTGAGAGCGCTAACGCTAGACTCAAGTTTGACCTTTTCTCGATTCCATTGAGCTTCTTTTTCAAGCTCACGTTTGGCTTGCGAATCGCGAAGCGCCGCGATCTTTGCGACGGCATCGGCTTCGAGCTTTCTACCTAAAGCGCGGGCTTCGCTAATCTTATTGTCGCGATCCAAATCGAATCCTTCGATCTTGCTATCCCGTACTGCTTCCGCTGCCTCAATTTGGCTCTGTTCCCACTGTTGCTTTTCAAACTGTTCGGTCGCAAATCGCTTCAAGCCTCCGGAAACGTCCAGACCTAATTCACGAATTTCGGCACGCATGGTATACGGCGCTCGCTCCGCGATCATCTCGATGCCCGCCAAATACTGGTACCCGAGAAGTTGAAACATATTCACCGCATCGGCGAGTTCGCCGCTAAACCCGCCGCCACCGTACAACTGATCTTGCACAGGCTGTGGATCAATAAAGCCATCGACAGTGTGAAGCGGATCAATACGCGAAATCAATTCCGGCGGTTCTATGGCTTTCACGGCATCGAGTTCCTGCAATCGAACCGCCATCAACTCGCTGAATTTGACGTCAACCAATGGAAGGAGTGCGATGCCTTGACCGGTGCCGCCGACAACCTGGACAAGCAATCGCAACTCGGTGCTACCTCGGTTCCAGAAAGGATCTTGTTGCGGTGGTAAGGTCAACGATGTCTGAAAGTCAATACTTTGCCCACCTTGGATCTGTTGATCGCTCGCAAGGGAACCTAACAAACGATCACGGTTGTCGATCACGTCATCATGGCTAAGGTAGTATGCGAGCGTCAGCGGTTGAGAGGGCTCAGAATCATCGTTGGCAACCGTGGCAATCACCTCGATGGAGCCTCCCACGGTAGGCGTCTGGTCCGCTAGTGAGCTCACATCAACTTCGACGGGACGCAACAAAGGCTGGACTTGCAGATTGAAAGCTTGCGTATAAAAACTTTCTTGATTCGCGTTTGAGTCAGAATCGAAGTACTCAACTTGCAGCGTGTCCAAACTGGCGAACGTAACGTTGTGTGAATAGTGCCTCGCATCTTCCGGATGGATCTGAACCGACTCGCCAACCAATCGGCCCAGAGGATCCAAGACCTGCATCGAACGATTGGCCAACACCATCCATCCTTCTTCATTGATTGCAGCGAACCAAGAATAAATTCCGTGCTGAACGATTTGCATTGACTCGGCGTCATCTACGTTTCCGATGGCAGCCAAGTTTTCCCAAGCGACGACATAGTCACCGTTGCTATTGATCGCGGATGAATCCCATTCCGAACCATCGTGAAAGCCGCCGTTGAAATCAAATTGCCGAACTTCGCCAAGTTCTGCACCCGCCTGAGTAAAGGTCTGCACAAACACGGGTTCGGCAAGATAGGTTTCTTTCCAAGCGATCACTCCATCGCCATTCTCATTCATCGCGGCAGTGAACGTGTAGCCGTCGGATCCATCACCGGCGATCAAAACGGGATCGCCGATAGCTTCGTCGTCCGGCCCCAGTCGGAACATCCAGAGGTTGGGTCCCGTAGTGTCGTCGATTCCACTAACGTCGCTTGCGAGAACAATCAAATTGCCATCTGCGTCACCCTTGAGTTCGTACTTCCACGGGCTTCCGGGAACAACAAGCACCGGATCACCCTTCGCTTCGCCTCGACCATCGAGTCCTGCGTCGCTGTATCGAGTGACGTAAACTCCCGCGTCTTCACCAGCAAAAATGGAAGTCGCTACCGCCGAGTCGCCGTTGTCATAGCGAACAATGTGATCGGGTTGTGGAACATCGTCCTTTTCGACTTCTTGCTGATGAACAGGATCACCACTGGGCACTAAGACTGACGCCGTCAAACGCGGTACAGAAATCACGTCAATCGTCGCTGATACCGCTTGGCTTTCGATAGCTGCCGAAAACGTATAGGCTCGCGATATTGCGAAGAAAGTGACGTCATCGCTGTTTTTTTCCGCGATGGGTGTGCCAGTCCATGTCCATCCATCGTCGCCGTTCTCGTCTTCACCGAGGTAACGATCGATACCTTTGATTAACTGTCCGTCGCCGTCGGTATCTTGATAGAACAGAACTTCGGAAATTTCATATTCCGGGTGCCAAGCACCGCGAGCGGTTAACGTCACCTCATCGGTTCCAAGATCCGAGATGGCGGATGGTGAAGCCGTTAACAACTGTAAGCTTGATTGGTCGGCTGACACATTGACGGTGAAGCTGAACGACGAATCGTTCCCTTCGCTAAGGCCTCTGGCTCGGATGGTGAACTCATGAGTGCCAATCGCTTGTTCTGGCACGTACCACGCAAACGCCCCTGTCTGCACACTGAATTCCAAATAGCCGTGCTCGTCGCTGTCAAATCCTTCCAACACATAAAATGCCCCGACGTCCACGGGATGAATGGTTCGGAAGTCCAAGACCAAAGTGTCGCCGACCTTGGTTTCGATCGGATCGCTATAGTCATTGCCCAGCACGAACAAAGGCGGAGCGGATTCCAAAGGATTGTCAGCTAACAGCGAATCGCTGTAGGTCGCCAACGCGGCTTGGTAGTTGGTCTTCAGAGTCGCAAGCTGGTCCTGTACCCAAGCGGCAACTTCCATCTTTCGCTGAGTCGAGCGTTTGTTCGATAGCAGCCAGTCCTCAGATGCAAGCTGACGTTTCACCGTTTGCTCATAGTCGAACAAAATAGTCGAAAGCATTTCGGTGAGTTGACCACGAAGGTGAGGTTCAAACTCGTCTAGTTGTTCAGCCACCGAGGCCAAGAATGCCGGGGTGGTTTCTAAGTCGAGAGCCTCGGCCTCGTCGATCAGGGCAACAACGCGGTCGATCTGCAATTGGTTGTCATCGCGGGTGTCTTCCACCGTCAACTTGAATTGACTCACCACGCTATCGCTGGAATCGGCGACCGCGATGTTGATCAAGACCTCTCCCACGAGTCCTTCTTCTGGGATCACCGTCACTGTGTCCTGAGTGACCGACACGGTCGCGGGTGCAAGAATTTGTGGTTCTGCTTCACCAAGCCGTAGTGGTTCGTCGTAGATGCTACTATCAAGCACGGCAATTAACTGCTCGGTGCGACTTGCTGTTGCATCCTCGCCCAACCACTCAATCAACTCGCCGTCGGGCAACAGAAAGAAAGACGTGCCGTTGTCACCAAAAAACCACTTTTCGTTCAGGCCTGTTAAGTTGAAGAGTTCGTCACTACCGTACCTGAGTCCATAAGTGGAACGAATCTCATGAAGATGATTCGCAACGGTCGCAAAGCCAACATATTGCAGCGAATCAGTGTCTTCGAGATCGAACACTGTGATGGGTAGTTCGATTGCTCGCTCGTTGAGCAAAAGCGTTTGATCGTCGAACGACGACGTGATTACGGGAACGTCGTTGACCGATTCGATATTGAGTGTCAACGTGACCAGACCGCTGCTATTTTCGCCGTCGCTCACTTCGTAGATGACGAAGTCGGTTCCAAAAAAGTCTTCCTGTGGATCATAAAGATATTGTTTGCCGTCCACGCTAAGCGTCCCAAACTCGGGCTGATGAACGATCGTGATCACCAGCGATTCCAGGTCGCTATCGGGATCATAAATCTGGGACGAGATATCGAGCACGACCATGCTATCTTCGGCAAGCTGTGTTTCTACCAACCCAGGTTGCGGTGGCGCCACCAGGATTTCGATTTCAATGTCCTGTTGTTTTCGATTCTCATGGTCGTGATCGGCCCCCAGCGAGCTGAAGAAAAGTGTCACATCACCAGGCCCCACCACGTCTTTTAGCATCGCACGCATCTGTCGATCGCTGAGCTTGAAGTAACCTGTGGAATCCACGTTGGGTGACAGATCAATCCAGGTCAACTCGCCGTCCTGTTCCACGCCGATGTAGACCGAATCATCGCTGCCAGCAAAATTGATCTTGCCTTCGATGCCAAGGTCAAACGTCTTTTCATCGCGAACACCAGATTGATCTGGGTCGGTGTCGTTAGCTAAACGAAAAGTGACTTGTGTACTGTTTCGACCAATCGCATTGATGAGTTGCAGAGCGTCTCGCGCGGTTACTCCGTCGGATCCGGTGACATCAAAATAGAAGTCGCGTGGCGGTTCGGTTTCTTCTGCATTGACGCTCGATTGTTCCCCATCGTTGCTGGCGGTGATCCTGGCGATCTGATTGATAATGTTCAACGCGTCCAACGCGGAAATCGTCAGGTCGTTATTCACATCCAGCGGATTGCCGGGATTCTGAAGATCACCCGCGAGTAACTCGCGACGATCGAGTTGCTCGTATCGAAGAGATCGTTTTCCGGTTGACCTTATTTTGCTCCCACGCCTCCTTGCCGCCCGCTGGATACCGCGACGTGTGGGGTCGCCCTCGGAAGCCTGACAAGCGAGTTTGGATGAAAAGGGGAGCCAAGTTTTCATGGCAAAAGCCGATGCAGGTGGGTTCGAATTGAAATAAGCCGTCCATGGGGCAACCTCTGATTCCCTGGCGTATTGAGCCTCTGCCCCCCAAGTTACCATAGATCGACTCATTACCGACCCCAGGAGAAGGGTTTGGTCCGAATGAACTTGGACAGTCCTTAGATGGATGGCTGATCTGGCCGAGGGCGGGTCCTCGACGCACATCCTTGGACCAACCTGATGTCACTGGCCATAGCAGGAACTCCGAATGAAATTCAAAAGGCATCAACGCACAACGAAAGAATGAAAACGGATACCAATCACAGCCCGAACGGTTGAACCGACGAACCTCGGTACGACTCATTTTTCCTGCTGGAGAAACATGTTGGACAGGTATGACGGACAGGCATGGTGCACAAACATGCTGGGCCGTTCGATTGACTGGCATCGTGATATGGACTGGCATGAACGAGCGGCGTTCACGAAGACCGATTGCGATCACGCGAAGGTCAAGCGAGCGAGTACACGGGCTTGGTTCGATGAATTCGCTTAGTTCGCCACATCGTGTCGCTTGATTAGCTAAAATGCACTTCAACGCTTTTCCGGAGTAGCTTGTACCGCGTCATGAACCGGACTGCTTCACCGATCTACGATCGAACCACTTTGCCATCTGTTGGACCTGAACAAAGAACGATGCAATGCAACCCGATGAAGAGTCTTTAAGTCCGAGGGAGCTCATTTACCGCGCGTTCCTGTTCCGATGGATCAAGAACGGTTGGGAATCTCGATCATCGGTTTGCGTTTCAGATTACTTTCACCCCGAATGTGTCGTTACGGGCATGGCCCCGGTTGTCTTGGAAGGTGTGGATCAAGTTCAAGCCGCCTATCAGTCTCTGCACGCTCGCGTTGAACATTGCCACGCCGAGACAAGCTTCATGTTGATCCGCGATGAATCGTTTTCGCTGGTGATGGAACTGCAAGGCGTCCACCGCGACACTGGCAAAGACGTTGTGATTGAAGTGGGTGTTCACGGACGGCTCAAAGACGATCTTGTCTTTCAGTGCCACAACGTTGTGGACTATACGAGTATGTACGCAAAACTCGGCATCCTCGATGCTACGAAACTGCAAGACGAACTGGGTTGACGCCGGTGCTCGGTGCGGACTTACGACATCTCGTGCCGTTAGGCACTCAAGAACCGCACGTCACATGGCTCGCACAGATCTCTTGCAGTTCATTTTGAAAACTCAGTTTTTCAATCATCCATGTTCCTGCCAACCCTCTCGTCCAGCGGCAACCGTCACGACCGATCCACTGATGGGGTGAGTGAACGTCAAGGATTGCGCGCGTAAGAAATACCCGCCGTCTCCCGGCAAGCCGGGATTGATGGCTCGAGGGATTCCACCGGTGTCGTATAGCGGATCGCCGACCAACCGATGGCCGATGGAGGCGAGATGAATTCGAATTTGATGAGGACGACCGGTGTGAAGGTCAACCTCAAACAGAGTTGTTGACTCGTAGCGTTCAACGACGCGGGCGACGCTACGCGATGGCTTGCCGGAATCGTTCGCGGCGTGGACCTTGCCGAGTCGCGGATGATCGACGGGACCAATCGGAGTCTGGATGTCGTAGATGTCCTCGGCTGCAACGCCACTGGCCAAGGCCGAGTATTGCTTTAGCACGTTCGGCCAGTCGTTCGAAAGCGTTGTTGCAGTCATGGAATCAAGAGCCATCATCACGAGACCCGACGTGCAGCGTCCGAGTCGATGCAAGGGACTGGCACTAGGAAAATCCTTTCGCACGAGATTCAACAACGTGTGATCAAGGAACCCACCGCCGGGTAGCGTCGGAAGGCCACTGGGTTTGTCGACGACCAGCAAACGATCGTCTTCAAACTCGATGGAATAGCGAAGCGGTACATCCGCCTCGATCCACCCCGGACGGTTCCACACCAACCGGTCGCCGGGTCGACACTCTGTATCAACCCGAGCAACGTTTTCGTTGACCGTTACCTCACCTTGCTCAATTCGTTCTCGCCACTGGACGGCCGTCGAATGATCAAAACGGTCGGCTAAGAACGAGAGGACCGATTGGCCTCGGGCACGGGAAGGAATTTGGATTGAGTAGCTGTATCCGTCGTTCAAAGGACCAGTCGCATTTACGGGGGGATTGCTCGCTGAAGATCGACGTTTTCGGTGGTTTGCAGGCCAAGACCAGCGGCCTGCCCCTGTTCTTTGAAGCTTGCCCTTTGACACTTCACAGGTCGGTGGTTACCTTTGCGACGAACGATTCTTGGTGCTGGGCGCGTTCATGAAAACCCGTCCAGGAACAGGGAACTTCGGTGAGATTCCGAGACGGCCCGGCCGCTGTGTGCGTTGTGGTGACGAGTAAATTGTTACCGCCCTGACTTCATTCTGATAGCCATTGCAGAGATTTATCTCGGCGAGAAGGCGAAGCATGGGGAACGACGCGAGTCAGAAGACCTACCACTGATCGGACGCGAGGTGACCTTCTAGGGTGAGGTCCGTGTCGAACACGTGTCGTTGGAAATCAGTCGCTGCCCGAATGCAGAGATCTCGACTTGCTTTCTGCAACCGTAACCACTGAAGATTCCTTCCCTTCTTCGCCGGATCGAAACGTTGGTGTCCCGATCAGCCAGCTTCGAATCACGCCCTCAATGCGCAGGCGGCTTCACGCTTATTGAGTTGCTGGTGGTGATTGCCATCATCGGAACTCTCGTTGGACTGCTATTGCCAGCAGTGCAGGCGACTCGCGAGGCGGCTCGGAAGATGCAGTGTCAAAACAACCTGCATCAAATCGGGATTGGAATCCACAACTACCACGCCGCGTTTAAACGGTTCCCACCCGGTGGATTAGAAGTGCGGCCCACCGTCCCCAACGGAAAGCAATTCGCTTGGTCGGCGATGATCTTGCCGTTCATTGAAGAACCGGGTGCCTACCAAATGATCGACTTCAACGTTCCCTTCGACGACGCTGTCAACGCGGACGCGGCATCGCAAGTGATTGAAACGTTTTTGTGTCCAAGCACACCGTCATCGGCTCGCACCAGTGGCGATGGACGCAGCCAAGGACGCGGAGCGACCGACTACGGCGGCATTTATGGGGAACGTGTCACGGCCGTCAATGATCCGCCGAGAGGATTTTTCGTTCATGAACTGGCACTTCGTTTTCGGGACATTACCGACGGAACTTCTCGCACGATTGCAGTGTCCGAAGATGCCGCCTTTCGTGACGGCCAGTGGATCAATGCGTGGAACTTGTTCGACCAAGCCTTCCCAATCAACCAAGCCCCTGACTTTGAAAACGACATGCGGAGCTTTCACCCGCAAGGAGTGCAAGCTTTATTCGCCGACGGATCGGTCACCTTCCTTAATGATTCCATCGACCTTGAACTCCTTGCCGCTCTTTGCACACGCAACGGCAACGAATCTCTTCCGGATCTACAACCTTGAACCGAATTTCTAAACTACAAAAATCACGACGACCAATTCAACGACGGCGACTAATCACCGAGCTACTTGAAACTCGGAATTTGCTGGCAGGTCCCTATGCGCCCGCGGCCGGGCAAGTGGGTTCCGAAGCGATCAACGCGGGCAGTAACCTGATCGCCGCCTGGGCAACCGGGGTCGCCAATTACACCCCAGGATCAAACGTCAGCGAAGACTTTCAAACCCCCGAGAACGCAACGGGACCGAGCGACCCGCTCGAAGGCGACGACAGCCCCATTCCTGACACCGTCACACTTGGCGATGGCGGTGAGATCACGCTCACGTTTGACGATCCTATTCGTGACGGCATCGGAAACGACTTCGCAGTATTTGAAAACAGTTTCAGTGACACGTTTCTTGAACTCGCCTTTGTCGAAGTCAGCACCGACGGAATTAATTTCGTTCGCTTTGACAACGAATCGCTAACGCCGGCCCCGGTTGAGGCCTTCGGAAGCCTTGACCCTACCGACATCAACGGCCTAGCGGGAAAATACCGCGGCGGTTTTGGCGTGGGGTTTGACCTGGCCGATTTGGGGCTCGACAAAGTCACGTACGTTCGAATCGTCGATATCGTTGGCGATGGATCATCAACCGATACCAGCGGCAACCCAATCTACGATCCGTTCCCAGGAACTGGCTCGGCCGGCTTTGACCTTGATGCCGTCGCTGTTATTCACCAGTACGCTATGGCTCGTGATGTTGTCGACTTCGAAACTCTTGGCGCGAGTCTTCCCACCAACAGCTTCTTCAACGGACCTACTGCCAACGGAAATCCATCGACCGGTGAATTTGGTGACGCGGTTGTGATCGGATCATTCACCGCCGAAACACTGACGCTCAACAACACCTACTCGCAAGACTTCGGTTCGTGGAATGGGTTTGCCTATTCCAACGCGACCGACAATACCACCGCCGGGTTTGCCAATCAGCATTCGTCCATAACGGGAACTGGTGCCGAAGAAAGCCCGACCTATGGCGTTGGGTTTGTTCCGTCGGGCAACTTCTACGCACCGCCTACGATTACACGTGATGTCGACGACGATCGCAGTTTTGAATCACTCGCGATCACCAACACCACCTACGCAGCTTTGTCGATGCGCGACGGTGATATGTTCGCCAAGAAGTTTGGTGGGACCAGCGGCGATGATCCGGACTACCTGTTACTGACCATCAATGGGTTTGATTCCGACAACAATTCGATTGGCACCGTCGACTTCTACCTAGCGGACTACCGATTCGATGATAACTCATTGGACTACATCGTCGATCAGTGGACCACGGTCGACCTGAGTGCGGTTGCAGACGCTTCGTCATTGCAGTTTTCGATTGAGTCCACCGATGTAGGTGCGTTTGGAATCAATACGCCAACCTACTTTGCAATCGACGATATCACATTGTCGAAGCCGGTACTGCCAATCGGACTTGCCGACGGCGAGGTCCAAGAGAACGGTGGCGATGCGGCGACAATGCTGCGGCTTTCGCGCGCGGACTCGGATACGTCTAGTGAACTTGTCATTTCGCTAGCGACAGATGTGTCGGGTGCGATCAGCATTCCGGATCAAGTCACGATTGCCGTGGGCGACTCATTTGTCGACGTTCCCGTGGCAGTGATCGACAACGCTATCCTGAGCGATGACCTCGACGTCTTGATCTCGGCGACCGCCCCCGGGTTTGCTGATGCCTCGATTACTCTTTCGATTGTCAATGATGATTTCGCTCTATCGATTAGCATTGACTCGGCGCAGTTGACGGAATCTGACGCGCCACCTACCGCGACGTTAGAAGACATTGGTCGCGGACTTGCGCCCGATTCGTACCTCAATCAAGCGAACGACCCCGATGGTTTTACCAGTGGCGAACTTTCGTTTAGCAATTCGTTTGACCCAACGTTCGGCAGTTGGTCAGGTTGGGCGGTTTCCAATGTGACCGATATCACAACCGCTGGTTACACCAATCAATACGCGGCCATCACGGGCAGTGGGGCGGGCGATTCGGCAACCTACCTGATGGGCAATTCGTACCCTGGCGGATTTGCGGCCACCATTGAGCGTGACCCCGCCACTACGACGGCTTTCACTTCGATTGACATCACCAACTCAGTCTACGCGGCCTTGTCGATGCGAGATGGCGATGGCTTCGCGAAGAAGTTTGGCGGAGCCGACGGATCAGACCCTGACTTCTTGACGCTAACCATCACAGGATTCGATTCCGCTGATACGTTAGTGGGAACGATCGACGTCAGCTTGGCTGACTTCCGGTTTGATGACGGTTCCCAGGACTTTATTCTTGACGTATGGCAAACGGTCGACTTGACGTCGATCGGTACAGCGATTGAGCTTCATTTTGGCTTGGAGTCTTCCGATGTCGGCCAGTATGGAATGAATACGCCAGCATACTTTGCTGCGGACAACGTTCGCACCGTGGGCATGACGGCGTTGCCGACCTTCACGATCACTCGCGAAACGACGAATGTTGCCAGCCCGCTGGATGTAACGGTTACAAAAACAGATGGTTCGGAATTTTCTACGCCGACGATTGTCACGATACCGGCGGGCCAAAACTCGATCGAAGTTCCAATTAGCATCACCCCCGACCTCATCGTCGACGGATTGCAATCGGTTACTCTTTCGATCGATGCCGATGGATACGTGGGAACAACGACTGAACTTACGGTCGCGGATGCCGACGCACCATCGCTTTCGCTAACGCTATCCGCACTTGAAGCGTTCGAAGATACCGGCAGCCTTTCCGCAGTGCTTCACCGGAACGACGATGATTTGACTTCGCCACTTGAGGTGACGCTTGGATCATCCGACTCAACCGTCGCCACGGTTCCCACTACGGTGACAATCCCGGCCGGGCTGCGCACGGTTTCGTTCGACATCTCGTTGATCGACAATGACGAAATCGAAGACGACCGGACGTTGACAATTACGGCGGTCAGCGGTGAACTTTCGGACGAAGTGGTTCTTGTTGTCAACGACGACGATACGTTACGCCCGGCCCTTGAAGTCCAGTTGACCGAATCCGTCGTTAGCGAAGCAGGCGCTCGCACAACCGTTGACTTCGAGGAACTCGGATCTCACATCGCCGCAGAGTCATTCAACAATGGTTCTGATCTGGCGGGCGGCTTTGACGCAGGCGGGGTCATGTTGGACAACGACTACAACACAGACTTTGGATCGTGGAGCGGATTCGCAATTTCCAATGTGACTGATTCGCAAACCGCTGGGTTTACCAATCAACACAGCGCGATCACAGGTTCCGGCGCCCTGGCGTCGGCGACCTATGCCGTTGCCAACACGTTCGGCACTACGCCTCCTACGTTAACGTTGACAGATCCCTCGCAGTCATTCGCGTCTCTTGACATCACCAACGCAACCTACGCAGCATTGTCCATGCAGTTTGGTGATGCTTTCGCAAAGCAATTCGGCGGCGAAAGTGGAGACAATCCTGACTTTTTCCGGCTCACCATCGCAGGCACCAATGCGCTGGGAGAATCCGTTGGCGCAATCGACTTCTACTTGGCCGACTTTCGGTTCGACGATCAATCGCTTGATTACATCGTGGACCAGTGGACCACCGTGGACGTATCGGAATTGGTGGGCGCTCGGTCGTTGACGTTCTCGTTGATGTCATCGGACGTGGGGCAATTTGGGATGAACACGCCAGCCTACTTTGCCATCGACAACGTAATCTTGACGCAGGCCTCGGACAGCCTCGCTCCGATGGCCACCGTCACTCGTCGCAATTCGGATACCACCGATGCATTGGAAGTCATGATTGGTGGCGGCGACGAAACCGAAGTTACTCTGCCGACGCGAGTGGTCATTCCGGCCGGCGAAACAAGCGTCTCGTTCCCTATCCCTGTGGTTGATGACTCTTGGGTGGACGGCGATAAGATAGTTGAGTTTACTGCGTCTGCTGAAGGGTTCTTCTCGGCTTCGGGATCGCTGACTGTGGAAGACGATGATGCCCCCACTCTGACGCTAACCCTGGTCAATGACGTGGTGAGTGAATCTGCCGCCACCTCGCTGCTGGTTCATCACAACTACGAAACGCTCGCGCAACCGTTAAATTTGACCCTTAGCGCTGACAACGCCGATATCACGCTTCCAGAAGAAATCGTGATCCCGACGGGAAGTTCGTCTGTGTTGGTCGATGTCGCGGTAAGCGACAACCAGATCGCCGATGGAAACCGGAATGTCACCATCGAGGTCATTAATGACGAAACACTTTCATCGACGATCGGCATGACCATCAATGACGATGAGGTTCCTGCGATCGTTGTCAGCATTGCCGGTGAAGGACTGCTGACGTTTTCCGAGGCCATCGAGGCGGGATCGTTTGACGTTCGTTTGTCGGCTCAGCCCTTGGGCAATGTTACGATCGCGGTTAGCTCTGATAGCGATGAGCTAATGGTGATGCCAACCGAATTGACGTTCACACCTGAAGACTGGAATACCGCTCAAACCGTCACGCTACAGTCGCCCATCGATTTGATCGCCGAGCCATCCGAAACGTTTACGATTTTGTTGACGGCAAGCGACGCTGATACCGCGGCGTTGTTTGATGGGATTGGAACCAGCATTGACGTGGTGGTGGAAGACTACCAACCCAGTTCGCTGGTGATTGCCGCGAACGAAACCCACGTGACGGTGAGCGATGTTGATTTGGACGTGGTAATTCAACAAGAACTGCTCGCCGATGGACTTGATGTCACCACCAGCGATTCTTCCCAAACGTTCGTAGTGGAAGGCTTGCCGGATACAACGGGCACGATCAACGTGCGAACCGCAGGCGGTGATGACTGGGTGACGTTGCGAACACCTAACTTTGTCTTACTCGACGGAGGCGAAGGGTACGACACTCTGGAAATTGACGCGAACCTTGCGATTGACATCACGTCCCTTGTCGGCGAAAGCATTATCGGTTTCGAAGCTTTTGTGCTCGGCGGCGAGTCGTCGATCCGACTCGATGTGCAACACCTCGATCAACTCGTTGACCCAGAAGGCGTGCTCGTCGTTCGCAAATCGACAACAGCATCCTTCGCCATCGAAGGCGAAATCGCTTCTCAACCACCGATCATGGTCGACGATGAGTTTCGGCAGGTCATTCAAGCGGGCGAGTATGTCATTCAAATCGTGTCAGGCACGCCATGGCAAAACGCCGCCAACCGCTTTGACACCAATCGTAGCGGAGACATCACCTCGCTCGATGCCCTGCAGGTCATCAATCGAATCGCTCGACAAAACACATCCGAACTTTCCGAGATCACCAGCCTGGACGATTTTGACGATCGCTACTACGACGTCAACGGTGACAACCACGCCACCGCCCTCGATGCTCTTCAGATCATCAACGAGATCGCTCGCCAGCAACCACCGGCCGAAACAGAGCACATCGATCTCGCGTTTTCGCAGTGGCCCGAGTTGAACGACGACAAGACGGATCCCACCGAAACTTCCGAGTCCGAATGGAATGAGGACACGCTGTTCTGATGATACAAGCGTGCAAGAAAAGCGATTGCGACCGACTTCGCCATCGCTTTCGCGCAACACAGTGTTTCCAGTTGAAGCTTAAGATTTTAGTGGTGCTGAACACGACTGGTCTGATACTAGAGCCATCCGCTACGCACTGTGTGTTATTCCTAATAGCCGCCAAGCATCGAGCATTTTTAAGAAGCTACTCGGATTGTTTCTTCAACGCGGACGCTTGAAAACTGGGTTCGTAGTCGCCCGCGACGTCCTCGTTCGTGGGAGTGATCGTGTATTCCAATACTCGCCGCGAATGAGATGCCTCCCACGCTCATGGTACCTGAATAGGCTACTGGTACATCGGGCCTCAGGCAGATGTCTACGGATTGGGCGCAATGCTGTACCATATGATTAGCGGTCGTCGAAAAAGAGCCCGATCAATTGTCGTTTAGGGAGTCGCTCGACCGAGTACTGTACGCCTACGCGATCACATTGCTTGAGCAAGGACGCGACAAGCAAGAGAACGACGTGCAAGGACAAGATGTACAAGGACAACGTGAGCGAGCGATGAATTTGTTTGCTGAAGTAACTCAGATAAGGCGTGAGTTGCTTGCGACCGAACCGGACAACACGACGCGTCAAATCGCGTTGATCACGACACTTTCGCGGATTGGCGAAATTGACGAAGCCGTCGAGTTGGCTCAATCCGCTCGCGAGAACATCTCTGGCGACTCCACGTTCTTGTACCACTTGGCTTGCGGCTATGCACAAATCGCGGGAGCCCTCGATGCGTCCGGTAGAAACGAAAACGAAAAGTTGCGGCAACAAATGATCGACGAAGCGGTGGAGGCGTTGCGTGGCGCCAAGCGGGCTGGCTTCTATCGGCAATCGGACTTGCGGTTGGACCCTGACCTTGATCCCATTCGCGGCTCGAAAGCGTTTGAGCAGTTTGTCGAAAATGGTTTGTGAGTTCGCATGAATGTTAGCTTGGTCCTTCTTGCACATCCCAGATCGGGCAGCACGGCGATCCGAGATATCTTCGACCTTCACCCAAGGCTCTCTGTACTCAACGAACCATTCAACCCTACACGAGGGTCCGATGGATGGGGATATGATTTCCTGGCTGACTTGAATGCTGGTCAGCAATTGCCTGACATCCTGCAAGACTTGAAAGAGACGTCCAATGGTGTAAAGCACCTGCTGGGGCAACTGACGCTAAAACAAGACTTGGAAGTGTTCGCTTTCTTCCCAACCAAGTTCTTTATGGTCAGGCGAAATCAATTGCAGGCGGTCGCTTCTTCCTTGATCGCCGAACAGACTCTGCAATGGCATCGCCGTGGTGCGCCGCGTATGCAGGACCAACCACTAGAACCGCTCGACCTCAATCGGATTGCCGAGTACCTCGATACTCAGGGTACGGCGATTGCCCAAACCAATGCTTTTTTGGCTCAACACGAAACCGGGCACCAATGCAGGCGAATCGTGTACGAAGACCTGTTCGGCGAAAACGTTTCGATTTCCCAACGACTCGAGATCACGTTGGAGTTGGTTCGTTCGGTGGTCGGGAATGACTTGAGCAACGCTTACATTGAAAAGGTCGCTGCGAAATTGGACCACGATTCTAACAAGGTCAATTCGACCGAAACTTACCGCCTGCTCCCGAACTTGGCCGAAATCAATCGCTTGTTTGGCGCTGGCCAATTCGGTGCGCCGCTAGAGTAGCAATCGTCGAAAGGCGGCAATTAGGATTCCGACACAACCACTCGTTGGGTTGGTTCCGCCGTGATGGTCGCCGTGGCTTCGATGGGTTTACCGTCGACCTGAACGATGAATCGCACCACGTCGCCAACTTGAAAGAAAGCAAGGTCAATGTTCCCTAAGTCGTCGGTCGTAAAGGTGGCGTCAGCACCGCTTTGAGCGTAGATCATGTGTTCTTTATCAGGCGTTTTTCTGCGAGCGATAAAGACACGCGTCTTGCCAAGCGATTCGCCATGTTTATCGACAAAGCGAAACTTCGCTCGCAACGCATTCTCGAGCGTAAATTCGAATGAGTCGATCGCCTCGCCTTTGCCAAAGGTGCGATACTCACTGGTCATTTCATACCCCTGCTTCAAGATCGTCACCAATAGAGCTTTCTTGTCGGCCTGTCCTGGCATCTTCGACAATGCGAAGTTCCCATCGCGACCTGACTCTGTTTGCAAGACCTGCTGACGGAATCGACCGTCCGGCCAAGTCTTCAAGACAAGCAACACGTTTGCACCAGCGATTGGTTGGCCTGACGAACTTACCACACGACCTAGCGACGGTGCATTCGAATCCACCACGTCCTTGTCGGTCGCCCCCTCCATCACTCGTCCTTCGACTGCTTCGATCGCAACTTCTAGCCGTTGGTCCGAGGGGATGTTGATCGCGTGCTCGCTGATGTTCCCGTGGTACTCAACCATCAACTTACCCTTTTCGCCTGGCAAGAACGCGTGCAGTTCGGCTACTCCGGAATGGTTGGCGGTGATTCCCACATCTTTCATTTCAATGGGATAAGTCTTGTGCTCAGAACCGTCGGCCGTGATGCGAGTGAGCGGAATGACCTTGGCGTGAGGCAACGGCACACCTTTCGTATCGGTGAGCGTGATCCGAGTTGGTTCTGAAGGAGTGACTCGTAGCTTAACCGCAGGCTGTGACTTGCCGTTTCGATCACCACGGTATTCACTCACCATGCAGTGCCTATCTGGCATCGCCGTTAACAAGAACTCGTATGGCCGACCGCGAGTCGCGAAATCATCGAAACGAAACGCGCCTTTCTCGTTGGTTCGAGTGCTCAAAGTATTCATTTGAAAGCGACCACGCGGCCATGTCTTTTGAATCGCAACCACCGTAGCGTCGGATACGGGTTCACCAGATTCGTCGGTCACCACCCCATGCACTGAAACCATGCCTGCCGCTCGAGTCTTGACTCCATTGCCACCAAGCCAAACCAGCAGTGCCAATCCCCAAACGCCCCAGTTGCGCCCCGAAATGGATTGATGTTCTCGCGAGTTGATGAGGAATTGAGTACGAGTTTCCACCACTAGGCTCCGTATCGAATGTGCAAAAGGGATACTCACTTCACACACAGGACGATTGAGTCTGTCACCGAATCAGAACTTTTTGTGAACTATTTCGGATATCCGCATTTGGGCCGACATTCCTTGGCAAAAGCGTCACTGGACTCGGTGGTTACGAATGATGGTGACTCAGGAGGCTCGATCGCGGATAATCCCGATCCTCTTTCTACGATGCACTCAGGATTTCAGCAGCATGACGCTACCGACCCCACGCCGTTTTCATTCGGCCACGACGCCTTCGTCGAAACTCAGTCGTCGATCGATGTTGAATCATACAGCTCGATGCTTGGCGTTAGCGACGACCCTCGCCAGGGGTTCAGCCACCTCGGCTCAAGACAAACATGCGACGGATTCTAAGCCGAAGGCGAAACCAGAACCGACTCAGGGACCAACAATCCTGAGCAAGAAGCGCCGCGTCGTGCGAGTATTGGGGACCCACGTGACTCTCCAGGAGGACCTGCGCAAACGAGCCGAAGCGGATCTCGGTATCGAGTTGCAGTTTTCGCCGGGCGGGAGTGCTGAGGTATTGCACCGTGCTTCGACGCGACCGGAATCATTCGACCTTTACGAGCAATGGTCCAACAGCATGCGGGTGCTGTGGCAAGTGGGTGCCATTCAACCGATTGAAACGAAGCGTCTACGGTACTGGTCCGAGATCAACCAATTGACCACCACCGGGCGCTTAACTCCCAATGCCAAGATTGGCGCAGGTGATGCACCCAATCGTTTGTTGTTCGTTCAGCCCGATGGAGCCTTGGGAGGAAACGAAACATCGAAAGTCAGCTTTCTGCCGTACGTTCACAATGTGGATTCATTCGGATACGACGCGGGAAAGATTCCGCGTGGGATTCCCTATGAAACCGAAAGCTGGAGTTGGTTGTTGGATGAACAACACCAAGGGAAGGTCGCGATCGTGAACGCGCCCACGATCGGCTTGTTTGATCTCGCCCTAGCAGCCCAAGCCAAAGGTTTGATTGAGTTTGATGACATCGGCAATATCAGCCGGTCCAAACTTGATGAACTTTTCGACATCCTGATGACCTACCGTCGTCGGGGTCACTTCCGGGGCATCTGGAGCAGCGTTCCAGCGTCGGTCGAATTGATGAAGAGCGGTGAATCGGTCGTGGAAAGCATGTTCTCGCCAGCCGTGTTTGACCTTAAAGCCCAAGGAGTTGACTGCGTGTACGCGTCGCCGGTCGAAGGCTACCGCGCATGGCATGGCGTGATGTGTCTATCAGTTGCGGCCCAGGGTGACGTCAAAGATGCGGCGTACGAGTACATGAATTGGTGGCTTTCAGGGTGGCCGGGTGCCTTCATCGCGAAACAAGGCTACTACATTTCCAATCCGCAGCGTTCGCGAAAAGAATTGACGGCGGATGAATGGGATTATTGGTACGAAGGCAAACCGGCACGAACTGATTTGTTGGGGACTCAAGGAAAGGTTGTCGTCAACAAAGGCGCTTCAAGGGACGGCGGATCCTACGAGCGCAGGTTCAGCAACATCGCAGTTTGGAACACGGTGATGCCAACTTACGAGTACAGCCTGACTCGCTGGAACGAGTTTCTTTCAGGGTAGGAACAACCCGATCGGCCTGATGCCACCTTTCAACCTGCCTCACCCTTCGAAATAGAATCACGATGCCTCTTGAAAACCCTGCGACGATAGATTCGCAGCTCCCCACCGCCCCCACGCTGCTGCCGACGCCGTCTTTGCGAAACCGCATTTACTTGACGGTGTCGGTTCTTGTGGCCCTCTGTTTGCTAAGCACGTTGATTGGATGGTGGGGACAGTCCAAGTTACTCGAGCAGTTTCAGTCGTACGAGCAATCCGAGGTTCAATTGGTCGAGATCGCGAGCATGGATCGGGACGTCGAGGAATTGAAGACGAGGGCCGAAAAGTATCTGCAAACCGGAGCCATGTCTCAGCTTTCTCGCGCTAAGCAACTGCATGTTCAACTGAAGAACCAAATTGCGTCGGCGTTGAAACTTTCCCAAGACGAACAAATGCAAGCGACGCTACAAGCGATGAACGAGTCGCTTGCGATCTTTGCTCAACGGCTAGATCTTGCGTCGACAGAGCGAGAACTGCGGACCAGGCTCATCAAGGTTGAACTGCCGAAACAGGATTTCGACGTCACCGAGTCTTTGCAGCAACTCGAATCCGCCATCCTTGCCGACGATCGCGAGGACTTGTTCAAAGCCTACCTTCGCTTGGTCAAGTCTCAGTCGAACTCTCGCCAACTCTTCCAGCAGTATTTCACGGAACCAGATTCGGTCGACTTCACACTCGGACTTCAGTCAATCAGAGAATCGCGACAAGCACTCGCCACGATCCGCCAACTCATTCAAGACGATGTCGCTTTATCGGAAAGCACCTTCGATGAAACTCTTGACGACGCTGACTTTGACGACGCCGTGAACAACGACGAAGCCGAGAACGCAAATGACGGCCCAACCACACGAGTGAACGCGACGCTTGACAAGCTTGAACGAGAGCTGAACGAATTTCGGCGTCTTGGATCTCGCGCCGTTCAGGCGACTCGGGGATACATGTTCTATTCCAACGTCGTGATGGCAGGCGAGATATCCGAGTTTGTCTATCGATCCAAACGCTTGAAGGATTATTCAGAAGACCAACGCGTGATCAATCGACAATCAATGGCTGAACTAGCGAGACGATCTCGTATCTACGCGATGCTCGCATCGGTCGCGGCGGCCGCTTTCGCGATCTTGATGGCAATGCAGTTGACGTACCTGATCGTGAATCCCATCTTTCGAATCACCGAGACGTTTCGTCAGCTTGGCCAGGGCGATTCGGTCAGCGAGATTCCTTTGCTTAATCGCAAAGACGAGATTGGAAAGTTAGCTCAGGCTGCTCAAGTCTTCAGCGACAAGAACCAAGTGACCAAGCAACTGCTGCTGATGTCCGAGAAGATGACCCAAGAGCTTGCCGCCAAGGCTTCGGCGTTGGAAGAAACCAACCTCGAACTTGATAACTTCGCGTACGTCGCATCGCATGACCTTCGCTCTCCATTGCGAGGCATCAAGCATTTGGCAAGTTGGATTCAAGAGGATTGCGAAGACCTGTTGCCCGAGGGATCGAAGGCACACTTGATCCAAATGAATGAACGCGCGACCAAGATGGAAAACTTGCTCGATGATCTGCTTCAATATTCGCGTGCGGGACGAATGAATCTGGCGCCCGAAACCGTCGACATCAACGATATCGTTAGTTCGATCGTGTCGATGATTGACCTTCCCAAAGGGTTCTCCATCGAACTGCCACAACGGTCTTTGGAATTCACGACAATGAAAACGCCCCTGACCCAAGTGCTGCTCAACCTGATCACCAATGGCGTCAAGTACAACGACAAAGGATCCTCGGGTCGCATCACCGTCAGTGCCGAGAACGTCGGTGACACCAGCATCCTCATTCAAGTGTCCGACAACGGGCGCGGCATTGCACCGGAACACCTTAACCGCGTTTTCGAGATGTACCAACGCGTTGCAACGGATGTCGAAGGTGGAAGCGGAATGGGGCTTGCGATTGTTAAGAAACTGATAGCCAAGTACGGATCCAACCTGAAGCTAACGTCCGAAGAAGGCAAAGGCTCGGTGTTCTCGTTTCAATGGAACCGGGTTCAGACGCCCAGTTGAAACGATAGATCCGCGCTATTTACGCAGCCATGAACTAGAGACTTCCCCTGAGTTTTCAAACTGCGGTTTCCGGCAAATGGCCGCTCCATCCACGGCACCAATAGCCGTTAAACGGCATTAAACGGCAAAATGATCGACTTTCATTGGATAATTGCGAAGTTTTATGATACCGCTTCGTTGTTGGTTGGCCGATAAAACGATAGGTTTAAGTGGTTGATCCAGCAATCTTCAAGCGAGCATTCAAGTGCCTAACATGTTCACAGTACTCCTAGTCGAAGATGATGACCTCGACGCTGAAATGGTGAATCGGGCATTCAAGAAGAGCGACGTTCCGGTTCGGCTCGAGCGGGCCGTTGACGGAAAGTCCGCTCTGTCGATGCTTCACAATGAGTTGTCGATCGCTAAAGAGCATCCTCTGATTGTGTTTCTCGACCTGAACATGCCTGGGGTCAATGGGCACGAGTTTCTGGAACGGCTTCGCAATGATGACACGCTCCGGTCCACCACGGTCTTCGTCCTGACCACGTCGTCTCATGCTCGTGACGTCGAGCGAGCGTACGAGAAAAACGTTGCCGGCTACTTTACCAAGCCTCAACTATCACACTTGATTGGCGTTCTGAAATCATACAGCCAGGGCGCGGAACTGCCCAAGCTGAAGTAAAGCTGCCGCTTCGCCATCGCTCGGAAGCAAACGCTCGGGAGCTAACGTTCGCAAGCAAACGTTCGGGAGCTAACGTTCGCAAGCTATTGATTGGAAGCCTGCTCTCGCGGCGATCACAACCTAATCGCTTTGGTTCGGTGGTCGTGTAAACACAACGAGCTGCCCAGCCCGTCTTTGTGACAATTCTATAGGGCGCGTTGGTGCTTAACGCTTGCCAGCTATCAGCGCTCGACGGACCGTTTCTTACGCCAGTGAGGATCGAGATTCATTGTCGATGCGCAACTTGGTGACTCAATCGAGTTCCCGATCTGCTCTCTGAACGCATGCGTCTGTACTGCACATGCATGCACATGCCCATGCGTACCCCATTTTCAGCGCAGTGCGTTTCCAATGGTCGCATTCAATCAGCGATAAACCCTTTATCCACCGAGAGTTTCGTTGAGGGGAGCGGTGTGATGACTTAAGGTAGGGACAGTGCTCTCCCTCGACCGAAGGAGACGCAGAATTTACCCGCTCACTATGCCGCCCCATCTGCGTTCTCGAGTCTTGCTTTCGTTGTCATTGCAGCTCGATTTCGAGTTCGCACGCAACAGGTCCTGCCATGACGACCATTCCTCTTCGGTCTCGTAGCCACCGCTATCTATCCCGCATCAAACAAGAGAACGACCGCACTTGCTTTGCGAAGTCCGCGTCTGGGTTGCGACGTAGAGCGTTTGCCGAATTGCTCGAGCCGCGTCAAATGCTCGCCGGCGACATCACAATGCTGCAGGCAGACGTTTCGGTGCAAAGTCAAGCGTCTGGCTTGACCATCCAAACTCTTGCCGAAGGTGAAGACGTTGTTGATCAAGCGGAGCGTTTCGGCGCCGCCGCGACCGATGCAGCGGCCTCCTTCGCCAACGGCTTGCGCGATGCGGTCGCCGAAATTTCACGCGTGATCAGTGCGGTGAACAGCGCACCAGCGTTTGCCGCTGAGATACCCTATCTTGGATCGTTGATTCCCGATTCGATTGCCGGTGCGACCGTCATCGACACGGAGTCGATCCAATCGTTGTTTCAGCTCGCTGATCGATTCGAAAATGAA
Source organism: Rubripirellula amarantea (assembly GCF_007859865.1). Taxonomy (NCBI): domain Bacteria; kingdom Pseudomonadati; phylum Planctomycetota; class Planctomycetia; order Pirellulales; family Pirellulaceae; genus Rubripirellula; species Rubripirellula amarantea. The sequence continues at coordinate 132,694 of NZ_SJPI01000002.1, read as the reverse complement.
GTGGTCGAACCGCTTGAAGACTACTTAGATTCCAACCCCACCGCGTCGGCGGCTCAGTTGATCGCCCAGTTTGATTTTTTGAGTCCAGCAACCAATCTGGCCAATGGCCAAATTGGCGTGAAGTTGAACTTTGATCCGCAAAGGCAATTTGAAAGTTCGCTTGCTGCCCTGTTGGACCCAATCACCTCAGCCGGTGATAGTTTGCTTTCCACCATTCCGGGCGACGCCCTATCGCTCGACTTGCCATTTGACCTGTCGCTCGAAAACTTCGACTTCGATGTCATTCGAGATGAGGCCGATAACTTTTCGATCGCGATTCCCGACCTGCAGCTCAACCTTTCTCGAGCCGCAAGTATTCCGATCGACTTCGCTGCAAACGTGGGTTTCCTTTCCGGTGGTGTAACAGGTGGCTCATTCGATTTGGATCTGGGACTTCGAATTCAAACCAGCAGCTTGCTCGGAGGAACGGTGTCCTTGGAATCGCTGCAAGAGCTGTCTCTTGGATCGCTGCTTGACGACGTAGATTTCGAGATCATCGGCGATGGATTGAATGTTCGGTTGCCCTTCGACTTCGACCTAGCTGGTTTTGAAACCGACGGCTTGCTGCCGACTTTTGTGTTGATGGATTCCAATCCGCTGGATCTGGTCTTTCCTGAGGTCAACCTAGAAATTCCCAACGACGCTGATTACACCGCTGAATCGCTGTTGGGTTTTCACACGATCGATTCATCGAGCATCCTGTCGTCGCTCGACCAGCTCGGCAGTGTTTTCGGGGCATGGCAAGAAGGTGATTTGCTAAACTTTCCTTTACCGCTGAGTGAGGATCTAACGCTCGGCCAAGCTTTCGGACTAGCGGAAGGCTTTAGCGGCGGGGTGCTGCAGTTCTTAAAGGACGGCAACGGCTTGCCGGCTTTCAATTCGATCCAAGAGATGATCGATCTTATTCCGGGTGTCAGCGATTCGAATCAAGGCGATGCGTTTTCGTATGACCCACAATCGCAACTACTGACTTTGTCGCTTGACTTTTTTCGCGCTGCCGACCCTATCGTTAGTCAGGCGAACCTGTCATTGATTGCCGGAGCCAGTGATTCGCCGATCGGGTCCATTCAGGCTACGCCCGGCGATTCGCTTGATGACAATCGACTTGAAGTAACGCGAGACCTTTCTTTCGGATTGCAGTTGCAGATCGACCTTTCCAACAATGCCAAGGCTAGCGAGGTCGTTGATGTCACCAAAGATACGATCGAATTGAGCGACCTTGCGCAAAACTCAGGGGAAAACGCTCGCTTGTGGACGCCCGTGATCGATCTGCTCGAACGCTTAGGGCTAGCGCACCTTGCTGGCACCGAGCAGGTCTTGCAAGTTCAACTCAAAGATGGATCCGTCGTTTCGGCCAACATGGGAATCATCGAATCCCACACCACGTTGGGCGACTGGCTTCAGCGAGGACGAGTGGTACGCGATGGCGAATTGGTGATGGAACTTGAATTGGTTCCCTACGGCTTTGCCGCCAACGAAGTCGATGGATCAGACATCGTCGGCTTTGACGAAGGCAATCGTTTTGTGATCCGCGACTACACGTCGGCACCGACGCAAGACTTCGGTTCGGTTGACGTCGAGATCACGCTATTCGACAGCGGAGCTTACGGCTTTTTTGATACCGCGATCTTTCCACCGGAATTACGCAGCCCCGAGATACCAGCAAACCAACAAACCGTGGGTGATGTGCGTCAATGGTTCTTGGAACGCCTTGAGTCTTATCTCGAGTCCACTTTCGCGGCCTCGTACCCGGGTGAGACATGGCGGATTTCACTTCAGCATTTCAAGTTCATAGGCGAAACCGGCAACCCAAATCCTGGCTCCGCTGTTCCCGAACTCACCGCCAATGCAGATCTTCTTGCGGCGGCCCGACCCGAAGACCACTACCCGGTCGACGCGAATGTTTCGCAAACGGTTTACCCGCCGGTCCTTGCCAAACAATTGGACCTGATCGACCGAACACGCACCCTTGCGGACATTGAAGTGTATTTGAACACCGATGTTTCGTTATCCGATTATGACTACAGCATTGATGGTAGCGAGACCGTAAGCGGCGATCGATACTTCAGCGTGCTGCTGCATGAGGTTCTTCATGGACTCGGTGTGATTTCGGGAATCGAGGCGCAAGGTAATTTGCGATTTCCTGATCGACCATTTGCTTACGATTGGTTGCTTCAACCCAGTGGTTCGGACGAGTCTCTAAACGACCTGAACGATGCTCAACGCCAAAGCTTGATTTCACAAGGCGACGCGATCGAGTTTTCGGGAGCCTATGCTCGTGCCGCAAATCCACTATCCGAAGACCGCATTTCAATTCACAACCCCGCTGGCTTTGATGCATCTGCTTCGCTTATCCATGTCGACGCCAATGCTTACGCGGGAACCGGTGAAACATTGTTGCCGGAACTGGACGCTTCAAACCGACAACCGTCATCGTTCACGCCTTTGACCCTTGGCATTCTGCAGGATCTCGGTTACCAGCTTCAGTCACCAAGTGAAACCACGCTGTACCAAACCGAACGTCAGCCGCTTTTTTCAAGCTTGTTGGATACCGATCGCGACTTTGATGGACAACTACGTAGCCAACCACTGTCGTATGGATACAGCCTTGGCGACAACGACGTTCCGCTTAGTAACTTTGTCGACGGCAGTGTTGACACATCGGCGCCCCTAGAAACGCTGGTCTTTCGTTTCCGCGATGGCACTCAACAGGAAATCAACTTGGGTTCTCTTGAAGGCGCCACCATCGGCGACCTCCATGACATCGCCGCCGCCGTTGACAACTTAGCGATTGAGCAACGGCGAGGCACATTGGTGTTTCGCGATCTCTCAACTGCCGTCGACGACAATCCATTTTCGATCTCGTGGAAAGACTCTGGGCTCGGCTTGCTTCGCGAGATCGGGGGCTTAGTGCCCATTGGAACCGCATCGACGACTGGGTCGGCCCATGAATTGGTAGCGGATCAGATATTCCGTGACCTGCCTTACGACGAACAAGCCCCCGTTGATCGCACAACAACGCTTGGCCGATTGCTTTCCGGCACCGCCTACGAATCGTTGCTTGGGCAAGAATCCATTGCATCGGTCCAACTGGCCAGCGGTGACGTGGTAACCGTGTCGTCGGGCATCCTGAATGCGGATACGACCATCGGTGAAATCATCGGGACGCTGTTCGTCAACGATGATGTTGATCAGAACCAAATTGTGCTAGCGGCCGATATCGATGACCGCAGTGATCGACTCGTGTTGGTCGATCAAAGCTTGACCAACGGTGACGTTCCGCTGCCCTCCGTCGCCACCATGAGCATTTCCGACGTCAGTCCCAACATCGGAATCTACAGCATCTTGTTCGGTGACCCAATCAATGGTGTAGTTGGGCAGGTAGATACGGATCAGGACCAGCGGATCATCGGACGATCACTCTCGGGACTCGAAGGCCAACAACTCGAACCGTTGGAACGGCCAAGCATCTACGTTGATCTCGCCCAGGAAACTCCCACATGGACTAACGTGGGTGATTTACTGCGTCGCGAGGGCGCGGATTCGAACTTGGAACAGCAAGCACAAGTAACGTTGCGGAACGGTCAGGTCTTGGATCTGCTTTCTGGCTTTCCTGACTTCTCGACGATCGCCGACGTGGTACGCCAAAATCGCTTCTTCAAAGCGAACGGCGATCCACTGGCCGAGTTGAAGTTCAACGGCAGTGGTTTCACATTCCACGATTACTCAGGTGGAACCGGTACGCTAAGCGCATCCACGTTTGACGGCCCACTCTTTGCGCTCGGGCTGGGAAGTGTCGAGAGTGACCCCAATGTCATCGAAGCCGGACTAGTCACACGAAGCCCGCTGCTATTTGGTGCAGACGCTCCATTATCGGAATTTTTAGGCGACAACAGTCCGTTTTTGGAAGAGGCATCAAGCAACCTCATCATCCGACTTCCCGGTGATGATATTGGCGGCGGAGCATACGTTAGCGCGCCTCGTTGGCATTCGTTGGGCAATCTACTGGAACAACTTACTATTCGCCGCGATGGAGTTCAGCTTACTCGAGCCGAAGTCGTCGATGAACGCATTGTTGTCACCTATTTAGGCAACGAGACCGGCGTCATGGAAATCGAACATCTCGGTTTAGTTGGACCGGCTTGGCTGGGTAGCCTCGTTCCAATCGGTTCCGTCTATTCGAGCGGCGTTGGGGGTGAGGCTAAGTTGGTTGGTAGTCCGCTGGTGTCGCCGCTGCCGGAAAAAGGTCTGCCTCCCATTAACACCGATTCGCTAGTGATGAACACGATGCGTCGTCAATTGCTGGTCCGCGAGGACATGACCAGCAACGCGACTGTGAAATTGCGAAACGGAGACGAACTTCCGATATCCACAGGCGAAATCACGGACGAGATCACTTGGGGTGAACTTTTAGATCGACTCTCGCTAACCGACGACGACGGAAACTTAGTGCTGCGTGCGTCGCTAGTGGGTGACCAACTCTTACTTGAAGACCTCACCGTTCCTACGGGCGACGATGAGTTCGAGCTTGCTGATGCGGAAGGCGGAATCTTTTTCCGCGCGATGAACTTCATCAATTTCGACGGCCAATTCTTGCACGATTTCGATAATCCTAACCATCTGCTTTCTCCGTCGCTATCGACCACGCATTGGCAGAGCGGCACGACGCTCGGCGCGATCGTCGGTGAGAATTCGCCGTTATTGCAGAACGACGAGTCGGTGCTTTCCGATGAGGTCTTTATCTTTTTCGGGAACGGTGTTGCAACGACGATTAATCTTCCGCAGTTCACCGCGACGTCGACCATTCAAGACGTGCTTGACGAGATGCAGTTCCGAGGCGATGGCATCGAAGAGCATTTGCAGACCCGGTTCGAGAATGGCCGGTTCATCATGTCAGACTTAACTCCGGTGGGTTATCGCCAAGAACCGTTCACGATCTACGCCAACCTACGTCAACCGTTGATGAATGCTTGGTTTGATTCGCTGATCGATTTGGACCGTAACGCCGAAGTGAAGAGCGCGCCGCTGCTAGTGAGCCCGTTGGCTGGCAACCTCGATCCGTCGACCACGGTGGGCGAGTATCTGCAGTCGAAAGGTTTGTCTGCACTACTGCCCACGGCCGTCAACTACGGCGTCAACTACACGCTTCGGGACGGAACGAGTGGCGAATTGAGAGCGAAGATTGCGCCCTCGATGTCGCTATCCGAACTGGCGTCATTGTTCACAGTTCGAAACGATGAGGGCGAGGTTATTTTGCTGACGTCGTTGCGCACTAGCGAGAACGTGATTGGTGAAACGCGGTTGCAGTTCGTGATGACGGATTTGACCCAAGCTACCGGTGACGCAACGTTTAGTGTTACTGCGGATCCGAGCGACGCCACCACCGGATTGATCGGTGTGACGCTCGGGTTGGCGGGAATAGATCAAAGCGGCGGCGGGAAGATTGTCGGACCAACGCTTAGCCTGGCGGAAAAGGATGTGACCGACCGAACTCGAATCAAGCTGACCGAGCCACCGGTCTTTCACGCCGGAATCGGGTTCAGTGCGACGAACTTGAACGCCGAAGCTCGGATCGGTGAATTGGTATCGGCGGGACTGCAAAACGGGAACGCAAACGGATCCGCAACGATCGACGTGACCATTCGTCCGCCAGCCGGCCAGGACTATCTCACGCTAAAGGACTTGGCTCGCTCGATCACCAATCCGCATGAGTACCTGGACGTCGACATCGACGCCGACTTGCAGTTCGGAACAGAGTTGGTCGTGGACTTGGCGGGCCTGAACGATATTCCAACCAATCCAAACGAGATTCCGCGAATTGATTTTGTTTGGGAAAACATCATTACTTCGCAGCCCGCACTGCGACTGCAACCAGAGAACCTATCGTTCACCACGGCTAACTTTGAAAACTTAATTCAGTTTGGCCAGTTGTCGGTTGAAGATATCACGAACCTGATCCGCAAAGTGGTGGACTTGGTCGAACGGATCAGTGGCGAAGGTTTGCTCGACCGTCAACTGCCACTGGTCAACACATCGCTGGGCGAAGTCCTCGATACGGTGGACTATGTTGCTGACCTTGTCGATCGGATCACGACCGATCCGAATGCTTCGCTTAATACTTTGGAAGTTGAGATCGAATCGTTGCTCGGTTTGCTGCCCGAGCAGTTCTCGCTGACGTACGATTTAGACGAACACATTCTGCGAGCAGACTTGGACCTCAACATCACCAACAACACCATGGCCTCGTTCAATCTGGACTTGGCAGACCTGAACTTGTCCCAGCTTGAAGGCTTAGTTGACTTTTCGACCAGCGGCAATGTTAGCGTGTTCGCTGACGCAACATTAAGCGCTCACTTAGGCTTGGACCTTGATGACATTGCCTTGGGCACCTTCGATGACGCCGTCGTAGTCTTTGACACCAGCGGATTGACGGCAGGCACTCGCATCGCAGCCGATGACATTGCATTCACAACGTCGGTGCTTTCGATTGGTGTCGAAGTGGGTCCTGGGCGAATTGTCCTCGATCAGGACGGTTTGAATTTCGATGGCAGTACTGAAGACAACACACCGGCAACCATCGGCGTCAAGTCGCGAGGCACGTGGCAGGGTGGTCGTAAGAGCTTAACGGAACTGACGGCTAGCGACTTTGAGTTTGACTTTAATCCTGCGAACGCCAGTCTCGGTGTGGACTTGCCACTTACGTTTCTAGGTCAAACCGAGCCGCTGCAAGTTCGCTGGAACGACTTGTCCGAGTTCGATTTCTTGGTGCTTTCACCACCCGGAACCACGATCGGGGATTATTCCGGAACCCGGCCAAATGTGATCGCGGTGCCAGATGTCCAAGGTGCGGTATCGAACGTTTCCTTGGGCGACGGATTGATCGCTTTGGCGGAGGGTTTGCAGGGCCTGTTTGGTTTGATTGATGATTACCTGGGCGACGAAGTCCTTGGGATTCCGATGCCGCTTATTGGCGAAGGTCTCGCCGATGCGGTCAGTTTCGTTGAATCCTTCGTCGCGCCGCTGGCGGATGAACTTCGTGGTGCGACCTTCGAAGAGGCCGTTTCAACGGTAGGGCAAAGCATTCTGTTCAATACCCTCGGTCCTGGGGAAAACGGAAATGGCTTGGGAGTATTGCGTGACCTTAACAACGACGGCGCGATCACTTTGGCCGACGTTGGCATCACCATCGACTCCGACGACGAGATTGCCTACGCGATCAATATCGGCCGCGACGGCTTGAGCTTGTCGACGCCGATTGACTTGGATGTTGGTGGAAGCGTTCTTGGCTTGGAACTCGATGGCGATGCGATGATCAGCGCCGGCTACGGGTTGGATTTGGTCGTGGGCTTTAATCGAACCCAAGGCCCCTTCTTAGAGTTCGGCACCGGTACCGAGATTGCAGTTGATTTCTATGCCGGCGTCGATGACCTCGTTGGCGAAGCGAACCTAGGTCCGTTGCAAGTTCAAATCGCGACCATTGACGCGGCTGAACTGACGCTTGCGCAAAGACAAGCGGCTCGAATCGACTCCGACGATCCTAACACGGAAGCCATCAACGCTATTCGCGGTGGATTCGGACTCGATTTTCCCGCTGGCCGTTACACCTTGTCCAGCCTCGGAACGGCACTCAACAGTGTGTCCGTGACCAGCGAGTTTGTGGGCAGCCTGCATACGCGCATTCACACCGGGATCAATACTTCGATCGATGGCATTCCGTCGTTGGTTGCCGACCTACATTTGAATTTTGATCCCGCAACCGGATCACTGGCAAGTGTTTTTGATTCTCTCACGACGCCCGGTGTGACGCTAACGAACGTTGGACTCGATCTTGGTTCGTTCGTGAGCAATGTCCTTGCTCCGGTGCTCGGTCCGGTCAACGACTTCTTGGACCCAATTCGTCCGGTGCTCGATAAGCTCACGACGCCAATTCCCGGCATTAGCGATTTGATTGGTCCAACTACATTCACGGACTTGATCGGAGTTTTCGGTCAGGGCGGTGAATCAGTAGGGCAGTTCGTCGAAGCGGTCCAGAACATTGTCACGTTGATCGACATCCCGACCAACGCCGAGACAATCATTTTGCCGCTTGGAAATTTTGACACGACGCTCGATGAATTCGGTGCGCTGGTTCCAGTGCCAATGGGTGGTCAAACGAACTTCGATGATTTTTTAGACACCGTCGGTGAAGATGTCGCAGAGATGCGTGACTACTTGCGAAATATTCCGCAAGAAGCACCTCAATACACATCAGGTGGCGAATTGATGACGACGCCGGGTAAGTTCAGTATCCCGCTGCTTCAGGATCCGACCTCGGCGATTGGCTTGCTGTTTGGCAACGATGTCGACTTGCTGAAATTCCAAGCACCTCGACTGGAAGCCTCGTTCGACTTCAGCGTTTCGATTCCGGTCTTCCCCGTTTTCAGTCTGGCTATCGGAGGACAATTCAGTACGGCGATTGACTTTGCGTTTGGCTACGACACCTCTGGGATTCGGCAGTACGCCGAAACCAATCGGGCCGCCGATTTGCTGAACGGATTTTTCTTCGACGATCGTGCAGTGTATTCCGGTGGAGCCAAGGTTTCCGATGTCCCCGAGTTGACGTTCCGATTCGCCGTGACCGCTGGGGGTCAACTCGACTTGCAAGTCGCGAAGGCAGGTGTGGAGATTGGCGTTGGCGCTCAATTGAACCTCGACCTGAACGATCCCAACCAAGACGGCAAGGTTCGCTTCTCGGAAGTAATTGAAAACCTTCAACTGGGTAACGCGCCGGGACTAGGTCCTTTGTGGATCTTTGATCCCTCGGGACAACTGGACATTTTTGTAACGGCCTACGCCAAAGCATTCGGCATTCGAGTCGAGACCACGCTTGGCCCTAAGGTGCTGGTCAACTTTGACTTCCCAAGACCTGAGCCTGCCAATCCCGTGCTGGGGCATGTGGAAGCCGACGGACGTCTGGTCATTCACGCTGGCCCCAACGCAGCACTGCGCGAAGAGGGAGATCTAACCGACGGTGAAGACGTGATCTTCATCAGCCAGGACGAGGACACTGGCCAAACCATCATCACGGCGTATGGAACCGATCAGAAGTTCAACAACGTCACAAGCGTTTTTGTGGACACCGGCAAAGGCAATGATGCGATCTATGTCGACGAAGCTTATGAATTACCCGTCACGGTCTATGGTGGTACCGGCGATGACGAGATCACAGGCGGTATGGCTCGGTTGGTTGCCTACGGTGGCGGCGGTAACGATGTGATCTTTGGCGGCAGCGGCAACGACTTGCTCTTTGGAAACGGAACCGATGTCATTGGTTCCGAGATCGTCCAGATTCCTGGTGTCGGACCAGTGACAGTGATTACCACTGACGAAGACTTGATCGACGGCGGCGAAGGTAACGATGTCATCTATGGGGGCGAAGAACATGATCAATTGCAAGGCGGACCCGGCGACGACCGTCTATTCGGCGAAGGTGGCGATGATTACATCGGTGGTGGTGACGGCAACGATTTCCTAGTCGGTGGAGCAGACGACGATGTCCTGTCGGGAGACAAAGGTAACGACATCGCTCATGGTGACGAAGAAGACGGCAGTGGCGATGGGAAGGATTTCCTGCAAGGGGGCCAAGGCGACGACGTGCTGCGTGGCGGAGGCGGCAACGATGAACTATTCGGCGGCGTCGGCGGCGATGATCTATTCGGCGAAGGCGGCGATGATCTGCTCGTCGGTGCGGTAACAAGTCGCGATACGCCCGACTTTGAGCTCCTGCAATCAGAACCCGATACCGAATCGCATACCTTCGATGGTGGCGAAGGTAACGACGTGATCTACGGAACGGCAGGTGTGGATATCGTCGTTGATGTTAGCGGGATCACTCGTGTTTACACCTACGAATCGAATGACCGTGTCACTACCGGCGACTTTGATGACCTGATTCACACCGGCGATGGCGACGACGTCGTCGACGCCGGCGGGGGCAACAATCGCATTTACACCGGTGCGGGCTTTGACATTGTTGACTCCGGAGACGGCGATGATCTAATCGACCTGCGAGGCACGTTGAATCTGACGAGATCGGTTTCGCCAAATAGCGGCGGTCAAGTGACCGACCAAGGTGGCGATAACCGCATATTGACGGATGATGGCGATGACATCATCGACGTATTGGGTTCTGGATCAAACTACATCGACGCTGGCGATGGTGATAACTATGTTCGCACACTTGGTGGCGGAGGCGACATCATCCGGACCGGCAGCGGTCAAGATATCGTCGACGCTGGCGACGGCGGTAACGAAATCAACGTCGGGGCGGGTGACGACCAAGTCACATCGGGCGGTGGCAACGACAATGTCTTCTTGGGCTCGGGAAATGACACCGCTTTCGTTGGTGCCGGCAGCGACGTGGTCATCGCTGGGGACGGCAATGACTTTGTCGACGGTGGTAGCGGCAGCGATTTGATTCGAGGCGGTGATGGCGATGATGAATTGGTTGGCGGTATCGGCAGTGATACGATCAGCGGCGATGCCGGCATCGACGTGATTTGGGGCGGCCTGCTGATTTATGATCGCACCACATTGCTCGCCGAACTAGTCACGCCCAATGAGTACGACGCCTCTGCATCGTCAATCGTGTTCCCCGCGATCGTGCCGGCGGTGGTTGCCAACGGACCGCTCGAAGGATCACTCGAAGACGGCGACGACTTTATCACCGGCGGCGCCGATCGGGACTTTCTGTTCGGCGGTGGGGGTAGCGATCGTATCCAAGGCGGCAGCGGCGATGGCTACATCGACGGCGGCCGAGGTAACGATACGTTGATCGGAACGACGGGGATCGATGTGATTCGCGGTGGTGATGGCGACGACGATATCCAAGCCGGCCGACACATCGACTTCTCGTATGGTGATGGCGGCGACGATTTCATTGTTGGCGGCAGCGGTATTGCGATTGATGGACAACATGAAGTATTTGGCCAGCGATCATTTGGTGGTACGGGCAACGACGTGATCTGGGCTTACGCTCACTCAACCGATAACGCTCGCGAATCTGTTCTGCGTGGTGAGTACATTGACGGCGGCCAGGGACGTGACGAACTGCTCGGCAACTTGCGTCGAGACACCTTGATCGGCGGTGGTGGTGATGACCGAGTCCTGGGAGACGAACTATCAGGCCCCGACTTCCTCGAAAATGAAGACTTCAAGACTACCGGTGGTGGCGATCTTCTGATTGGCGGCTTTGGCGATGATATCGTGCAGGGTGGTGGTGGTGACGACTTGATCTACGGCGGCGGTAATGTCGATGAACTTGAAGGTCACGCGGGCGAAGACACGATTTACGGTGGCGGCGGCATTGACTTCATTCGCTTGGACGTAGATCCGTCTTACGCGTTCGGCGGCGATGTTCTTGACGGGCACTACGACAATTCGCCCAATGAAGGTGTAACCGATGACTTCGCAACGGACATCTTGTTGATCAATGGAACCGATGGCAACGACGTCATCACAATTGCTGGTGATGGATTTGGGCAAGCGATCATCAACTACAACGGGCGACAATTGCCTGTCACAATCAAAGATGGTTTGGGCAATACGTTAATCGAACAATATCAAATCAATGGATTGAGTGGGCACGATGAAATTGGCTTTGATGTGTCCTTCGATACCAGCGACTTGGCTCAACGAAGTCGCGATTGGGTGGGAGTATTCCAAGGCGGATCAGGAAACGACACGCTGATTGGATCCGCTGGCCGTGATCGACTTGATGGTGGCCGTGGAAGTGATTTCGTCTATGGACTCGGTGGCGACGATCGTCTTTGGGGCGACAGCGGCGAAGGAGTGGCCGGAGACACCGATCGTTTGTATGCGGGAACCGGCAACGATGATCTGCTTGGCGGGCAAGGCGTGAATTACCTGTATGCATGGAGTAGCGATCCCGGTGTGATTGGCCCCGATTACGGGATTTTCAATCTAGATGGCACTCGCGAGGACACCGGTCTGAATCGAATGCTCGGCCGCGACCGAAACGATTTCTTGTTTGCTGGCACGGGTCTCGATTTCATGTACGGCGGCGGAGGTGTCGATGTGCTGCACGATCCAGACGGCATGCCGCTTGAGAACTTTGGCGTTCCCGAAGGTGACGAGTGGCTGGAGTATGCCCGAAGCAACGACTCGGTTTGGTATTACGGCGGCAGTGGCCGAGACGACGTCATCACCGTTGACTATGTCACCGAACCCGGATTGCTTGGCGGTCACCACCTGATCACACGGCTAACGGAAAACAACGGGTTCTTCTCTTTTGATGCTCAAGTGCGTTTGGATTTTGCCGCCACGAACGCGGACGGCAGCCTTGTTTGGGATCCGTCGGACTTGGTTCAACGTGTCGAAGAACTCACAACAGCGGTTGACGACGATGCGCGGCGACTCGCCGCCACATCGCTGGAACTCAGCGGTGACCTGTTGCCTCCGGAAGGCGACTTCTTAGCGATCATCGTTAGTGCGGGCGATGGAGACGATCAAGTATTCGTCGGTCCCACCGTGCAAAAAACAGTGTGGGTATCGGCAGGTGCAGGTGATGACCGAGTCGAGTATGCGTCGGGCACCGCGATTCTGGTCGACATCGCCGACGCGGATCCTCGCAATGAAGTCATCGGCGATGCTGATGATTTCTCCTCTGCGTTTGAACTCGGATTGATTTCAAACTCGGTCTACTACGAAAAACTGACGCTCGACAGTCCCGACGATGTCGACTGGTTCACGTTCACGGTGGATGACCTGACGTTCCATCCCGAGGCCCAGTTCGTTGTCGATTCGTTGTCCGATGATGACAGGATCGAGTTTGAGTTTTACCAGCTCAACGCTGCGGGTACGCTCGACATGATTGCCGAAGGCGACCTGCAGCCCGATCCCGCGAGCCTTGATACCGATCGCACGTCTCGAACAGCGATGCGGTTGGGCGAAAAAGAGTTTCGGGCTGGAACGAGAGTTTACATGCGGGTGCGCAGCCTGACGCAAAGTCCCACGACCTACAACTTAGGACTCGACTTTGCCAGCGAAGATCTGCTCGGACTCAATCGCGTCGCACTGGGCGTCCAAAGCGATACGTTCTTGCGACGCGACGTGATCGTAGGAGGCCCCGGAGACGATATTCTACGTGGCGGTCCAAGCGAAGATTGGGTCATCGGCGGAAGCGGCAACGACATCATCACGGGAGGCGTCGATGGGGACGCGTCTGACATCCTGATCGGTGAAGACGGCGATGACGTTTTCCAGATCATTCCAAGCGGAACGACGTTTGACGTCACGCTTGCTGACGAAATTGAAGGCAACGCAGGCTTCGATCGAATTCTTTTCCTTGGTGGCGATCTTGATGATCGTGGCAGACCGGTGCCCGATCACGTCACGTTGCGTTATCAACCACTGCTTAACGCCTATGAATTGGCGGCGAAGGTTTGGGATACCGCCAACCAAGAGTTCCTAGTCGATGGGAACAACTTCGTCGTCCACACGGCCAGCTATCGAGCCAGCAGCGTCGAGGCAACTGAGTTTGATCTACGAGCCGGCAATGATGAATTGCACCTGGAAGCATCATCGATCAGCATCATCGACGGGGAACCCATTCGCGTGAGCGGATATCAGTTCGATCGTCCGGACGGCACGACCGACGAATCCGAAACGTATGGCATATCACCAGGAGATCGCCAAGTCGGCGGCGGCGCGGTGAACTTCATCATCCGCGGAGGCGACGGAAACGATTTGCTCTTTGGCAGTCCGTATGACGACATCATGTTTGGCGGCGCTGGCATCGACCAAATCGTTGGTGGTGGCGGCAGCGACGAAATTGACGGGGAAAGTGGTGACGACATCCTGATCGGCGATCTACCGACCGCCATCACACCGCTGTTTGATGACTACGAAATCGTCGGCCGATCCGAACGCACCAACGATGTATTGGGCAATGCGACCGTGCTTGACCTTTCGACTCGCATGGTCGGTGGCTTGACGCTGCATGATGGGGATTCGGCCGATTGGTTCTACTTGCCATCGCCACCCAACAACTCAGCGTTATCCATTGATTTCGTCAACGGGGACTACGGACGGTTGCGAGAGAACATTCTAACCAAAGACATCGAAGTCTTTCCCGCTCGCTTCAACTCTTCCACCGGCAAGTACGAAATTGCCGAATCAAACGCCGTGCCCACCGGCACGTTGGTGTTCGTCGACAACCCGACCGCTTCGACTTTGGTTGCCGATGAATCGCCTCGCACCGATGGTATAGGCATCGGCAATACGGTGACGGGACAATTTCGACTCGAAGTGACCGGCGAGAATCCCGAATTGATCGATGTCACGATGTCAGGCGGCATGTCCGGTGAAGAACTCGAGACAGCGGTCAATCAAGGAATCAACGCCGTCGGTTTAAGCGATGCGGTATTCGCGTTTTACGATGTTGCGAGAGAGAGATTGATGCTGCAACCTCGAGACGGTCAACGGATCACCGTGGAAAGCCTCAGTCAATTTTCATTCGTGTACTTTGGGTTCACTGATGGCCAAACCAATGATGGAGCTCCGTTCGCTTTGGGTGAGTATTCGATCACCAGTAATAAATCCTTCGAAGCTCCCGTTCAAATGGGGCCAACTCAATCGCCATCGCCGTTCGCATTTCCCACGGCTGATCGAAGTTCACTCGCCTTCGATTCGCAAACTCAGTTCGACCTTTTCTCTAGCAATGACCTGGATTTTGCTCGACGACTTGACGGTGTGAACCGTGACGAAGCGATCGCTTCGGTAATCAACGTGGGTGATGTCAATGCGGATGGTCGTAACGATGTATTGTTGCAAAGCCAAACGACCGGCTATTTGTTCTTTGGTGACATCGACGCGTCAGCATCGATCGACACCGTGCGTGATGCCGCTGACTTTATCATTCACTATCCATCGGAAAACTATTCGGCGATTGCGGGTCCCGTGGACTTGGATGGTGATGGACACGACGACTTGACGTTTGCTCGCGAATCAGTCAACAAGTCTCAACCGATCTTTAAAGGACTCATCACGATTGAGGCTCTCAGCGGTGCCTACTTGGCTGACGATTCGCCGGTTCGCGTAATTTCAGTCGGTGGCGAACTGCAAATCATTGACGTTGATCGTGAGATTCCCGCCGCCGGTACCCCGATAACGTACATTGGGACCGTAGGCAATGAAGATCTCGACATCGCCTGGATCAACCATAACGGAGATGAGTTCCCCGATCTTGCAGTGTTCGGACGCAATCCAAACATTCGTTTGATCCAAACGCTTAATACGAAGGGGTACGGCGTTGTGCAGGATGGCGAGGACTTAGCGTACAACTTCACGACGGTACCCAACATCGTTGCGAACAACTTGATCTCGGTACTCGGTGTTATGGAAAGTTCCGCGACGGTTTCCACCGCTCAGTATGGTCGCGTCGTGACGGAAGTAAGGACGGACGACACAGCACACACGACGTTCGGTGATATTGATGGTGATGGAACCGATGACGTGATCGTAACGTTGCCGCGAGGTTGGACGTTCGACCCGGGTTCAGACGACGAGGTCGTTTCTCGCACCTACCGCATCGCCGGAGGTAGCAATGCGTTTTCCGTCGCACTGGGTACGTCTCGCTACGGAGCGATTGCTCAGTACGCCGAATTCGATTACGGCTTACGAGATTCCAGCGACCCATCTCTTGGACATAGCGGAGCACTGAACGTGGACCTTCCGGTGGCCGTCGCGGATGTGGACGGGAATGGATCCGATGACTTGATCTTCCTATCCGATGCAGTCTCAGGCGACCTCAATGAGGCTCAGTTACGCGTAGTGCTTAGCGACGATCTTCTCGCCCAATCCGGCTCGCTAGTGGACCTTCGTGGTTCCGTTTCCGTGTCCGGCTTCCGCTCGACCGACAACGTGTTCTTGAATCCATCAGTGTCCACGGGCGACTTCGATGGTGATGGCCAAGTCGATGTCGCGTGGGGAGCCGACAACAGTACCGATGCAACAGCTTGGGTATTGTTCGATATTGCGAGTGGACCAGCACGACGTGTTGTGACAAGTTCATTTGGCGACCCCAGAGTTGATTATGTTGCCATTTCTGGACCAACTGGCGGCAGCCACTTTGGACGCATGCCTACCAGCGCGATCGACGTGACAGGCGATCGCATCGACGATCTGCTGATTGGTGCAAGCGGCTTTGATACCGATGGCGGCGCGATCGACGGGGGTGCGGTTTACGTGATTGCTGGTTCCCATCGAATCATTGGCACGCCCGACGAATCGCTAGTCGTTGATCTTAGTAACGATTCCGTCCGCGGCATCGGTGACGTCGTTCGCGATAGCCAAGGTGATGTGAACGTTGATTCGGTACTCGCGAAACAAGTCGACACTGACTGGTACCGTTTTCGTTTGGTGGGTGATGGCCAGATCGGTGATCGCATTCGAATTTCACCGCCAGCTCTGTCTACGACCGAAACACGGGTACGAGACGTCGCGGGACAGTTTGGGCCTGGCAATAGCGTCTATAACGACACACCGACGTTCGACGTCAATGAAGATGGCACCGATGGGGTGCTTGAATTTGACGTTGAATCGTTATTGCAGGCCTACGATGACTCGTCCGTTATCGCTGGCGCATCGTTGCGATTGCAGGGATCAGCGACATCGTCAGCGGAAACGAGCGAAGCACTCACGCGTCCCGAACACTTAACCCCGATTCCGGGAAAGAACGGAGCGAGTGACCTGGTCTACTTCGCGGGCGGCACCGAAGCTACCGGTCGCGAACTTTACGTGACCGATGGAACGGCGAGTGGAACGCGACTCGTTTACGAAACGCTCGACGGGCCTGAATCGTACTACATCGATGAAGTCACCTCCGCTGGCGATACCGTTTTCTTTATGGTGAACTACCCCGGTGATGGTGAAAGCTTTGACCGCCGGTTGTTCATGACGGATGGAACCAAAACGTTCGAAGTCACCGATGACGACGGTGAAGAACTGGTGCTGATCTACGGATCATTTGAGGACGAACTGTACGTGATCAGGGGGTACGACAAACCTCAACTTTACAAGATACAGGTCGAGAATGACGGCAGCGGTACTTTCGTCCAGGTAGGCGATCTGCAAAGTGATGCTTCGCTTTACGACACATCGTTCGCGGTCGTGGAAGACGGATTCTACTTCCAAGTGAACGAACAACTTTGGAAGAGCGACGGAACCGATGCAGGCACAGTGCTACTGAAAACATTCGATGCTCTCGGCACATCCTTCACGTCCTTCACTCCTTTCGCTGGCAACGGCATCGTCTTTGCCGCTGATGATGGCAGTGGTAGGCGATTATGGATCAGTGACGCGAGCGGAAACACCTATGTCCTTTCGACGACCATTGACGCCTCCAAAATTGAAAATTTGGTGGATGTCAACGGAACGCTGTTTTTCAACATTGGAAGTGAACTTTACCTCAGCGATGGAACCGACAGCGGGACAAAATTCACTCGCCAACTCTCGTCGACTGCGTTCACGGGACTTGGCCGGATTGATAGCTTAGAAATCAACAAGAAGCTTGTTTCGATCGTTCGGCTCAGCAGCGAACAGGTCTTGATCACAGTGACCAATACCGACGGCGAAGAAGTTTCGTCAGCGACGTTGTCCGCCGACAGTTCCGTCCATGTCAATGGTTTTGGGAAATGGGATAACCAACTTGTCGTGGGCTATCAAACTCACGACGGACCGGGGCAAGGGTTCAAGCACTTCGTCGACCTGATGGATCTTGACTCCGGCAGTTTGACGAATCTTGCGACCGAGATCGACGACAACTATGTGGGCGACTTCACGAACTTTGTCCAATCCGGCGATCTCAAGATCTTCGAAGGCTATCGCAGTGACAACATACTCGGCAACGAATTATGGGTTTCTGATTTAACGGCCGCGGGTACCCAAATGCTCGCGCAAACCGGTGGTGGAAGTGGCAGCGAAGGTGGCGTGATTACGCTACGGTTCTCCGGTGGTCGCAATGACATGGAAATCACCGGCGATGAACGCGATGAAGCAGTCGTGTTCGCGATGACTGCCACCTTCCCATCAACAACGGCATTGGTGGACATCGACCTGACGCCCTACGTCGAACAACTGCGATCACTATTCGACCAAGGATATCGTTCAATCGTTGCAACCATGTCGATGAGCTCAGGCGAGGCGACGATCATTGATCCGTTTGACGGAAACAACACGGGTCTGTACTTCGAAAAGTCGGGCGGCATGATCGGCCAACTGCTTGATTCGGAAGGGCGCTTGATCGCAAGCGACTTCAGTTCCTACGACTTACGCAACCTACCGGCTGGTGAGTACTACGTTGGTGTTTCGAGGGCTCCGGGCAGGTCAATTGACTCGCCCGCGGACTATTCGCTGGAAATTGATCCGCCTGGGTTGGGTAGCGCTCACGCAACGGAGTCCAACGATGTGTTGCGAGGCGGTGACGGGGACGACATCGTGGCCGGTGGTCCGGGGAATGATCGCATCGTTGGCGATAGCGGCGACGACGTTTTGATTGGCGAGCTGTTTGAATTTGTGGATGCGACATCGAGTGACGTCACACGTGGCGATTTGACTTCGTCACCTTACGCGGAAACTCGTAGCGAACGTCAATTGCGAGATCCGATCGCTGTCATTGGCGTCGACGTCAATGACTTGGGAATTGGTGAGATCAACATTGGCAATCCAGAGATCGCCGAACGCATCGCCGATCAACTCGGGGTAACAATCCAAACGCTTGTCGATGGCTCGATGAAATTCTCTCGCCCCGTCACGGCGACCGACCTTGCGGGGATTACTGAGTTAGACCTTTCGCTTCTTGGCCTCGATGACATTGTCGGTGTCGAGCACTTGGTCGGGTTAGAGTCACTCGACCTAGGCAACAACAATCTTGCGTCCAACGACCTCGCCGTCTTACGTCCGGCTGCGGCGGGCGCTCGCGGATTGTCAAACCTGCGATACCTGAATCTGGAAGGCAATCGCCTTGTTGCACTTGGCAACTTGAATTCACTGACGTCACTTCGCGCATTGAATCTTTCTCGCCAACGTGACCTTGCCATCACCAATGTGAATCCGCTGTCGGTGCTGGACCAACTTGTGTTCCTGAGCGTGGCGGGCAACCAAGTAGAAGATTTGTCGCCGTTGTCGAATCTGACTCAGTTGCGCGTCCTAGATGTGTCCGGCAATCTGTTCTATCCCAGTTCGGCTCCTGCGGTCGCGTTGCAGCAATTGCTGGGCAGCATTGGCGTGGATGCTTCATCGGCAACCTCAGATCCGGCTTGGAATGTTCACTCATCGAACACGGCGCTTGGTGGTTCGTACTTGGCGCTTGCGCCATCCGATGACGGCGAAGCGCGATGGAGCTTTGAAAAGCTCGTACGCGGTACCACTTACGAAGTCTATGCGTCGTGGCACGCCGACACCTCTCACAATCCGACGGCAACCTATACCAGCGATGGCGTGACGATTGGAACGGCCGACCAACGCATCGCCAGCAGTCAGCGTCCACTTGGCGAAGCCTCGCTCGATCGGATCGGAACCTTCACCGCCGACAGCGATACGGTTGAAATTTCAGTCGGGCATGGTAGCGGAAGCGGAACCACCGTTGCCGATGCGATCTTACTACGCCCGGTAAGCGGATCACCTGCCGATTCGCTGGTTCACCTTGATTTGCGAGGCACGGTCCTTAGCAATGAAGACCGCGCGGTCGTTCTCGGTGAAATGTTATCTCGAAATGGCGTGCTCCACGTCGACGACAATGAGTCTCCGGTTTGGTCGGGCCTTCCGGATGGCATCTCGATCGACGTCGGGGACACCACCGCAATTGAAGATTTGAATCAGTACGTTGATGACGCCGAGAATACAACGATCACGTTCTCTGCGACATCGAGTGACCCAGCGGTTGCATTGCGTTTGCAAGGTAGCGACCTGAAAATTTCGGCAACGTCCGAAGTTGCGAACGTGGTGTACGTAGAAGTCAAAGCTACTGATGCAGCGGGTCTTAGCAGCACGATCACGATTCCCGTCGCGATTGGCTTGCCACTCATCTCAGGTGTCGTTGCTGACGAAAGTGACCAACCCGTGGAAGGTGCCACGGTCAATGCAACGTCGGAAAATGGAAAGGTTTCAACGCTGACGGGTCGCGACGGACGCTATTGGATCCTAGGCGATGCAGGTGCAGTTACGCTTTCGGTCGACCTAGGTCAGAAATTCCAAAAGTCGTCCCCCGATATACAACTCGAGTTCAGTCGACCGGCGTTTGAATCCGACCAGAATTTCAGCGTCACGCGTGGAGTCATCATCTCGGGCACCGCCGGCGACAACGAGGGAGACTTAGTTTCGTTGGTCGCCAGTTCGACGATACCGGGCGGTTCCTACAAGTGGACAGTCGGCGGCGGGCCAGTCTCGGACGTGGTCGGTGAGAACGCACAAAACTTCCAATTCAAGCCAACGGACTCGCGTGTCTATACGGTTCTGCTTGAATACTCCGTCAACGGAAACACCTACATCGAGAATGCGTATTTCTCATTCGGAGAAGTCGTCGGTGTCGCCAGTGATATCGCTGACATCACCTCGCCGGAAGGTCGATTCAGTGAAACGCTGACCATTATTGATGATGGCGGTCTGGACGATACATACAAGCTGTCGATTCACTATGGCGACGGTCGGGTCGATGATTTTGCAAGCCACGTGGGCCCCACTTTCGCATTCGATCATGTCTATTCGGATGCAGGAACTTATCAGATCGTCATTTTGGTCGATGATAATGGCACCGCGAGTGAGAGCGAGTTCACGCTCAACGTCACCGAGACCATACCGTCTCTATCTATCGATCTCGATGAACCGTTCCAAGCTATCGAGCGCGAAGGTAATCTCGAGTTTGGTCTGATTGATCCCTCACGATCAGCAAACCGCTACGAATGGCAGTTCTCGGTGGACTGGGGCGACGGTTCGCCCGTCGAGTCCTTTAATGACCGCGTCAGTTTTACACCGATTGCATCAGGGGTGCGTGCAACCTTTGATTCTTCGCACAACTACGCCGAGGGGACCTACAAGGTGACCTACATCGTGGTCGACGACGATGGCGAGGAACATACTCAAACGCTTGACGTTGTCGTTCGCAACGCCGCACCGATGCTCTCGCTTACCGTGCCAAGTGAAGTTCTCGAAGACGAACTGTTTACGGCGTCTGTGAGTGTGGTCGACGACGATACCGACCCTGTGATCGTATGGGATTTTGGCGACGGTGATGTACCGCAGTTGGGCGAAACGGTCATCCACCGCTTCAGTGGTCCCGGCGAATACGTGGCAACGGTATCGGTGACCGATACGGACGGTGTCACGGTCACTCGTTCGCAAACCATTACAGTGACCGGCGTGAATGACGCACCGCGGCTAGCCCCTATTCCGCCAACGGTGATCACCGAGACCTTTGCTTGGTCGCTGCAAGTCCAGGTGACGGACAACGACGACGATGAAGTTTTCGTTTGGAATGTTCAAAATGCCCCCGCCGGGCTAACGATTAGCGATAGCGGATTGATCCAATGGACACCAACGTTGAGCCAAGGCTTTGGTGAGTACGAGTTCACAGTCTCGGCAACCGACTTAGCCGGCGTTACCGCCACTGCACGCGTCCAAGTTGACGTGGTGGACACCGGGTCGATTTCGGGAACGGTATTCCAAGACGACAATGGATCGGGAATCCAGGAACTAGGCGAACGCGGAAGAGCGGCCAACGTTTCGTTGGACCTCGGTAACAACGGAACCATCGACTACACGACGCGCGCCGACCTCGACGGACGCTACTCGTTTGAAAATCTTGCCATCGGACTTTACCGAGTCGTGGTGAGCGTGCCGAACGGATTCGTCGCCACTTCGCCTGAAGTTCAATTAGTCGATCTTTCGACTCCTTCGGCGATTGAAACGGTGCCCACCGGGGTCAACAACGACATCGATGGGGATGGGGTCAACAACTTGGACGAACAAAACAGTCCCGCCGGCGTTGATGGCAACGGCGATGGCATTGCCGATTGGCAACAAGGCAATGTGATCTCAGTCATGACCGACGGAGGTCCCGTAACCGTGGTGTCACCGATTGGTACTTTGTTGAATGAGGTAACGGTCACCGAACCGGCGCAAAGCACTCAAGACATTCTGTTTCCGTATGATCGGATCAGCTTTACGGTGTCCGGTGTCGCTACCGGAAGCATCGCCAATGTGGAATTGATCTACGGCGTGGACTCAAGCATCAATGCTGTGTTCGCCGTCGATGAATCTCAGCCCGCCGACCTGGTGTTTCGTCAAATCGGCAGCGAGCGTGGTGAGCGAACACGGTTGCTAGGCGACCGTGTTGTAACGGGTGTTCGTGAGGGCGGTGTTAGCGATACAGACACATCGGCAACCAAGCTCGCGGTCTCGTTGCAATTGGCTTCCGTCGACATGGGAACGGATTTGCTGCAGCGATCTGAGATTGGCAACCTTGATAAAGGCATTGCGGTTGCAGACGAAGCGACCGGTGATGGCTTCATCATGCACAGTGCCGAAAGCGTCCACTCGCGATTCGCCGATGCATCCATTCCGTATCAAAACAGCGACCACATGGTGGCAGTTCGATTCTTCGCCGGCAGTTGGCAACTCAATAACAATCGCACGTGGATCAATTTCACTCCGCGATCATCCGATCGTTTGATCGCTTCGGTCGACTTCACCAACGACGCTATCGAATCGCTTCAAGGTTTCAGTGGTGTGACCGATGGCATTCAACGCGGTTACCTTTCGGGTGACTTGACCTTCCAAGCCAACCGCTGGGACGACCGTCCTAACGTGGGCGAATTTAGCGTTCAGGGGACTGAGTTCTTCTCTCTGCAAAGCCTGCCTCCAACGGTTCGCATTCCAATCGGCACCATCAATCGCGGAATTGCAGTTCAGGAAAGTGCCAGCGGAACCGGGTATGTGTTGTTGAGCCACGAAAGTGTTCACACCCGTTTCGCAGACGATCCACCATTCCGCTTTAACAGCGACCGTATGATTGTTGTTCGACTGAATGATTCGGTGTGGCAATACAACGACAATCAAAAGTGGGTCGACTTCGATCCTCGCCCAAGCGACCGACTGATCGCTTCCGTTGACATGGATGCCGATACCATCACTTCCCTTCGTGATGCGGAAGGAAGTGTTGGTGGAATTGCACAAGGCTACGCCGTCAGCGACCTTACCTTTGCGGCCAACGTCTTCAATGGGCAAACCAACGCCAATGAATTCACGATCACGGGAACCTATATCGAAGTCGACGTAGTCATCGCCCCGACGAGTTTTGATCTAGGCGATGTTAACTCAGGTATCGGAGTTCACGATGATGCATCGGGAACGGGATACGTGTTGTATTCCGACCAACCGATCGCTGATCGTTTCGCAGACAGCCCAGGGCACGCCAATAACAGCGAGCGGTTAATCGCAGTCCAGTATCAAGATGGCCATTGGGTCTACAGCGACAATCAAACGTGGGTTTCGTTCATCCCACAGAACTCAGATCGGTTGATCGCCAAACTGGATTTCAGCGCCGACACGATCGAAAGCTTACAAGGACAAACGGGCTTCGTGCGTGGCATCCAACTAGGTTTCACTAGTGGCGACCTGACCTTTGCCGCGGATCGCTTTGCAGACGCTTTCAACAACGGCGAATTCACCGTCGGTGGCACTGAATTTAGCGCCCCCGTTCTTTCAACGCCAACGCAATCTGTGGCTATGGGGGCCAATCAATCGCTCATCGCGGTGCAGGACGACGCAACGGGAAGAGGATACTTGATGTATAGCACTCGGTCGTTGCGAGATCGGTTTGGCGAAGCCAATATCTTCGCCGGAACGGCCGACCACGTTGTCGCGGTTCGCTATCAGAACGGAACTTGGCAATGGAACGACAATCAACAATGGAATGTCTTTACACCAGATGCCGGTGACCGCCTGCTCGCGAGCGTTGACTTCGATTTGGACACCGTCGCACCGATGACGAATGCGGTCAGTACGTTCCGAGGCATTTCGCAAGGCTACGTCGGTGGCGATCTTGTGTTCTTCGCCAATCGCTTTGGTCCTAGCCCTAACTCTGGTGAGTTCACCATCGACGGGTCCTACTTTGAATTGCCGATCGGATCGACTGCCGAAACCGCTTCACGCGCAACACTTCTCGACAGCAATCGTGACGGAATCATCTCTGCTTCAGACGCACTGCGGATCATCAACCGCTTGGCAGTAGTTGCGGAGCCTGATGAGTTCACTGCACCGCCACCGTTTGACCCCAATGCCGACGGCAAGGTCACAGCGCTCGATGCGTTGATGATCATTAACGAACTCGCTCGCGAAAGCTCTGATGGTGAGTCCGAGGGATGGTCCCAGTCAGAAAACGAAGCCCTATCGAACACGCCTTTGAACCCATTGGCGGTGGATCGAGCGATCGGAATTTCCGACGACGACGATTCCACCGACGCCGCGGCGTTGCTTTTCTAATTGCGGCTTCCTTTCGGCTGATTTGCTTGCACTAGTGGCATAGCAATCTGCCTGACATTCCTGGCATTGCCTAATTACTAAAGAATCAGTAACTTAAGAAGCATCAAACGAAAAAGGACTTTCTGATGCCTCTTCAATCTGAGTTATCCCGCTCCCGCAGCGCACGTCGCCTTGCTTTTGAAAGCCGCCGTGCGTTCACAGTTTTGGAACTTTTGGTTTCCATTTCCGTGGTCGGTCTATTGGTCGGCTTGCTTTTACCGGCCGTCAATTCAGCCCGCGAAGCGACTCGCCGCATTCAATGCGTTGATCATCTACGCGAGGTAGGTTTGGCGCTGCACAACCACCACGATGCAAAGAAAAGTCTGCCGGCGGGTTGGAAGTTTGACCCAAGTGGCGAAACGGCGTTTGGCTGGGCCGTAGAACTGCTTCCGTATTTAGGACAACCTGGGCTGTTTGATCAGATCGATTGCAAGCTGCCCGTTCAACATCCCATTCATGACCACGCTCGGACGACGACGCTGGAAGTCTTGCTTTGCCCGTCCGACATCATCGACCCCATGTTCGCTTTGCATGAGGAATCCGAAGAAGACGAAGATGACGAAGACGAAGATGAGGAAGACGAACATCCTGTTCACGTTTACGAATTGGGAACTGAGCCCATCGAACTGATGCGATTGCCGACAGCAAATTATGTCGGTGTCTTTGGAACGCTCGAATCTGATGACAGTGTCCCAGCCCCAATCGGTGATGGAGCGTTCCTGGAGAATCGCCTTGTGCGTTTTCGCGACTTCCAACGCGGACTTTCTCATACGTTCATCGTGGGAGAACGAAAAATGGCGCAGGTTCCCTCGACTTGGTTCGGCGTCCACCTTGAAGGCGAAGACGCAGCGGCTCGGATCGTGGGTTCGGCGTTAGAAGGCATCAATCAACCGCTCGCCGACGAGTGTGACTTTTCGAGTCGGCATCCCGGCGGCGCAAATTTCTTATGGGGTGATGGCCACGTTTCGTTTCTCACCGAAAGCTTGGACCTCGATGAGTATCACCAGTGGTCCAAACTTCGTTGACCCAATTATCGTTGACCTCACTACCAAAGCGTGACGGCGTAGAACATCGCGACGCCGACGTCACCGCCCTTCACCGCCCACGCTACACGAATCCCTAAACCGTTTGGAATAGAGCTGATGCCGAACAAAAACAACAGCACAGAGTTGACCAAATGCGAAGCCGAAGTGATGGACATCGTTTGGGCAAAGGGAACGGTCACGGTGAATGACGTCGTCGAAAGTATCGGTCGCGACCTCGCCTATACCACAGTGATGACGACGATGAAGATCCTTGAGGACAAGCAATTCGTTCAACGGGGGAAGAAGATCGGACGTGCCTACACGTATTCGGCTCGGGTGTCACAACAAGCGGTTCGCGAGGGCATGCTCAATTCGTTGATCGATCAAATTTTTGGCGGCTCAGCCCGATCGTTGGTCTTAAGTCTAATTCAATCCGACACCGTGACGGCTTCGGACATTGAAGCAGTCAAGACGGCAGCCAAGAAGTTGGAGAAGCCATCATGAGTGCCTCGCTTGTTTTTGAAACCATCGTAACGTTGTGTTTCCACGTCGCCGTGATCGTCGCGCTTACCGCATTCCTAACGCGTTGGGTAAATGACGCTCGTCAGAATTCCCGAATGTGGACGATTTGCTTTGTATTGATTCTGTCGTTCATTGTTGCCGCGTTTCTGCTCCCCCACCGTCGGTTGATTGTTGTTTCGGATATGCTGCCGCAATCCACGCTCGCTCAATTGGTGGCATGGCAACGCATGTTTGTTGCGGCACTGGTGATCGTGTGGACGGCCGGAGTATCCGTCTCGTTGCTTTCACGAGGGATCCGTTGCTTCGCACTGTCTCGTTTCCTGGTTCGAAGTTGCCAATCTCTGACAGTTTCCCAACGGCAATCGCTTCCCTTGGATGACAGTGAACTCGATCCAACGACTCAGGTTCTGGTGTCGGATAAAATCCAGGGCCCGTTTTGTTGGCAATTGCACAAACCAACCATTGTGATTCCCCGCTACGTTCTCGACGGTGATTCGACCATCCTGCGTCACGTTTTGCTGCACGAGGTGGAACACTTGCGAACAAACCATCCGATGCAGCATTTTTTGCAGGGAGCATGTTCGACTCTATTTTGGTTCCATCCCGCCATCAAAGTGGCAGCCCAGGGTGCAGAGATTACCCGCGAATTTGTGTGTGACGAGCACGTGACTTCATCGGACGGTAAGTACGCTTCCTACCTGAGAACGCTGGTCAGTATCGCGGAACAATGTGGCAGCGTTTCATGCACGGAAGTTCCCAAGGGCACGCTCGCGTTCGGGAACCAGAAATCTGCGTTGATCAAACGTAGCGATCGAATCGTTCACTTGGCGACCCATCCGGCTAAGCCGAAACGCGTTCGCACAGTGATGGGCACTGCCGGCTTGATCGTCGGTGCAATTCTTGTCAGTCAAGTTTGGTTGCCCACCAACGCGACTGCGTCCACACGGAGTCACTGGTCACCTTGGCCGACTTGGTCCGCGACCACACTGCATAGCTTCGGAGTCAACGCTCGAGACTTTGAACGATTCGATGAGCGAAGCGACATGCACGAGTGGATCTCGGGCGACCGCTAACTACCTGTCACAATCATCCACGTGAGCCACTGGTCACCAAAACGCTCGCGGATTCATTATCTAGAAACAAATCTTAACTAGCTCGACTGGGCTGATGCTCCATCTCGGTTAGACGTTGAATGATTGAAATCGTCCTCTTACCGTCGACCTAACTACTAAACCTTTCGTAACTCAGGAGTGCAAGGACGCACCCAATGAACCACACTGAACACCCCACAAGCATCTCGTTAGTGCTTCCCGCATGGAATGAATGCGAAGTGATCGAACGGGCAATCAGCGAAGCCGACTTGGCGCTTCGCCAAGTTGCGTCCGACTATGAGATCATCGTTGTTGATGATGGCAGTACCGACGGGACGGACCAACTCGTGCAAAAGGTGGCATCGAGCAATCCGAACGTACGATTGGTTCGGCATGATCCCAACCAAGGATACGGCGCAGCGCTTCGCAGCGGATTCGCTGCGGCTGACAAAGAGCTGGTTGTTTTCACCGATGCTGATTGCCAGTTCGATCTCACTGAACTGGACCGCTTCGTGCTGCTTTCGCGACGCTACGACGTTGTTTGCGGATATCGGATCGACCGAAAGGACACGGCGCTACGTTGTCTGTACTCCAAAGTTTACAACCTCTTGGTACGAGTGTTGTTGCGGACGGGCGTTCGCGACGTCGACTGCGCGATGAAGATGTTTCATCGCGACACCGTCAAACACCTCAAGATCACGGGCAATGGTTTTCTCGTGAACTCTGAAATTCTCACCCAAGCTAGGCGACACGGTTGCTCCATCGTCGAAGTCGGCGTCTCGCACCGAGCACGTGTAGATGGAATGAGTACCGTTTCGATCCGCCACATTCCTAAGGTGCTGACAAGTCTAGCGAGATACTGGTGGAACGACGTTCAATTTCCCAGGTCACCTCATGAGTCAATGCCACAAACGGATGCTCGATCGCCCCAACTATCGAAACGGGAGAGACGATTCGATGCATTTGCTCGTCACACCGGCGGCACAGGCGGCCTTCAAGTTGGTTTGCTGATCATCGCCGCGATCTTCTTGTTGTCGAATTTGAACTATCCGCTGATTGATCGAGACGAGACTCGTTACGCCGAGATTCCGCGGGAAATGCTCGCGACGGGCAATTGGATTTTGCCGCAGTTGAACTTCGAAACCTACTACGACAAACCGCCACTGCTGTACTGGTTGACTGCTATTAGTTTTCAACTTTTCGGAATCACGGAATGGGCTGCACGCTTGGTGCCGGCATTGGCAGCCTGGGGCACGCTTGCATCGACCATGTGGTTTGGCACGCGCCATTTCGGCTCACGTATTGGTCTGCTCAGCGGCATCGTGCTGATGTTGTCAGTCGGTTTTGCGTTTACCAGTCGCTACTTAATCCTGGATGGATTGTTTTCGCTGCTAGTGACGTCGTCGCTGTTCACTGCCTACGAATCCATCCGCGGCGATCGAGTGAATTGGTTTTGGTGGGTTTTGTCGGCTGGGTTGTGTGGCCTCGCGTTCCTTGCCAAAGGCCCACTCGCACTCGTGCTTTGGCTGCCACCGATTGTCGTATTCACATGGCTGAGTGAAGGTTATGCCCAACCCAAGTGGCGACACTTTTGGGTGCTCGGTTCCGTCGTAGCAGTCATCGTTGCGCCCTGGCTCGTTGCGGTCACGATGCAGGACGACCAGTTCCTTTTGGAATTCTTTTATCGTCACCATGTTCGTCGCTTCGCTGGCGAGTATCACGTTCAACCGTTCTGGTACTTCATTCCGGTGCTGTTGATTGCTGGACATCCCTGGACTTTCTTGACGATTCCCTACGCGACGTTCTTACTGGGTGATTCTCAGGCGAAAAACTTTCGTCGCCCACCGCTGTTGGGTTTCCTATGTTTGTGGAGCGGTTGGTGCTTCGCATTCTTTTCGATATCACTTTGCAAGCTTCCAACTTACCTATTGCCCGCGGCACCCGCCTTCGCACTGATGATCGGCCAGTACCTCGATCAGGTTTTGGACGATTCCTCGGCCTCATCACCTCACTGGTTCGCGCGTCATTGGTCCGCAAGTGGTGCAACGCTGGCAACGTGCCTCGCAGGAATCGGTTTTGTGGTCTTTGTGGTGATCACTCGAACGGATCTTTCCACGACATCCATGTTGTGGGGAGTGCTGTGGACAACGCTACTAGCTTCGACCGTTGCTTTCGCTCGACGAGCCAAGCGAGACCAGCTTGCGTGGGCGTCCACAGTCGCCGTCGGCTTCCTGCTATCGGTCATGGTGATGCATCAATTTGTGCCAGCCTACAGTCGCGCGCAGTCACTCTTTGGTCCTCAATCACCATTGAATCTGGTGATGAAGAAGGAGCTCGATGCTCAAATCCCTATTGCCACGATCGCGCATGAATTTTCCGGAGTCCCGTTTTACCTTCATCGAAGCGACATCGAGAACATAGACCGTGTCGACGATCACCAAATCGAACGGTTCGTCACTTTGCATAAGCACTCGGTCCTAGTCGTCGAATCACGAGTGACATCTGACGAACTGGCAAAGCACCTGCCGCAACATTCAAGAGCCAGGACACTTGGTCGTCGCGGGCAGGCACAGGTTTTCGAAGTGACGCGAGATGAAACGGTAAACCAGATTGCCGAAGGTCCGACGCCCGAGGTGAAACGATGACCAAACGCCGGATGGGGCTACGCATGCGACATCGGTTTGAGAAGTGCGCAGCTCGCTTGATTGCCACTCAGTTAGTCGTCACTCGGCTAGTCGCCACTTGGCTAATCGTCGCTCGGTTGACCGTCCCCGGGTTAACCGTCACCTGCTTGGTGTTCACGAAGGTGATCGTCACTCTGTTGCAACATCGTCATTTCGTCGTCCGTCCCACGATTAGCGTACAAGAACGACGGTATGTTCAACAACTGATCGAACGACTGGAACGTCAGCAAGACACATCGCTGCAAGGCATCCAGCAGGAGACTCGATCATGACTTTGTTGCAGCGAAGAATCGCGAGAGACATAACGTTCACCTTTTTGGTCGCTTTGACGGCACTGACCTTGATGGTGATGGTGATCGGGGTCGCCCGGGAAGCACTCAGCCAGGGTCTGGGCATTTCGAGCGTCCTGCAAATGATTCCGTTTGCGTTACCCAACGCTCTTTCACTGGCGGTTCCCGGAACCGCATTGCTGAGCGTGTGCGTGGTGTACGGCCGAATGTCGGCGGACAATGAATTTACCGCGTTGCAGTCCGTTGGTATTTCTCCTTTGCCAGCGATGATGCCCGCGATCGTTATCACCACCGTCTTAAGTCTGGCGACGGTAGGGTTGATCAACATGGCGTTCACTTGGGGATTCCACGGCGTCCAAAAGGTTGTGATCTCTTCGGTCGAAAGCATCGCCTATCGGGTGCTTGAACGAGAACTTCGCTTTCAACACGAAAACTTGACCTTATCCGTTGCCGACGTCGACGGTCGTCACCTGATTTCGCCGGTAATCAATATCCGTCGTCCCGGACAAGAAACGATTTCCATTACGGCGCAAGTTGCTGAACTGTCGTACAACGACGCAGCCGAGGGACTTACGCTTAGCATCACCAACGGCAGTGCAAGCATGGGCGAGAAAGCTTCGTTCATGTTTCCTGACACGTTCGTTCATACCGTTCCATTGTCGAAGCACCACAACGAAGACGTGATGTCCGCAAATCCGTCTCACATGCGGATGCGAGAGTTGCCCACCGCGATGGTGCAACAATCAAGCGACATTCATCGACGTGAGGGCGAGATCGCGGTGCACACGGCGTTCTCGATACTCACGTCGCGGCCCGAAGAACTCGGCGGCACTGAATCTAATTCTCGCATTGCCTCTTTGAGTTCTAGCCGACGTCGCGTCCACCGCTTGGACACCGAGATGCATCGGCGTTGGGCTAGCGGATTCACTTGCCTAGCCCTCGCGCTAGTGGGAATTCCCCTGGCCATTCGGCTGAAGACATCAGACACGATGACAACCTTTGCGATCGTCTTCCTGCCGACGCTATTGGTCTACTACCCAATTTTTGCATTGACGCTGAACCTCGCCAAAGAAGGCAGCCTCGTGGCGCAAGGGGTTTGGATTGCCAATGGAATATTCCTGTTGATCAGCTTCGTAATGATGCGACGCGTAATCTATTGCCCCAGTTAAAGAGAACCAGCACGTGATATCGTCCTCGACATACCAACTTCGTTATTGGTGGAACACGATTGCATTTCCAACATCAAGGTACGAAGCGATTTCTGCCAATGATTGCTGGAGCCGACGACAAGAACGCTTCGCCTTTGTGTCACTCTTCATTGCGTCAAGCTTGGTGATGCTGCCGAATTTGTCGTATCCGCTGATGGACCCGGATGAAACTCGGTACGCTCAAATCGCTTTGGAGATGGTTCAATCACGCGATTGGATCACTCCTACGCTTCAAGGCGACGCGTATCTCGACAAACCGCCGCTGATGTATTGGCTTACCGCGGCAAGCTTTAACCTATGGGGCCAAAGCGAAACCGCAGCGCGTTTGCCATCGGTAATCGCAGCTTTGACGACGGTCATGCTGACGTTCGTGCTTGGCCGAAGGCTGGTCGGCAGTCGTGCCGCGTGGCTTGGATCCTGTGCGCTAATTTTGTGCGGTGGCTTTGTGTTGGCCGGACGATTCCTGATCCTTGATTCAATGCTCAGCCTTTTTGTGCTTACTTGCTTACTGACCGGGTACATCGCCGTTCGAGAATCTAATCACCGGTGGGCATGGTGGATTGCGTCGGGTGTCGCTTGCGCCCTTGGTGTATTGACGAAGGGCCCGGTTGCCTTGGTTCTATGCGCTCCTCCGCTGGTCATGAGCGGATGGCTGCGCAACGATCAAACTCGGGTGCGTCTATTCCATTGGGCTGCCTTTGCCGTCCCGATGGCATTGGTATGCGTTCCTTGGTACGTCGCAGTGTGGAAGCTTAACAGCAACTTCGGCGACTATTTCTTTTTGGAACATAACCTCAAACGGTTCACCGAGGGATCGAACCACGAACAGCCCTTCTGGTTCTACTTGCCTGTTCTATTTGCGGGGATGTTTCCTGCTTCGCTGTTGCTGCCTTCGCTCGCCGTATTCCTGGTTAGCCGTTCTGATCGGAAGCGATTGCTGCGATCACAAGACTTGGGATTCGTGTTTTGCAGCAGCGTTTGGATCTTATTCTTCTTTTCAATCGCCCGGTGCAAACTGCCCACGTACATCCTGCCTGCCATTCCGCTGATTTGTCTGTTGTTAGGCAGCATGCTGCACCACACCGTATTCAATTCAAAATTGCAAAACCGGATTACGGAGTTTCTCAAACCGTTTCCCAAACGATCCAACTTAATTCTTGTGGTGGCTTGCTTGATCATCTTAGGCGTCGATTTTTGGCTGACCAATCAAGGGCTGTCGGGTCGTGTTTCCGGGGTCAGTATGGCGGTTCTGCTTGTTTGCATAGTCGTTGTTCTTACCACCGTCGCAAGATGGAAACGAAGCGATTGCGAGACGCATCGAAGCTGGGCGATGACAGCATTGATTGCGGTGGCGTTACTAGCCTTCTCGGCAAGTTGGTTCTTACCCAGGTTAGCAACTCGCCTTTCCGTCTATGCTCACACCGAAAAGATTATCGAACAGTCGCCGGGAACGCCGATTGTCTTTTACGGTGAACGACCGCACGCTGCGTCGCTGCGAATGTCATCGGATGGCGTCGTGTATTTTCCGCTTGAAAGGGACGCCGATTTTGCGTATTTCGTGAAGTCCCACGGTCAAGTCCTTGTGATCATGCACCGAAGCCAAGTCGCCGAGACTTCCTGTATGATCCAAGCCACTCACCAACTCAGTTCCACGGGCACTCATCGCCATCTTTTCTGGGCCAAGCCGTTGCCT
Organism: Rubripirellula amarantea; assembly: GCF_007859865.1. Classification (NCBI taxonomy): domain Bacteria; kingdom Pseudomonadati; phylum Planctomycetota; class Planctomycetia; order Pirellulales; family Pirellulaceae; genus Rubripirellula; species Rubripirellula amarantea. The sequence goes on along the minus strand of NZ_SJPI01000002.1, from coordinate 99,566 downwards.
TACGTGGCCAAACAAACCGCGGGCACAGACTCGGCGGAGATTCGCTAGAGTGCAGGTGTTGTTAAGATTCATCGCTATCCTAGTGGTCCTGTGCGCGGCACGGGTGTCGGCGGTCGCACAGTTTGACGTGATGTCGCCGCCAACTCTAAACACGGCAGCCACGGATGACCTCGACGATTTTGCTTCGTCCGATCTCGCCGCTACGCCTATCAACGCGTCCCACTTTGTCGACGCTTCCGATTTCGAACCACAAGTTCTCGGGCCGGTGGTTGGAAACGGGTCGGTGGTTGGGAACACGAACGGTAACCGCGAGGTTTGGGATTGGCATTTGCTACCCGATGGCTTGCTTTGGCATTCCTACCTGGCCGACCCTCACGAACCTCGCATGTCGTTGATGGTGTTTCGCGACCAACGTGGTGGTGAGTACTGGGACGCTACCTTGGGTGGACGCATGGGACTTCTTCGATATGGCACCGGTGAAGCCAAACGCCCCACTGGCTGGCAGTGGGATTTGGAAGGTGCGGTGATGACTCGATTGGACCGAAAGAACTCGCAAGATGTTGAGTCGATGGACTTCCGATTCGGAACCGAAATGACCGCCGCCGAGGGTCCTTGGGCTATGAAAGTCGGATACTTCCATGTCAGCTCGCACGTCGGTGACGAGTACGTCGAACGCAATCCCACGTTTCAGCGGATCAACTACGTCACCGAGTCATGGATCATCGGCAGCAGCTATCGCCCCGTGGATTCAATGCGTCTGTACGCGGAATTTGCTGACGCGTTCATTCAATCCGGCGGAGCGAAACGATATCAGGTTCAAACCGGATACGAGTACACTCCGCTTGCAAAAGTGGCCAGGCGCGGCGCACCATTCGCCGCCGTCCACCTCAATTTGCGTGAGGCCGTCGACTACGAGGCATCCACAACCATGCAAGTAGGCTGGGCGTTCCACGGGCCCGATTCAGGTCGCCGGCTTCGTTTCGGAGGCCAGTTCGGCGACGGTCCCACCAGCCAGTACGAATTTTTCACCCGCCGAGAGCAATACGTTGGCCTGGGTGTCTGGCTGGACTTCTAAGCACCGTCTTGAAGGAAGCCTTCCGAGATCTCCGCTCTGGTATCTCTGCTCTGGTATCTCTGCTTCGTTATCTTTGCTCTGTAATCTTTGCTCCGATATGGAAACCGGCTTGGTTGCGACTTGATGCGCAATTTTAAAAGTTGCGTTTGAGCGTAACTTTTGGCTCTCTTTTGGGTTCCATCATCAGTAACCTATGGAGCTTCTTCCCGCGGACCAACGATTGAGTCGTGCCGATTTCACTTCGGCTCTGACATTGCTTGATCTCGGTAACCGGTTGGCGTGGAAAGCTCATCACTTCGGAATGTCAGCGAGACTGCTTTTATGCTTTTTAACCAAGCCACCCAAACGCTCCGCTTCCTAACGCTTATGAGTTCGCTGTTTTGCGTGACTTTGGTAATGGCCCAGGACGCCGACAACACAGACGTCACCGATAACAACGAAACCATGCGGGATGCGACCGCACGGCCACGACGGCCTTTGAACAATCGTGCCCATCGCAATATGGACGCCACCAAGGCGTACCGAGACCTTGCTTACACCGCCGATGCGCACCCGCGTCAAACGCTTGATCTGTTTGTGCCCGAACAATCCGACGGACCAGTGCCGTTAATCATTTGGGTACATGGAGGTGGATGGGCTGCGGGCAGCAAAGACAGTTGCCCGCCGCTGCGATCTGGATACACGCAACGGGGATACGCGGTGGCGAGCATTGGCTATCGTTTGAGTGGTGATGCTGTTTTCCCCGCACAAATCGAAGACTGCAAAGCTGCCGTCCGTTGGTTGCGTGCTCACAGCAAACAGTACAACCTCGACTCGGAACACTTCGCTGCTTGGGGCAGTTCCGCTGGCGGGCACCTGGTCGCGTTGCTGGGGACAAGCGGACACGAAACGTCGTTTGACGTCGGAGACCACCTCGATCAATCCAGCCGCGTGCAAGCGGTATGCGACTACTATGGACCGACCGATCTTTTGCAGATGGACTCGCACGCCATCCCCAGCGCCGTTCTCAAGCACAACTCACCGAGATCCCCGGAATCGCGATTGATTGGTGGCCCCATCCTAGAAAATAAAGACAAGGCCGCTCGCGTTAACCCAATTCCCTATATCACCAAAGATGCGCCGCCATTCTTGATCGTGCATGGTGATCAAGACCCAACGGTAGCACACCATCAAAGCCAACTTCTCTACAACGCATTGAAAGAAGCGGGCGTTCGCGTTCGTTTTCATACGCTCGAGGGCGCTGGGCACGGCAACGGTTTCGGCGGCCCAGAACTCGACGCCATGGTTCAAGGATTCTTTGATCAACATCTCAAAGGAAAATCCCCCAGTGATGATCAACTAATCGCCATTGCAACCAGCAGTCCAGCGGTAAATCGCAATCCGAACGCCAAACCATCGGCGCTAGTACCGCAGACACGTCGGCCACTCGCAGAACAACGCTCAGATCAGCGACGCGGTATACCCTGGCAGGTGATCGAGCGGCGGGAAGATTCCAATTCCGACGGACGAGTTTCGCGATCGGAGTTCAAGGGTCCGCCGATTCTATTCAACCGACTCGATCGCAACGGTGACGGTAACCTGACTCAGGAAGACTTTGCCGACGACGCTGGCGAACGAGACGACGCCAAAACATCTGAAGCCGTGCCCAACTGAAGCTGCCCTCAACTAAAGCCGTACCATTGAAGAGGTTCCCGATGATTCACTACCGCTGGCTCGTTGTCGCCCTTGCCTTATCAACTACGTCGTTGGTGGAAGCGCAGACACAGTCCCCCACGGCTGAACAAGAGCCACAAGCCACAAAGCGTGAATCACAACAACGCACTTGGCAAATCGACGGAGTGTCGCGGCAGGCCATCATCGTATCACCTGCATCGGCAAAAACAGATCCAACCCCCTTGGTCTTTGTCTTTCATGGACATGGTGGCAATAAGAACCAAGTCCTTCGTTCGTACGCGATTGACAAGCAATGGCCCGAGGCGATTGTGGTTAGTCCTCAAGGCCTCAACACACCGGGCGTGCTGACGGACCCCAATGGAAAACGACCAGGCTGGCAAAGTTCGCCTGGAGCCCAAGGAGACCGCGACCTGAAATTTTTTGACGCGATGCTGGAGAGCATTCTCGAAGATTACAAGGTCGACCAACAGCGAATCTATGCGACCGGCCATTCCAATGGCGCATCGTTCACGTACCTGCTATGGGCTGTTCGGGGCGATACCTTTGCTGCGGTCGCGCCGAGTTCGGGAGCAATTCGACCAGACATTCGCAAACGGCTCAGCCCCAAACCTGCCATGATCATCGCGGGGGAAAGCGATCCGTTGGTAAAGTTTGCGTGGCAATCGGCTTCCATCGAATTTGTCAAGCAACTCAACCAGTGCAGCAAACAACCGAAAACGCAGGGGAAAGTCACCCAGTATTCGTCTCACATCAACGCGCCACTTTATGCCTACGTTCATTCCGGTGGGCATAGGTTTGAAAAGGACGCGGTGCCGTCCATGGTCGAGTTCTTTCAAGACCAATCCAAGCCTACGCCAATCGAAAAATAGCAGCTTGGTGCAGGCTGGCGAACGCGTTTTGGCTTAGCGAGGCCACATCCTGGCCGAGGCATCTAGGACAGCCGATCGCCGTTCGAACAGAGCCAATTGTCACCAAACGGTTGACTAAGCGAGAGTCTTGTCGATCTTGAATCGCACTAAGGTCGCGCTCTCGTGCTTCATTTCGAGCACTTCGGCGATGGCCCCTTCCAGCTCGATCACGTCGCCCTGACTAAGCAGACTTTGCCGAAACTCGGTAAGCAGTCCACTGATGGTGTCCGCGTCTTCGGATTCCTGTAAAGGGACTCCCATTCGCTGACGAGCTTCATCGAGCGGCGTCGTGCCCACGACCAAGAATTGGCCAGCTTCTTCGGGCACGATGTTGGGTTCGGCCGTGTCAAACTCGTCATCCACTTCACCCACAATTCGCTCAAGGACGTTTTCGAGTGTGACCATGCCCGTGATGGTTCCATATTCATCAATGACGAACGCCATTAATTGATGCGTCGCTTGGAAATGACGAAGCACACGACTGATCGGCATGGTTTCGGGAACCTTGCGAGGCGGCCGCATGATGGTGCGAACATCAAACGCCTGATCATCCTGGGAAACGTTCAGCAAGTCTTTGATGTGAACGACACCTAGAACTTTGTCGAGCGAGCGATCGCATACCGGATACCGAGTGTGCATGGTTCGGCGAACCAGATCGCGAAAGACCGACAACGGTTCGTTGACGTCAAAGAAATCGACCTCACCACGCGGCAACATGACGCGACGTACGATCATGTCGTCGAATTCGAACACGTTGTTGATCAACGAATGCTCATTGCGTGACAAGTTGCCGTGTATGTGGGCCTCTCGCAGCAACGCTCGAATCTCTTCTTCGGTATTCACGCCTTCGTGCTCAGCAGCTTCGTGAATTCCAACCAATCGCAACAAGTACGACGTCACGACATTCAACACCGTCAAGAACGGATAGAGCAGCACGTAAAAGAACTTCAACGGCAATGCGCACCAAAGCAAGATCTTTTCCGGACGACGAATGGCGAAGATTTTGGGAAACTGTTCACCCACCACCAAGTGCAAACCCGTGATCGCAGTAAACGCAGTGACGAAGCCCAATGCGTGAATCACCTTGGGATCCACGATGCCAAACCAGCTCAGGACCGGCTCGACCAACTTTGCGAACGCGGGTTCCCCCACCCAACCCAGAGCCAGGGACGCCATCGTGATTCCAAGTTGACACGCCGAAAGAGACTCATCGAGTCGCTTAGCAAGCCATTTCGCCGTTCCCGCAAACGCTTTTCCATCGCGGGCAAGCTGCTCAATTCGCGAGATGCGAACCTTCACCAAGGAAAACTCTGCCGCGACAAAGAAGCCGTTGAGCAGGATTAAGAAGATAGCTAGCCCGAGAAATGTCAGCGTCTGCTCCATGGAACCCTCGCTGGCTAGGTATTCGGGCACTTCGGTCGCAGCGAGGAGGAGTAAACTCAAAACCATCTAGAATGTCCAGGAAGATCGATCTCGAGAGAGGGCGGCTGTATTAGTTCGCCTGCTGTCCCGAAACGGAGATCCTAACCCGCATTGGCGAGCGACGCGACGGGACTCCCTCGCAGTCTTGAGCCCAGCACCAAAACATGATGTTTGAGGACCCAATCACTCGCCACGGTCGTTCTCTGTACCAGCCGGACCTACTAGGCGGCTTCACGACGCTGATCGCGAGTTCCCGACTCGTCCGCCAACGTCGACTCGTCCGCCAAGCTCGACTTATTCGCCTCGCCCGATTCCGTATCGGCTTGCAACAGCACGGCTGCGTCCTTCGCCATCGTCCGAATGTGCAAGTCGCGTTGAGGAAAGGCGATCTCAAGACCGGCTTTTCGAAAGGCTTGGTCAATCGATGTGTGCAGTTCCGTGATGACCTGCAGGCGGTTGTCCAAGGTAGGAAGAAATGCCCGAAGCCGCAGATTCAGCGCATTGTCGCCGAATCCTTCGAAGGACGCGAACGCAGCCGGATCCTTCAAAACCATAGGATGATCGTTGGCCGCTTGCAACATGAGCGATCGAGCCAACTCAGTGTCAGCACCGTAAGCAAGACCAACCTCGATCAACACGCGATTTACCTTGTCCGACAATGTCCAGTTCAGCAATCGACCGGTGATGAATTCCTTGTTGGGCACGACGTACTCTTTGCGGTCCCAGTTGGTGATCGACGTCGCGCGAATGCGAATTCGTGATACCACACCGGTCACGTCGTCCACGGTCACAATGTCTCCCACACGAATCGGCCGTTCAAGCAAGATGATCAATCCAGCAACAAAGTTGGCGAACATCTCTTGAAGTCCGAACGCCAACCCAAACGTTAACGCTGTCGCGAGCCATTGAATTTGCGACCATTGCAAACCGATCGTCGAGCAGGCGGCAATCGTTCCGACCATCACAATCGCATAGCTGACCAACGTTGTGATTGCGTACCGAACCGAGGCGTCCAACGGCAACTGCTGCAGCACAGAAATCTCGAGCAGACCAGGTCCGTTGCGAAACAGCACAGTCGTCACCACGACAATCAAGATCGCAAGTGCGAGGTCGGCGATCGTTACGGAATCCTCGCTATCATCATCGAGGACAGTATTCGTTGCCCCCGCACTCGTCGAACCCGCACTCGCTGAACCAGTAGTTGTGGTGGGCATCATCGGCATGGCTGCTTGCGAAGACGACGCAACCTTCGTCGACTTGCCCCACAGCGAGTAGTTGCCCACCATGCTCAGCGCGGGCAATACCTGAATCCAGATCATCCACATTCCGACGACCGCGACCGCCATCATGCCGGACCCAACGAGTCGACGTGATTGCTGGCTGTGAGCTGAAATGTCGGCCTGTTTGTCTTCAGTCACGATTCCCGCTACCGCTTGAGACTCACCAGCAGGATTACTTGACGCGGGGTTTAGCGATCCTTGCGAGGCTAGTTTTGCAGCAGCAGCACGCTGACGTGCTTGTTCCATGCTGAGGTGACGACGTCGGAGCAGCAACATCCGAAAGAACACCGACCGCAGCACTACCAACGTGGTCACAAATACGAAGGTCGCGAACAGTCGCCAAAACAGTGTTTGCGCGGTGTAGAAATAACCCGCCGCAGCCAACGCGGCCAACGACCCCGGCACGCATACACCGACGACGGGATACAGATACTTCAGCTTTTCGATCATGCCGTTTTGGTTGGACACGAAGTAGTCGCGAAGCACGCCACGAGGACGTAGCAACCGAAATACGGTGATGCACACCACCAGCATCCCCAGAACGAATGCGATGCGTTGAATGTCGCTGCGTTCGTGCACACCATCGCTCGAAGCCAACGTCGCCGTGACAAAACACACTGGCAGTGCCACGTAGGTGCTCAAACGCAACTCGCGTCGAAACGCGCTGGTGGCCGAGGGTGACCAGTCAAAATGGGCTTCACCTAAACCTTTGCTGCGACAGGCTTGTCGGATCCATTCGGCGGCAGCCCACAGAACGCCCAGCGTCAAGAACCCGTGACCAATCGCCAAGGTAAATTCAGAGTTGTCAGCGCTCTGCTGCAACCGCCAACCCAGAAAGACACAAAGCGTCGGCAAGCCTAACGAAACGATGCTGGTCAAGAAAATGACCCGAATGGTTGGCCCGATCGACCGACAATTCGACTTCTTCGCCACCAAACCCAAGTCAACGATCAACCGACGCAACGCCTTTCCGCGAGCGACCAGCAAGCCAATGATGGCTAGAAAAACCGTGTAGATGATTGGGTGCGATTTCGCATCGTTCAATAACCGACGACCCGAGTCGGCCCAGCGATTGGATTGGATCAACCAACGGTCCGAAGCTTCCAAATGAATGCCTTCGGTGATCGGTAGCCCGCTGCGAATCCAAAGCACTCGTTGGTCAATGTACGTTTCGTATTCGGCTTCCAAGTTGATGACTTGCCGATCAACCATATCGAGTTCAATTAGCTTGTCGAAGTACTTCCCCGTGTTTCGAACAAGGTCGTCAAGGTACTCGCGTTTACGCACCATCAACTCGCGAGCGGCGGATTCAAGAAAGGCAACATCGTGACGCGAATCCTTCGCTGCGGCCGTCAAGATGGTCGAAATCGTACCGTCAAGCAACGAAAGCTCTTGGTGCTGCTCTTCATATTCGAAGAGTTTGAATTGCGTATCGTTAATCAGTGCTTGCCGATTCGCCACCGATCGACGTCGTTCGTTGACATCGGGAAGCGTCGTGATTTGTTTACGCAACAACGCACCGACTGAACTGGTCAGCCCCACTGAATCGACCTTCTTTCGTGTTTGCGCGAACTGCCGGATCAACCCGTCGTGCAACGCGGTAGCTGCCGTCAAATCTTGCTCGGCCTTCGCGATCGCCTCAGCGGTTCGCTTCGCCTGCTCGGCCAGCTCTTGGTTTTCTTCCGCATAGACTTTTAACGCGGGGGCCGCCGCAATTGCTTCGCGTCGAGCCATCCGAACGGATTCAGCCGCCGCAGCTTCTCGCTCGGCGTTGATACGTTCTTGCAGCAGCGCAATCAATTTCTCGTAATACACCGCGTTATGCGAAGCGACGTCGATTCGCGAACGCACTAGGTCGGCAGATTCCTCGGCATCGTAAAGCGTCAGCTCAGCTTCCAATGCCGGTTTTTCTTTTTCCAAGGTGATCCGACGCGACGCCAATCGCGCCGTCAGCGAATGATTCTGCGGCGAGGCTTCTGCGGTTGCTAGCGATCGAAGTTGCGTGGTGGCGTCGGCGATCTTCTCGTGGATGGCGCCCATCCGTTCGCGGATTTCTTTACGACGCGGCGATCGCGAGTGCAATTCGGCTTCCGCATCGGCGCGAGCTTTCTTGTAGGTCGAAAGCTGTAACTCAGCGGTGGGAAGAAGTTGTTCAAGTTCTTGCAACGTCAGCTTTGACTCTAAAGCAGGCTTCTTGTCCTTCAGGTCAGCTCGTTGACTCTTCAGCAACTCGACGCGTTCCGTGACCGTCGCGGCTTCGGCGCTTAACGCGTGCAAGCGAGCATCACTAGCAGCAGCCGATGTGAGGTTCTTAATGGCGGCTTTGTAATTGTCAGCCGCCTGCAGTTTCACGTCGACGGAGATTTCGTCGCTCTGTTCTAGCTCCGTTAATGCCCTTTCCAACTGTTCAATCGAAAGAGCCGGAACAGCCGAAACTTCAGCGCTGGTCCCCGCGGAATCGCTCGCGGAACTATGGGTAGGAATTATTAACCAATGAGCTAGCAGAAAAACCGCAGCGAACTGAATTGACAATCTGAAACGTGAAACTGACTTCAAACGCAATTTCGGCCTCCTGCCGATCGACGACTCTCAAACGCAACCAATCCGCTACGCATACTTGTCGCCACATTACATGGATCACGGCGGTGACGACAGTACGATTCTTGGTCGGCGTTGGACTCGTTTTCCGTTTGCGTTGCGATTCGCACTTCGCAAAATTAATCGCGACTGAACATGGCTACTTGGCGAGTAAGGCATCGAGCTCATCGAGTCGAAAACGAACGCTCACGACGGAATGCTTTTGCGGCCCAGGTTTGATCTTGATGTAGGTAGTTGCGACGATCGTTCCATCGTCAAGAAGTTCGACGCCGGGATAGCCGCAGTCCGACACGTTGTCGGCGTGGTTATGGAGCAGCTTGACGCGATACTGGCCGGGTTGGTTTTGCTTGATGTCGTCGTACGTACCCACCCAGGCAACGAAGTGACCTCTTGTCGGACTGCCCGGCGCCATGTCTCGGAACGCGATAACGAACCGTCCGTCCGTCGTTTGGATTCCCATGTGTCGGTCACCGGTGAGTCCCCACGCTGTCTCGCGGGGTTGGCTCCACGTTTCGCCTTCGTCTGGTGAAAACATCAATAGGCTTCGTCCAGCGCGAGAATTTTCGCGCATCAGACAACAAAGTTCGTTGCCATCGGGCGAACGAACTACCAATGGCTCGCAAGGGTCTTTGCCCGCAACCGAAGCAACCACCTCTGGCTCGGACCATGTGAACCCGCCATCACTCGTGATCGTTTGCCATACTTCCAGGGGTGATTTGTCTTGGCCGCTTGGACCCTTGTGATAAAGCCCCAGATAGCGACCATCACGTAACCGCACGATACTGCTGAACGCCATCACGCACTTGAACCCAATCGGTGAGACTTCTTCCCAGGTCTTACCGTTGTCGGCACTCATGATACGAGGCATGCCGGGGCCGTCACGGGTTCCCAACGCTGCCGAGAACACCCAAAGCCTTGGTTTTCCATCACCATCGATCAACCGGTAGATGCTTGGACAATTCTGATGCTTCGTGAAACCAGCCGGCAACCTGCTGTCGATCCGCGTCCATGTCATTCCGCCGTCGTCACTTCGAGCCATCGGACCGGCCGAACCACCATGGTTGATGCACCAAACGCAAAAGATGGTTTCGGTGCCCGGCAAACGAAGCGTCGTCGGATGGCCTTGATAAGTCTGCTCTGTTCCCTCGGCAACAATGGTTTGCCGATCTTGTTGGTCCGAGATATCAAGCAGATCAAGATTAGGAAGTTCGTTCGCGGTGGTTGTCGCTGCATTGGAAAGCGTTGCGAGCAGCACAAAGATCTGTAGCACGCGGATGCTGAAGAGTCGAAACATGGCGGGGATCATTAGGCGGGACTGAGGTGGGATCGCGTGGGGCAGGACCGAACCAGAACCAGAACTGAGCTAGAGCAAGGTACATGCCCACAGGAAGGTGGCCCCCGAGCGGGAGCACGGTCAACCTAGTATACGCCTCGGCGAGATCGGTTGGGGGCGATAGCACTGGCGTGACGACACCGTTGCGATGGCGTTCGCCCCCGCCGTGTTATGGCTAGCCAGCCGTGTCATGGCGAAACAGCCGTGTCATGGCGAAACAGCCGTGTCATGGCGAAGCAGCCGCGTCACGGCTAGGCAAGGAAGACAAGGCAGATGAATCGTCGATTTCGCCGAGCGATGCCAAAAGCCGCGAAAGGCGAATCCCCAATCGGCAAAACGGTTGAATCGTTTTGCCCTTTCAGTCGCCTCGACTATCCGGACACACAGGATGCCGTTTCCCGATCTCGGGCTTGCATCTCTTCAACATGCTTCAGCAGTGGACGAAAGGCGATGGGTTTGACCAAGTGCAAATCAAAACCGGCTTGCGCCGCGAGTTCACGATCCTGTTGACTACCCCAACCCGTCAAAGCGATGAGCTTGGTGGTCGAGTGCTGTCGCGATCGACGCAATTGGCGAGCCACCTCGTAGCCGTCCATTCCTGGCAAACCAATGTCCATGATGATTACGGCGGGATCAAACTCATGAGCCTTGCTAATCGCTTCCATTCCATCGTGAGCAAGTCGTACGTCGTAACCCGATGCTTCAAACAAATCGCCCAGAATCATCGAAGCGTCGTGGTTGTCATCAACCAATAGCAGCCTGCAGGTGGAAATAGGCGCCATCGAATCCGGCTCGATCGGTGCGTCACTTCCGAAATCTTGATACACCGAGAACGAATCAGACGTCGATTCGTCCAAGACTGGATACTCAAGCAACGGCAAGGTGACCGTAAAACAACTTCCCAAACCCGGTCCACGACTTTCAGCGGTGAGACTGCCCTGGTGAAGATCCACCAATCGTTTGGCGATGGTTAACCCTACCCCCAAACCGCCATACTCACGGGTACGACTAGCGTCGATCTGGACGAAGGGTTCAAAGATTCGCTCGCCGTGATCAGGTGAAAATCCAATGCCGGTGTCGATGATCGCAATCGTGGCAGTGTCTTCGTGCTTTTCCAACACCAACCGAATCCGCCCCGACTTGGGTGTGTATTTCGAAGCATTGCCAAGCAAGTTTGCGGTCAGTTGAGCCAAGCGGACTCGGTCGCCATCCACCCAAACGGGAGTGTCAGGAATGAGCGATTGGAATCGTTGCGACTTCTCGGCAAATGCACTCTCAACCATCTCGATGGCATCGTGAATGGATACACGAAGATCAATCTGCCCGACGACCAATTCGATGTGGCCGCGGCAAAACCGAGAAACTTCCAGCAAATCATCCGTGATGCGAATCAAGTGCTGGGTTTGGCGGCCCACAATTTCACGTACGCGACGCACGGTATCCGGTGACGTCTCGTTGCGTTCCAACAATGCCATGCTCGACCGGATCGGAGCCAACGGGTTTCGCAGTTCATGCGCAAGCAAGGCAAGAAATTCATCCTTGCGTTTGTCGGCCTCTTGCAGATCCGCCCCCAATCGAATGTTTTCGGAAGCTCGATTCACCGCAATTCGCCGTTGCCGTTCGGCTCGATCGAACAACAAGACTGCCACGCAGTTCACGATCATGTAGATCAACAACTGCACCAATTCCGGCACTCCGTCGATCAACAAACTGCTAGCCGGTGGCACGAAGAAATGCGCGGCCGCAAACGTGCCCAGGACAATCGCGAATACCGCTGGCCCGGAACCGGCGACCCACGCCGTCAATAAAACACTTAAATAGAACAGGCTGAAAGGACACTCTTCATTGAGCCAGGGCTGCAGCAGAGAGCGAAACCAAATCACAACCGCCGTGCTGATGACGGCGATCGAGTAGCGTCCAATGTTAAGTGTCCAATAATGAGTAACTCCATTGTTCAACGCCAGCGTCACTGCTTCACCTCCACACTGTCAGCCATCACACCGTCAGCCATCACACCGTCAGCCATCACACCGTCAGCCATCACACCCGAATCCACTCCGTGCGCATTCACCGCACCTTGGGCGACTAACGAAGGGGATTCGATCGACAAACAATCTTCACGGATGGCATCCACTAATTGTTGAACGTTGACCGGCTTGGCAAACCATCGGTCCCAACTGCGTCCAACAGGTTCGTCGGCAGGATTTCGATGCGACCCCGTGACGGCGTAGATCAACAAATCGCTAAGCGTTTCGTCCTGACGAAAACGTCTAAGGGCTTCGTGTCCGTTGGCGAACGGCATGTCGATATCCATCAAAACCACGTCCGGCAGCCCGCATCCACGTCGTAACTGTTCGAGAGCTTCAGCGCCATCGCGTGCGACATAGACGATGAAGCCGTGGGACGCCAACAGGAATGTCATCAGCCCGCGTTCGTTGTCGGAATTCTCGACGACCAAAACACGCAATTGACGCGCATTCTCGCTGACTTCATTGGCTGGGACAGGTGACGGCGTTGCGACTTCGTAGTCCTCGAGGTCGAGACAATTCACCAGAGTTTGAACCAATTTCTTGGCGTCCACATAATCGCCTCGTTCCAAACGCATTTGAACGGCGTCGATGTAAAGCTGAAGCGTGTTGAGCTGGTTGCGACGGTGGTGTTCGCGTTCATCGTGCGAACCTTTGTCGTTAGCGGTTGAAACGCTAGATGTGACAGTTCTTGCGGACGATTGCGGGGCAGGATCGGGCAAGTATTCGACTTCGTTTCGTTTGATCTTCACGTGACGGGGAGCTTCAATCCCCAACTTCACGATTCGACCTCGAACTTGCAAAACACTAAGCGTGATCCCCAATCCAGGGAATACAATTTGCTGCTGCGCGCGACGGGATAGAACCAGCATTAACAGAGATCCTCCTGAAAACATGCCAGTTGTTTGCAAACGCAAAAGAGAGAGTTGCGTCTTGAAACAAAAGATTCTTTGGACGCAAGAATTCGAGTCGCGTCCTGCCCTAGTCGTCGGCGGCGTCTTCATCGACATCGCGACAACGTTTCAAGCTAGCTCCGGCGTATTCGTCTACGCTTCCCTGCCTGAAACACCGTCGCAATTCTAGGCATGCTTCGGAATCTGGTCAATTCATCCTTGCGCGTATTCGTGGCCGACGATTGCTAGCACCACCGCGTGTATTGGCGTGCACCTAAGTCCGACTTCATCGTCCGCTTGAGGACGTGATCCTGAACGGGTTCCACTACGGTGACACGTCCCATTCTTCGGTGAGTCCAAGAACAACCAAGGTGAGTCCAAGAACAACTAAGCCTTTAAGAACAACCAAGACTTGCTTGGATTCACGGCCGCTAGATGTCGCGGGAACCTTTCGTTGAATTCCAAGCCTGGAACTTTCCAATGATGTCTTGCAGTTCTTCAAGCCGAATGGGCTTAGTCATGAACGCTTTAACGATGTCGTGACGTTCGACGGTTTGCCGATCATTGCCGAACGCCGAGGTGGTCAGCATGATGACGTACAAGTCGTTGACCCTATCGGGCAAACCCGCTTCGATCGCGTCAATGAACTCGATTCCCGACATCCGCGGAATGTTCAAGTCAACGATGATGATCTCTGGCAATTCATCGGGCTTATTCAGAAGCTTTTGCAGTGCATCGTCCGCGTATGGTTCTAGGTCAAGACGTCGAAACAAATGATTCCGAGACTCGATGCGTTGAAAGATCGCTCGATCGATCGGATCATCATCGATGACCAACACCGTCGGTTTCGCTGCGTTATCCGCCATCAAGCCGCCCGTTTCAGTTTGATCGTAAACCGCGTTCCGATGTTGGGAGTCGAGATAATCGAGATCGATCCGTCGTGCATGTCCACGATTCGCTTGCAGATCGACAATCCCAAACCGGTGCCCGGGTAGTCGCTTTGTGAGTGCAACCGCTCGAACATCTTAAAGATTCGATCGAAATGGCAATCCGGTATCCCAATGCCGTTGTCCACCACACTCACCTCGACATTCTCACCGGCCTCACGTACCCCCACCTTCACCGAAGGGCGTCTTCCCTTTTCACGAAACTTGATAGCGTTGTCGATCAGGTTTTGAAAGAGTGACTGCAGCAAGGGACGCGAACCAATAACCTCGGGAAGCGGTGACAATTCGATCTGCGCATTACTTTCTTGAATGATGCCTCGCAATGCAGAGATCGCGTCCTCGAAGATTTCGTTCAGGTTGACCGGAGACGAAACAAACTCGGTTGCCAGGACTTCGTGAAGCTCTGCGAGTCCCGTGATCTGCATCCCCATCCGCGATGTCGCTTGCATCCCCAGTTCCACAAGTTCCCGGTGATCGACCTCGTTGGATTCGTTGAATGCCTCTTGCAATTCAGACAACAGGTAGTGCAGCGAATTCACCGGTGCTTTCAAGTCGTGTGAAAGAGCTTGAGTGAAGGCAAGTTGCTCTGCGTTCAACGACTGTACCGTCAACAAACTCGAACGCAAACAAACCACGTCCGAAACGCATTCGGCAATTCGAGCCATTAGGCTGACGTCTTGGTCACTCCAGGCTCGCGGCTTAACGTCGATCGCGCACAACGCACCGATCGCTAACCCGTTGGAATCCACGATCGGATATCCCAGGTAAGCGACCACGCCAAGGTCACGTACAGCAAGGTTTTGAGCCACCAAGGGATCTTCGTGAGCGTTATCAACTCGCAACAGTTGGCTGCAACGCGTCACGTGCTGACAAAAGGAATGCGACAACGGAGTCTGGCGTGACGTCGCCCATGGCTCGGGAAGTCCTTGAGCACTCTTGAAGTATTGGCGGTTCTTGTCGATTTCTACGATCGAGATTAGCGCCACCGGTACGTCGATTACGTCACGAACCAGCAGAGTCAGCTTGTCAAACTCGGGCTCGGGAGGACTGTCGACCAATCGCAAGGTTTCAACATTGCATGGTCGCAAGGTCAACGAATGGCATGCGTCGCTGTGAGTGCTCGTCAACATCGTCGCGAATTCCCCAATTCCTTCGTGCCCTGAATAAGACGAAAATTCGCCACAATCGTTATCGGCGAGTACCGAGCTGGAATCCAATGTTTCGTCTCAAGACGAACGAGTCGCAAGCCAGCCACGCGTCATCAATTTGGTTCTCACGCTCCCCAAATCATGCAGACCTCTTATAGCCAGATCGCAAGTCGCAAGCATCTACTTAAGATTGCTAGCGCGATTGAATCAGGGTGCCAACTGACCTAACTACTCACTTGGCTGGTCCTGGCGTGACAAATTCCGGCGTGGCTTGATGAACACGCTGCGGATACAAACCATTACGATTGATAGAAACGGGGATACCCCTTGAACAGGGCATTATGAACAGGGCGCTGTGAACAGGGCGCTGTGAACAAGGCGTTTTGAACAGGGCACTGTGAAGCGTTGTCGCCCTGCCGAGTTCTCTAACCATCAAGCCAATCATGCGAAATATCGTTGCACTCTTGGGAACGTTGATCGCGTTGTCCGTCGGCCCGTCCGAGCCAAAACTATACGCCGATGATCTTTCCGTCGTACGTCAGGTTCCCACTCAACCGTTCGTCTCGGCGACCGAACGTTTGATCGAAGCTCTCGACTACTCGGGAACTCCCTTGGACGAAACCGTGGTCAACCAATTGCGTTCGGCGGGTAAACTCGAAAACAAAGCCATGGCATCGCAACGCATTCAAGAAATCCTTGACCCGCTGTGCTTAGTTGAAGTCCATATCAATCCCGAAAGCCGAGTGAAGGTGAAGTCCGGTCCCGTGGAACCTCGATTGCTGGAACAAGGATGGCGAGCGTTTCTGGTCAAGGTTCACAATGAAGCTGGCATCAACCCCGAAATGATGGTCGAGAGCCCGAATGCGGCTGAGGTCTACGAGAAGGGTCAAGGGGCACGCGAGAAGCCGCGTTCGGACGAGGATTTGGTGGACCCAAGCGACGTCCCCAATCGCTGGCTCGATCTTTCGATGCTTAACCGACAACCAATGACGCGTCGGCTTTCAGGTCTAAAGGTGGAATACCGCGTCGTACTTCTATTCGCCCGAGATGCCGGCAAGCACGAGGCTTCATTATCGTTCAACATCGGGCAAGGGACTCAAGACATTGGTTTCCGAAACGCTGTTCCGATCTTGTTTGATTGTGATCCTGCGGTCGACGTGCGTTTGAACATCAAGGACGTCGACGGCGAACCTTGCGTTGCGGCTCTGGAAATTCGCGACTCGCAAAACCGCGTATACCCCAACCCAGCCAAGCGGCTAGCACCTGACTTCTTTTTTCACAATCAAGTCTATCGTGGTGACGGGGAATCAATTTTGTTGCCGCCGGGTGACTACAAGGTGAAAGTCACTCGCGGTCCCGAATACGAACCCATCGAGATCCAGGTCGAAGTCCCGGAAGTAAAACGCCACTCGATCGACATACCATTAAAGCGTTGGATACACCTGGCGAAACAGAATTGGTTTTCCGGCGACCATCACGTCCACGCTGCGGGCTGCTCGCACTACGACAGCCCCACCGAAGGCGTCGGTCCGGCCGACATGATGCGACACATTCTGGGCGAAGACCTGAACGTGGGCTGTGTGCTCAGTTGGGGGCCGTGTTGGTACACCCAAAAGAACTTCTTTGAAGGTGACCTGTCGAAGCTTTCGACACCGACCAATCTGATGCGTTATGACGTCGAAGTCAGTGGCTTTCCGTCCTCTCACGCCGGTCACCTTTGCCTGCTGAAGTTGTCCGAAGATGATTACCCCGGTACCACCATGATCGAAGAGTGGCCTACATGGACTTATCCCGTTTTGAAGTGGGGCCAAGATCAAGGTGGTGTCGTCGGTTACAGCCATAGTGGCTGGGGGCTGGCGTTGCCCGACGTGATGCCCGATGGAACTCGCAAGTTCGTCGGAACCCCATGGGGCGGAGCCACCGAAGGATGGAAGGGCAGTCCCGCAAACTCGTTGCCGGATTACTCGATGCCATTGTTTGATGGGATCGGTGCGAACGAGTACATCGTCACTGGCGCGTTGGGTGTCTGTGATTTCATCTCCGCCGTGGATACGCCTTCGATATGGGAATTGAACATTTGGTATCACACTCTCAATTGTGGCATCACCACTCGAATCAGCGGCGAGACTGACTTCCCTTGCATTTATGGCGAACGAGTTGGACTCGGGCGAGTGTACGTGAAATTGGATGATGACAAGCGTCTCAATTACGAGGACTGGGTCAGCGGACTCAAGGACGGACGCAGCTACTGTGGTGACGGAATGAGTCACATCGTCGATTTCCGAATCAACGACTTTGAAATGGGCACAAGAGCAGCCCCCGGCAGGCAGGCCAGCCGATTGGACCTAGCCTCCCCCAGTTCCGTCACAGTCACCTTTGATGCTGCCGCTTTGTTACAGCCTGAGCCCAACGATGAAACTCGTCGCATCAAGGGACTTAGACTCGACGACAAACCGTATTGGAACATCGAACGATGTCGGATCGGTGAATCGCGCAAAGTACCGGTCGAAGTCGTGGTGAACGGCCAAGTCGTGTCGACGCAAGAAATGGAAGCCGATGGGAACATGCGATCGTTCGAAGTCCCCATTGAAATTGAATCGTCCTCTTGGGTGGCAGTCCGAATCCTTCCTTCGGTCCATACCAATCCGATATTTGTGCATGTAAACGACAAGCCAATTCACGCTGATTCCAAGAGTGCTCAATGGTGCATCGATGCCGTACGACAATGCTGGGAATCCAAACAAGCGATGATTCACGACGACGAACGCGACGCCGCTGAAGAGGCTTATCAAAAAGCAGAGGATTACTACCGTTCGGTCCTAGATACCATCACGCCCGGTCTCTAGCGTGGACTGTCGACACTCGTAGTGATCATTGCGTCAAGCAATCCGAAACCGCAACAGAAACCGCTTCCGCTGGGCAACAGATTTTCAAGCGTTCAACCGTTTGCCGGCGCTGGTAAAGGGTCCTCCCCGCGTTACTCGAGCGTTTTCGCAACTGCAGCGGTGCCGATCTCGTCTATGAGAAGAGACAAATTCCCCTCAACAAAGTTCAGATGACGCTTTTCAACGTACGATCAATACCAAACGTTCGTGACCCAGGAATATAGTATGACGCCTGGGACAAAGGCTGTCTTTGAAGCGGCTCTTGAATCAGTTTCGGAAACGCTTGTTAAACTTGATGCCGGCGAAAACCGCTCGCAATAAAGGACGGTTAGAATAGAGCGTGCGAGCTTCGTGCGATGATTCTTGGCTCTCAAGGCCAAACGGAACGATCAGCAATCGGAAATCTGTAAGAAATCAAGTCGAGAGGAACGTGATTGATGCCAACCGCGCCTACTGAAGAGCCCGTGACGGTGCCCGCTGAACCGACGACTGAGCCAACTCCAGCGCCCGCTCGTCCTTCGCGCAGCCCGCAACCCGAAAGTGATCCGTTCGACCCACCTTGGCCTGCGGGACGTCCGATGCCAGCTCCGAAAGCCTGACGCTTGGTTCCGCCCCGCATGAACGCGCACGAGCGAGATCACTTCCACAAACGTTGGACGCTGAACACGCTTATCCAGGGCGCTGCTTCGCATATCCACGTCACGGCGCCTCACATGGTTCGTGAGTCACTCGACGCGTTGATCCCAGGACTGACGCGACAATACATTCAGTTCGTATTGATGGGTCAACTCAACTACGTGTGCGGCGACCTGATGCTGATGCAGGGCCGCCCCAACCACTGGTTCGGCTTTTCATCAAAACCCCAAAAGGTCATCGCCGACCATCCAGTGTTCGCCCAGCATGGCAATCGACTCGCTCGCGCCGAAGCCAAAACGCTCAGGTCGAAAGCGAGAGCCCATCGCGTCAGGATGATTCCTATGATCACACCGATGTTCATGATGCGCAAGATCAATCGCCTCACCGAAACCGAAGCCCCTTTTCGTGAACCACTTCAAAAATTAGCAATTCAAATTGCTACCGAGATCTATGACATCGCTCCTGACCAGCTCGATGCAACCCTGACCAAAGAAGTCGCCTTTGGCAACATCGCCCCCGCGGACAACTTTATCACTGAGGTGATCGGCCAAAGCGTGATCGGGTATGGCGGGGTGAATCGAGATCAAGAAGGCAAATGGAAAGTGGTGGCTCGCGCTTGGATCTTCCCACTGTTGGTCCATGAATTGATTGAGGGCATCACGGAACTGATTTGTATGCATGGCATGAGCGATTGGGACGAAGCGACTTATCGCAATGTCACAACGGCGGCTGATCGCTTGGACCACGAAACGATGTGCATTCAAGTCGGTCCCGAACTATGGCGACGATTGCTTGGTGTTGTTCCACGTCGGGTGCCACTGGCCAAAGTCGTCATGCAGATTGCCAAGCTGCCACCGGATCCGCTGCATGAGCTTATCAATCAGGTGATCGCGGACCCCGAACTCGCTCGCGTCCGCTTGGTCGAACTCACTCGCTAAGCCGTATCGCTATCGATGAACGATTGCTCGAAGCGCCCGGATGGCTAGTTTTCGTCAAGTCATTCGAACCGATGTTCGTGCAAGACGCATCTGCACGGCCAGGGGAATCCGTAGCACGAGCGAAGCAACCGAGTCTGATCACCCGGTCGCTGGGCGATCAACTCGTCCGATCAAACCGAGTCGCGAAAATTCGCATCGGATCGACTCTGTGGTGTCGCCGATAAGATCGCACCCTTCGCACGCGGGCTTTCCGCAACGCATGGCGGCGGAATCTGCAACCGCATTTACCGCAGCAGCTAAGCCAGGGCGCTCGACAATTCAACAGACTCGGTGATATCCAACCTTGCATCAGGCACCATGGCGTCTTTGGCGGCCTGGACGTTGACGAAAATAGGCTGCCGGATTTGTGATCCCAGGCGTCGAATCTGACTGACCTGCAACTCAGTCAATTGTTGGCCTTTCGTTACGACCACGGTTCCGTCGCGAGTTTCAATGTTGCAATCCGTCACCATGCCTGGTCGAAGGGCGGACACCGACACTTCTTCGACTTCCATAGCGAGTTGTTGTTCGACGTGCTTGCTAAGAACACCAGCAATCGTGGGAGAGAATTTCCTTGGAGCAAGACGGATCGTTGCAGCAGCACGAAGCGGTGAAATGCCGGCTTGCAATAGGCGATCGTATTCCAGCGACACATGCAAATAGTTGGCGCGTTGAATGAGTTCTGCTTCGTCGGGATAGTCCATGGCATCGCTAAAGGGACGCAATTGGGCGGCGATCAAACGACCAATGTTCTCTAGCCGTGGTATTCGAGAAACTAACTTGCTGCCCAATTCAGGGTGCCTCGCAAATTCAAGTTGCTCGTGAGCCGTCAAGGGTTCGCCATAGTGCAGCTTTTGAAGGATCTCTTCGTTAAGCGAAATACAACCGACTTCGCATAACATCGCAGCGAGCACGATTTCCCAGGACGACGATACGCCGCTGAGCCCACAAAGACCTTCGACCGTTCGACGCACGCGTGCTGCGCGGCCGAATGCGAGCGGGCTGCTGATGGAAAGCATATCCACGAGCAAACGAACGCTGCCGCTAAGTGTCTTATCGAGCAAGTCCTTTTCGGCCCGTTTGATCCGATACTGCTCTAACGATTCATCAATCGTCTTGGCCAATTGCTCGGCGGGGCATGGCTTCGTCAAGAAACGAAAGACTTGACCTTGGTTGACGGCAACCGAAGCGACCTCGCGCAAATCGACGCCCGT
This sequence comes from Rubripirellula amarantea, assembly GCF_007859865.1. NCBI lineage: Bacteria > Pseudomonadati > Planctomycetota > Planctomycetia > Pirellulales > Pirellulaceae > Rubripirellula > Rubripirellula amarantea. Next base: position 78,549 of record NZ_SJPI01000002.1, on the reverse strand, counting down.
CAACATGACTCGGACGGACTCGGGCGACACTTGCCGAACTTGGTTCAAGAATTCGGCGCCGCTCATGCCACCGGGCATGTTCATGTCCGACACCACTACCGCAAATTGATCCTGCGCAGCGATTAACTCGAGGCCGATTTCACCGCTGTGCGCAATTTCTATTTCGTATCGGTCGCCAAGCTGTAATTGATACAGCTGGACGATCACGTCTTCGTCATCGACGATCAGGATACGTTTATTCGTCATCATGGTGCCCAGATTGAAGTTCTCCGAAAGCGATCGCTGAGAACCATAAGCCCTGTCGTTCCCAGAATTTGGTGACGTATCACCATCCGCTTTTCGCAGATCTAGAAAAACCTACGTCAACAATTGGGTGTGATCATTCATATTTCCCAAGAAATCTGGGCCTATCGACCAACCCCAGCGACGATGACGGGGATGTCATACTGGCGATCGTGATTTCGTCGTATACGCGGATTGTGCGGGTCACACGGCTTGCGGGTGCCGATTCGGCAGATCGGTTGCCTGACCGGTTGTTGCCCCGCGAAATTTCGGTTGGGCTAAGAGTCCAAAGAAGACCCTGTGCCGATGGGCGAAAGGTGCTTAAACTTCCCGCGTCTCTACCTTTCTTGAAAGTCCCTCTATGAAGTTTCGATTTCCGATTCTGATCATTGACGAAGATTACCGCTCGGAAAACACATCCGGCCTGGGCATTCGCGCGCTTGCCGAAGCGATGGAGCGCGAGGGTGCGGAGGTCATCGGCGCTACCGGTTATGGCGATTTGTCTCAATTTGCACAGCAACAATCGCGTGCATCGGCGTTCATCCTGTCGATTGACGACGAAGAAATTTTGCATGGGCCCGAAGAGGGACCAGCGATTGAGATGCTACGCGAATTCATCCAGGAAATCCGCTTCAAGAACAACGACATCCCGATCTTCCTGTACGGGGAAACCAGAACGAGCAGCCATATTCCCAATGATATCCTTCGGGAACTGCATGGCTTCATTCACATGTTCGAGGACACACCCGAATTTGTCGCTCGGCACATTTTGCGAGAAGCGCGGGCCTATACCGATTCTCTGGCTCCTCCGTTCTTTCGAGCATTGCTGGAATACGCCAGCGACGGATCTTATTCCTGGCACTGTCCTGGTCACTCGGGCGGTGTAGCTTTCTTGAAAAGCCCTGTCGGGCGCATGTTTCACCAGTTCTTTGGCGAAAACATGTTACGAGCCGACGTTTGCAACGCGGTTGAAGAACTCGGCCAACTGCTCGACCACACGGGCCCCATTGCCGCCTCGGAACAGAACGCAGCGAGGATCTTTCACGCCGATCACTGCTTCTTTGTGACCAATGGAACGTCCACATCCAACAAAATGGTGTGGCATTCCACCGTCGCTTCGGGCGATATCGTGGTCGTCGACCGTAACTGCCACAAATCCATCTTGCACTCGATCATCATGACCGGAGCGGTACCGGTATTTTTGACACCGAAACGCAATCACCTTGGATTGATCGGACCAATTCCGCTCGAAGAATTTTTGCCCGAAAGCATTCAGCGAAAGATCGACGCCAACCCGTTTGCGCGTGCCGCCCAGGATGCGAACCCAGGACGCAAACCGCGGATCTTGACAATCACGCAAAGCACCTATGACGGCATCGTTTACAACGTCGAGATGTTGGAAACCTTGCTTGACGGTAAAATCGACACGTTGCACTTTGACGAAGCTTGGTTGCCTCACGCCACCTTCCACGATTTCTATCGCAACATGCACGCGATCGGACGCGACCGACCACGTTGCGATCAATCAATGGTGTTCGCCACTCACTCGACCCACAAGTTGCTCGCGGGCATCTCGCAAGCGTCGCAAATCTTGGTCAAAGAACCCAAGGGCCAAAAACTCGATCGACACATTTTCAACGAGGCGTACTTAATGCATACCTCGACCTCGCCGCAGTACGCAATCATCGCGTCTTGCGATGTTGCTGCCGCGATGATGGAACCGCCCGGCGGGACCGCGATGGTCGAAGAATCTATTTTGGAAGCCTTGAACTTCCGCCGTGCGATGCGAAAGGTCGATGCGGAATGGGGCGACGATTGGTGGTTCCAGGTTTGGGGCCCTGATGAGATCCCCGAGGACGGAATTGGCGAACAAGCAGATTGGATTTTACGAAGTGACGCGTCATGGCACGGCTTCGGCCATGTCGCCGACGGGTTCAACATGCTTGACCCGATCAAAGGCACAGTCACCACGCCTGGCTTAAATCTGGACGGTCAATTTTCGGAATGGGGAATCCCAGCTTCCATCGTGACGCTGTACCTGTCGCACCACGGTGTGATCGTGGAAAAGGCAGGGCTGTACTCGTTCTTTATCATGTTCACGATCGGCATCACCAAGGGGCGTTGGAATACGCTGGTCAGTGCGTTGCAACAGTTCAAGGACGATTACGATCGAAACCTGCCGATTTGGAAAGTCTTGCCCGAGTTTGGACAGGCTTATCCAATCTACGAACGAACGGGACTGAAGGACCTTTGCCAGTCGATTCACGAAACCTACAAAGACAACGATATCGCACGCGTTACCACCGAGATGTACTTGTCCGACATGGCACCCGCGATGGTGCCCTCGGATGCTTACGACATGATGACGCACCGCGAAATCGACCGCGTGCCCATCGATGAACTCGAAGGCAGAGTTACGGCAGTATTGCTGACGCCTTACCCACCTGGCATTCCGTTGTTGATCCCAGGCGAATGCTTCAACAAAACGATTGTGGAGTACCTGAAGTTTGCCAGAAGCTTCAACAAGAAGTTCCCTGGATTCGTCACCGACATCCACGGTTTGGTGGAAGAAGAGATCGATGGTGAACGACACTACTATGTCGATTGCATCCGTATGCGACGCGATTACGACGTGGACTAGTTGGATCGGTGGTTGGATCGACCGTCGAATCGTCGCACCAAACAAGCCGAACCAACACCCTTGCTGCATCAAACAGATGCCGAGAAAATGCTAGGGGAAGCCCCGAAAAAACATTGGGGAAAGAGCCGGCAATGCGCTGAGTAACCGGCGAGAGAATGTCAAACCGTTCTCGAGTGTCTACGAAATCACCACCGCGTCGCAATGAGCAAGGCGGTGGTGAATGAAGCCGCCGGCGTACCGGCGGCGAGTTCGCGGTTGCTTGGCAACCAATTACGCAGCACGACGACCGGCCTTCGCCGTCGTCTTGGTTGCAGCAGGCTTGCGAGCCCGAATTGCCTTGGTGGCAACAGGCTTTTGGGAGGCTGCTTTTTTAGCAGCCGGTTTGCGAGCCGAGACGGTGGTCTTCTTAGCGATTGACACAGTCTTGTTAGTGGACGACGTCTTCGCGGCTGGCTTTTGAGCCTTAGGAGCAGACGCCTTCTTTGGCTTGGCTTCAACAGCCGTCTTCAAAACAGGGCTAGACTTCTTCGCAGCGGGAGCAGTCTTCTTGGCTACCGGAGACGCTTTGGCAGCAGGTGCCTTCTTCGGGGTGCTCTTGATAGCCGTTGTCTTGCTGACAGCAGTCTTCTTAGCAACCGTCTTGGTCTTCGGTGCAACTGAGTTCTTCGACATTCTTTGTTACCTATCGAAACTACGAATCTGGCAGGCGATGTGCCTGGTGCGGGGTAAATAGCAAATCCCAAATCGGTTAGGAAAGATCACTCCTGACACTTTCAAGATTGATTTGTGATTTTGTTTTCGTCAGTCGGCTTCCCGTCCGTCGTTACCGCCCCCTGGGATTCGAGCAATTGCCGATACCAGGACTCGACCGACTGCGTCCGACCTTGCAAAACAACCGTTCCCCAAATGATCGAAAGAGTTCGCCGTGTGTCGGCATGGGTCTTTGTTCGCTGGGAATCCTTGACCGCGTTGGCACAGGGCCCTTTCGCATCGGCAAGGCAAAGCAAACCGCCGATATCAAGGGTTTGTCCCGACCGGTTAAATACGTACTCGGCTCCCTCGGGTGCGACCAGAATCTCGACCGGCTCGGTAACCAAGTCCAAGTCCACCACACTGATCGGCAATCCGCTGTGAAGCGAAACCAGGTTGCATACATCCACTGCGAGATTGATCGGCGAAAGCGGCTGCTCCCCAGACGCCTTGATCAAGTACTCCGACGCCGGCTTGCTTCGCCCCGTTGGCTTGAATCCGCCCTGGCGAAGCAGATCCCGGACGGCCTTTCGGATTTCATCAGAACTTGAAAACAAAGTCTGCGCATCCCGATCGAGCATTGCTAACAACTCTGGACCGCTTTGCATCTCACCTAGCGGCTTTGGAAACGTCGTGACAAACGATCGGCAATCGAGCAACGGGTGAGCTGTAACTTTCAGCATGGTTCAACCTTTCAGCGGGGGGCTTCCAGCAAGGCTGGTAACTTCGCTCTGTGACGATAGGGTTCGGTGTCGATATTCAACAAAGAAAAACAATTCGTTTCGTCGCTTCAAAAGCGATACAATGCAAGCGGGGATGACCGGGCCGTGCCAGGACTTCACCGCAATTTCGTGCCTCGGATTCGCATCGGTCACGAATGCCTTATCAAAAGCTTTTCCAATGATTGCTAGCCTGCGAACCCACCGCCTGCGAATTCACCGCCTGCGAACGTACCGCCTGCGAACCTACCGCGTGCGAACATGAATACGCGTGCGAACATGAACTCGACCGTTCCCAATGCGCCGGTGATTCTACCTGGGAAAGAATCTAGCCCAACCACAGAGTTCCCCCCGCAGCACTCTGGTCGCCGTTCATTCTTGCTGGCCCAGAGCTGGTTAGTCAGTTTTATCATCCACCTCAGCTTGCTCTTGGTTCTGGCACTGCTATCAATGTCTCAAGGCGTCGCGTCTAAGACGTCACCACTAGTGGTCGCCTTCGCAAATCCGGGAAAGCAAGACGCCGGTTCGATGGTCATCACGCGGTTCGTACCGCCGGACCCGAATCTTGGCTCGCTGGATTCGGCATCTCGCCAAACTTCCGATCTGGCCAATGGTCAAAGACCGGACGCGATTGCCACGGACTCGATCGTCCCAGACTTCACACCCGCATTGCCGAGAAAGGTCTCCCGTTTGTTGGACCCGGCGGCCACGATTGACCGCGAATCAACCGCCGCCTTAGTTTCCAACACCGACTTGCCATCCAAGCTCCCCGAAGTCTTCAAGCTAGTGCCGTTGGTCACATCGGTTGAAAGTCGCACGAAAGAGAACAAAGCGATTCTGTTAGAAAGATTCGGTGGTTCAAAGCAAAGCGAAGAAGCGGTTCAGCGTGCTTTGATTTGGCTCGTCAACCACCAAGCCGTCGATGGAGGTTGGACGTTCGACCATCAACAAGTTTGCAATGGGAAATGTGACGGGTCCGGTCACATGGCCGGATCGCGAAACGGTGCCACCGGACTGGCCTTGTTACCCTTTCTCGGTGCTGGCGAAACTCACTTTCAAGGAAACTATACTGACGTGGTTCAGCGCGGGATTGATTACCTGCTCGCTCATCAGGAACGTGTTCCCAACAGCATGACCGCGGGCTCCTGGCATGAATCTGGCGGAACGATGTACTCGCATTGCCTCGCATCGCTTGCCATTTGCGAAGCGTATGCGATGACGGGTGATTCGCGACTTCGCTTACCAGCCCAAGCTTCGCTCGATTACCTGGTCTTGGCCCAGGATCCTTACCGAGGCGGTTGGCGTTACAGCCCTCGGCAAGCGGGTGATACATCCGTGGTCGGTTGGGCCGCGATGGCGCTAAAGAGTGGCCAGATGGCAGACCTTGTCGTTCCCGAGAAAACACTTGTCGGAATCGATCGCTTCTTGGATTCCGTCAGCACCCACTACGGTTCGAACTATGGATACACCGGTCCGTCTGCTGGACATCATGGCGGCCGAGCGACCAGCGCCATTGGATTGCTGTGTCGAATGTATCGTGGCGCACCGCCCACTCATGCGGCACTGATCAATGGTTCCGCCAAGCTTGCCGCTCCTGGACCCGGCGGCGACAACCTTTACTGCATCTACTACGCCTCGCAAGTTCTCCGCCATCTCGGTGGTCCTCAATGGGATCAATGGAATCGAGCCATGCGCGACCCATTGATTTCACTTCAGGTGCCGCTTGGCCACGCAGCAGGAAGCTGGCCTCCGAAGGCAATTCAAGGGATAGGCAGCATGGCGGGCGGTCGACTTTATTCGACATGCATGGCCACCATGACGCTCGAAGTATATTACCGCCACATGCCGCTTTACAGCGAAGATGTTCTCGAAAACCTGCAAGCTGACGCTGAAGACGACTTTGAGCTGTAACGGCATTGGTGGTCGCCTCGTTATCGCAGGATGATTTCGTTTGATGCGAAAGATGGCAGCTTGAACCTGCGCACTAGGCGGCGAATACGCATTGAACGGGCCGCGGGCAACTCCCCGCGATAGCAACCGCCATGCATCGCCAGCGATGGTTTGGTCGCTTGGCGGGGGGGCCAATTTACGGTGGCACTTATTGCGTTGGGGGCCAACACCGGGATAGAACCGGTCTGTTGCGGTCGCTAGAGAACAGCATCGCTGGTCATCGATCGACATATGAGCAACAATTTTGCTCATGAATACCGATCTGCGCATTGACCCCACGTTGTCTGAAGATGAAGTTCGTTCGCAAATTGAAGCGGCGTGTACTCGGATGGAACAAACGTATGCCGATGGCTACTACTCCAAAATCTCAGTCTTCCGAAACTGGTCCAAACACAACCCAGAATTAACCGGCAAGATCGCTCGTCCACGAGCGTATCGCTGGTACCTTCGCCGCGAACTTTTGAAGCTCGCCAAACGCGGCGCCGAGATCACGGTTTCGCAATCTCGGGCTCGAGTCGATTTGAATGATCCCAATCTTTTGGAAAAGATCGACGAGACGGACTTCGACCTTACTCGCAAGAAGGTGTTTCTGTTTGGCCCGGAACGCTCGGAGTTGTCGATTGCTCGCTTGGAACATTACACGGGAACGTCTTCGGAAGACTTTCAACGGTACGTGCTGTTAACTAACTATCAAATGCACGTCACTGCTTTCATCGAACAGTTTCCCGATTGCGTGAGGCCAAACCGACCCGATGTGCAAATGCCGGCGCTGCACCACAAGGAACCCGACAATCGCGGCATCAGTATCGTCAACATCGGCGTTGGCCCTTCCAACGCTAAGAACTTTACCGATCACTTGGCGGTACTGCGTCCTGATGCGATGTTGATGGTGGGTCATTGCGCCGGCGTTCGCAATCACCAAGATGTGGGCGACTTTGTCTTGGCATCGGGATACATGCGGGGCGACCACTTGCTCGACGAAGCGTTGCCCCCGTCGGTCCCGATCACGCCCAGCTTTTTGCTCAACCGAGCGTTGGCGAACGCGCTCGACTTCGCCAAACTGACCTATCGAATTGGCGCGGTCTACACGACCGCGGATCGAAACTGGGAACTATCGCTCCGCCGAACTCTCGAGAATTTGCGAGCCAGTCGAAGCATCGCCGTCGATATGGAATCCGCCACGGTCGCCGCCAATGGATTTCGATACCGAATCCCCAGTGCAACATTGCTATGCGTTTCTGACAAACCACTGCACGGCTTACCGAAGTTGCCCGGCGAGGCCAAGGCTTTCTATCAGGACACCAAGAAGCAACACATCGCAGTCGCCACAGCCGCCATTCGGATGATCAAAGATCAATACCCCGGTGGTCTGCCCAACAGCGACATTCGATCTCTCGATGAACCACTACTCGAAGGCCCCGATCACCAAATGAACATCGACTAGCCTAAAACAGGTGATCGCACTTGAGATCACTCGCCCGTGGAATCCGTTCGCTTATTTCCTTGCGACAAGGCTGACGCCGTAGATCGCAACCGCCATCCCTAGAAAGTGCTGAAGGGACGAAGGTTCGCTAAGGACAAAGATCGCGAGCATCATGGTTAGCACGGGACCGACGGAACCAATCACGGTTGTCCGAGTCGCTCCGATCCGCATGATGGCTTCGTTGATCATAAAGCTAGGGATCACTGTGCAAACGAACGCGAGTATTAATCCGTAGACGTACACAATTGGCTTAGCTTCCACCAGCGATGTCAAAGGCTGTGTCGCTGCAAAGTGGACTCCAACAAAGAACGTCGATCCAATCATCGCCAAGCTAGTGAATTGCTGGCTGCCAATATGCTTCATCACCGGCTTAGCGAACAGGATATAGAACGAATAGCTAAGCGCCGAACCAATCACCAGCATCACACCCAAGCTGGTGTCGCCGACCGATGTGAAGGCACGCTCCTGACCGTACATCAATAGCACGCCGAAATACGACAGCGCGATCGCCAAAACAATCTTTCGATTGATCTGCTCGCCAAGAAACAACCACGCCAAAACGGCGACCATCGCGGGATAAGTGAACAAAGTCAAACGTTCGAGCTGAGCCGAAATCTGTTCAAGTCCTGCCAAGTCCAAGTACGACGCGAGGTAGTAGCCCAAAAATCCGAGCGTGGTCGCTCGAATTACGTGTTCGCGCTGAAGTGGCTTGCGATCTTCGCGACGGCGCAAGTACCACAAAACCCCGACATAGAACGGCAACGCCAATGTCATGCGAATCGCCAACACCAACGTGGCATTCGCACCGGCGGCAAACGCGAGCTTGATGAAGATGGACTTCAGGGCAAACAGGAACGTCCCCACGATCGCCAGCGTGACTCCCCAAGTTCGATCGGCGGGCGAAGCTAATCCCTCAAGCTTCCTATCTACGACGCCTGCGTTTGATGACCGCACCACGTTCAACCCTTCCGGACCAAGACAGAACGACGAGATTGCAAGTAGCGTCGCGCGGGTCGTAGGTCCCGATGCGTCGGTTCCGGTGAAACAGGTTGTTGTATTGCTTTAGGCATTGGTTCGCTCATCGGGTCGCTCATCGGGTTCGCTCATCGGGTCGGTTCGGGAAGGTCCGCCCCGCGTCGATTGCGGCACGTCCTTGTAGCAACTTGGCTTTTTGACTCTTCATTCCTCAAGCGGGATGACAACCCTGCGGGACGACAAGTTCGCAAGTATCGAAAAATTTCGCAATCCGTTCTGCTGGGAATGCTTATCCCCGTCCTAACTCGATCATTGGTCGCGTCGGCTCGCTCGGCAATGTACGCTATTTCAAAATCCTAATGGCGGAACGTGCTCCAAACTCTAAGCAATGAACCTCGTGAAACCGACGACGCAACTTAATCATCGGCAATCCCTTTGGTTTGCGATTGCGCTGACCCTGCTGACGATGTTTGCTTACCTGCCGGCAATGAATGCTGGCTTCATTTGGGACGACGACGACTACGTCATCAACAACGATACGCTCCGGGACGTCAACGGATTGTGGCGGATATGGACCGACCCGGCAGCAACGCCCCAGTACTACCCGTTTGTGCATTCAACATTCTGGCTTGAATATCAAACTTGGGGGCTCAACGCTCGCGGCTATCACATCGTCAACATCATCATTCACATGCTGAACGCTCTGTTGCTTTGGCGTGTTTGCCGGCGTCTAGATATTCCATTGGCATGGCTAATCGGATTGATCTTCGCCCTGCATCCGGTGCATGTTGAATCCGTCGCTTGGATCACCGAACGCAAGAACGTTCTGTCAGGCCTGTTTTATCTAGGTTCCGCATCTGCGTACCTGCGTTTCCTGGGCTCTTCCCCCAGACAAGATGGTGAAGCGGGTAAAGCGGCGTCGGGATCAAATTCCAATTGGAAGTTTTACGGCTTATCGTTAGCCCTGTTCGGCGCGGCGTTGCTCAGCAAAACAGTAACCGCGACCCTGCCAGCAGCGTTGGTGCTGTTGATCTGGTGGAAGCACGGAACGGTCTCGCGCAGGCGTATTCTCGAGTTGGTTCCGATGTTCGTGGTCGGAATCGGGTTTGGCATGCTGACCGTTTGGCTTGAAAAGTACCATGTCGGTGCCGAGGGCATTGATTGGGACTTATCACTGCTTGAACGATTTCTTATTGCCGGCCGAGTGATTTGCTTTTACGCCGCCAAGTTGCTCATGCCGCTAGGGTTGGTGTTTACGTATCCCCGCTGGGACGTCGACGCCAGCCAAACTTGGCAATACTTCTTTCCTATCATCGTGGCTGGCACCATCGTCAGCTTATTCGTGTTGCGGAATCGAATCTCACGAGGCCCCGTGGTCGCATTTTGCTTCTTCTGCGGAACGCTGTTTCCTGCTCTCGGTTTCTTCGATGTCTATCCGATGAGATTCTCGTTTGTGGCCGATCACTTCCAATACCTGGCAAGCATCGGCATGATCGTGCTGTACGTTCAACTGGTTTCGTTGGCGTTTCGCAAACTCATCGGCTCGAACGAACAGTCACGCAATCGTGGATTGATCGCGGTAGCCTGCCTCTTGTCTTTGGTGCTAGGAACACTTACATGGAAACAAACCTTGATCTACAAGGATCTCGAAACGCTCTGGCGAGACACTATCGCTCGGAATCCGACAAGCTGGATGGCTCACAACAATCTCGGGGCTTTACTGAATCGGCGAGGGGACTACGCGGAGGCGTCCGAGCACTTGATGGAATCAATGAGGCTCAAACCTAACTTTGCCGATTCAGTCAGCAACTTAGGCAAAGCTCGCGAAGGCTTGGGAGATTTCGCACAGGCTCAAACGCTTTACGAACAAGCGGTTCAAATCAGCCCTACTCATGCCAAAGCTCTTAACAATCTTGCCGCGATCTATGGGATGCAAGGACGGCTTGATGAATCTCGACAATTGATTGATCGAGCCCTGCAAAGCGATCCAACGTTGGCTGCCGCCTTCGGTAATCTCGGATCATTGGAATCCGTACAAGGCAATCTGCCCGCCGCCATCGAGCACTATCGGCGGAGCCTCGAACTTGACCCGTCATTGACCGACGTAAGACTGAACCTTGCCAAGCTGTTCATTCAGAAAGCAGACTTTTCGTCTGCTCGCCAAGAACTACAAGCCGTCTTGGATCAGTCGCCGCAAAACGTGAGTGCTCTGCTTAATCTTGGCATCGTCTACGTGAACCAGGATCAACTTTCGATGGCGGTCGATGCGTTCGAGAAAGTCCTAGACACTGACTCCGAGAACGTTCCCGCGATGCGAAACTTGGCTTACACTTTGCGACTGATGGGACGCGATGAGCGAGCCGAGGCACTATCGGCTGCGGCTGATCGAATCGTTAACCCGCCGCAATGACCGGACGCCTACGGGGGCACATGCAAGTCGTACAATAGAGTCTTTACTCAACACCACGATCTCGCCAACCGTTTTGATTCAAAAACTTCAGCATTAAATCAGGCTTGCTGGTGTGGAACATGCGAACGCCTAATTGAGCGAGTTCCAACCATTGACTGGGCTCGCCGTCGCTGTGGGTTTCCACCAATACTGCATTCGCCACCGCCTCGCGTATCGCTGCCTTCTCGGTGCGAGAGACAATATCACCGGCCGCCAAATTCACTTGGATGGTTTTTGGTTGAAAGTCGCGGATGATCGCTCGCACTTGGGCTTCGCTTTTGACCTTGAACATCACTTCCACGCGTGGCGTTCCATTGTCAAAACACTGCTTGATGGTCGGTGCATCCTTGAATCCAGTTCTTAGAAAGACCTGATCCGCCATTTCAAGCCGTGAAATCAATCTGGCCAATTCGTCAAAGTGTTCGATGATCCCGGGCTTCAGATCAGGCTTGAACAGAATCTTCCCTTTTCCTGCGACCAGCAGATCTTCGAGCGTCGCCACCGATTGATCCGACAACGATCCATCTCGATATCGCTTCTTGAGCTTCTTTAACTCGTTCCACTTCATGTCCTTGGCCATGCCAGTGCCATTGGTCTCTCGATCAATGGTTTCGTCATGGATGATGACGAAAACACCATCGGCGGTACGCTGGATATCCGTCTCGAAAACGTCGTACCCTTGCTTGATTGCAACGGCGACATTGGCAACCGAGTTTTCCGGTGCTTGGTTTTGCTTGTCGTTGGCGTAGCCGCCGCGATGAGCAGCCACCATTACAAACTTGCTTTGATTGCCGCTAAGCCGATGATTGGTGCTTGGCGATTCCGCTTGCGCGAACGCAACTGAGACGAAACAACCAACGATGAATGAGACGAGAACTTTCATGCGGTTGAAACTCGACTGCCTTTTCGCTTTCGAATGTAGATGACGATCGCAAACATGCCGAGCAACGACACGGCTGCACCGCTTGGTTCTGGCACTGCCGTCACGCCGATAATTCCATCGCTGCTGAACTGAGCAAAATCCCACTGGGCATTCGTGAGAGCCGGAGCTTCGATGACTCCGAACGATCCGCTGAACGATCCGCTGAACGATGCAAAGTCTAACACATCGAATGAGTCACCAACGCTAGGCATGTAACCGCCCAGCAGTTGAATCTGCAGAATCGCACCTGGATCCACCACAAGCGGTCCGTTCAAAACAAGCCGATCGAATTCGGTGAACGACAACAATTCGATGCATAGCGTCGATCCGGCAGCAAAGTCAGCACTGCCGGCGGTCAACGTCCCTGGACTATTCCCCGGCGCAACAATGCCGCCGTTATTCGCGTCAATCATCGCCGCGATTTTCCCTGTCCCCCCAAGCGTTCCACCGTTGTTCACCAACACGTCGTTGCCACCAATTGAACCGTTGACGACCAAAGTCCCTTCATTGACCCTGGTGTACCCCACGTAAGTGTTGTCGCCATTGAGGATCATGTTGGCGACTCCTAGTTTGACGATACCGGGATTGTTACCCGCCAACACTCCGTCAACGGTAAGGTCATCGTTGGTGGTGAAAAAGGTCTGGTTGTAAATCGTACCGACGCCACTGAGCGTGACAGGACTATCGACCGTGACCCTTCCGGCGCGATATTGAATGTCGTACGGAAGTTCAAAGCTGTTCGCGTCCGCGGCATTGCCCAACTTCAAATGAGACCCTGAGTCCAATCGCAGTTGACCGGTTCCCTGAGCGTTCGTTCCGGAGCCTGAGATGGCCAACGTTCCGGTGTTACCCGCACCCCCGAGCAATCGAATCTCGCCGTCGTGGTAGAGATCAAGATTTCGCCAAGTGACCGTGTTGGTTCCGATCTTTTGAAGCGATGCTCCCTCTTCAACTCGCACGGATCCCCAACTGTGCATCCCCCAATCGCCCGTTCCACCCATGCTACTGGTTGCGGTGCTGCCGTCATGATTGGCCATCGCGTAGATCCGTCCGACAGCATTGTTGCCAAGGGTCGATCCGTCGTTAATTAGACTCCCGCCGCGAAGATACATCATGTCCAAACCGACGGGGCTACCACCAAAGTCACGCGAGTCACCGCTTAGCAACGTTTTGTTGTAATAGTCGCCAACCTGTGTGGGTCGCCAAAGACCGTAACCGTCTTTCGTCGCCAGTCGCGAATCGTCGTTATGGTTCCACCATCCGTATCGAGTCACATAGCTACGAGATTCCAAACCTGGGATCGCGGTTTGCAAGAACGTCGCGTTCCACTCCTGCATTTGTTCAGTCGTGTAATTGCCACCAAAGTCGAGTCCCGCAAACTCTGTCACCCAAACATTACGGCCATAGGTTGTGTGGTATTGATCGACCTTGTTGAGAAAGCTGTTGGCGGTTGCGGTAGGGTTGTTGATGTTCACGGTTCCGTACCAATGAAACGCGATTTCATCGACCACCAAATTCGGATCGGAATCAACCTCCGCCATAAAGTCCGCCAACCATTCTCGGCCCGACACCGTATCCGATACCGCGGGGCTGACTAATTTGATGCCCGTTCCTGCGAACCCGTTGCTGATGGTTGCCCATTGGCTTACCGCATTGGCGACCGTCATGTTGGCTTGGTCGCTGCGTTCAGGTTCATTGAAACCCAAGACGTAGTTGATGTTGCTGTAGTTCTTGATCGCATTGATCTTGGTCGACAAGTTTCCGCCGGCCCAGAACATCGGGACATATTCCCCGTTGTACGCATTTGGGCTGTCGTAATTCCAATCGTACGCCCAGCGTGAGTTGACTGAGTTCGCCAAGAATCCATCGCCAGCACCAATGCCGCGTTTTGTGTCTTGCGAAAATACGACCGGCGAGCAAACGAAAACGATTGCAGTTAAAGCAATCCAGCACCGCGTCGCTCGAATAACGTAAAGAATCGAGATCACCCTATAACCTTCGCTTGAGGAGAGACAAGACACCACTCCTGTTCGCTGATGCGAAAGCACTGGCGCAAATGCGATGGCCAGGATAACTCAAAACCGAGCCCGGTAAACAGTTGAATACCAGTGGCAAACCTGAAAAACTTGATTCTTCATTCCGCGGTGATGATCACCATAGAAATCAACGAGTTGCCCACAGATACAAACCGAGACACAAGCCAGCTTTCCCCACGACGGTCGACGTCTATCCATGCAGTTTGTTGGTGGTTTCGACAAGTTCCTTTGCGAGTCCGGCAACCTTCTCCGCCGTTCGAGCATCGACCAACGTTCCGGTGTCATCGAACACGTCCATCACCCGTGGCACCGCAATTTGATTGGCGATCACCGTGACGCCGATATTTCCCAGAATGGCACGGACATGCACTAGGCCTCGAAGTCCGCCCAGGGCACCGGGCGAAGCACTCATCAGAGCGGCAGTCTTCCCCGCGAACGCAGCCATCGGTGGGTCGCCGTCACGCGGTCGTGACACCCAATCAATCGTGTTTTTCAAAACACCCGTGATCGAACTGTTGTATTCCGGACACGCCAACAACAGCCCCTGATGCTCCTTCATCATCTCGTACAACTCGGTCGCGTGCGGCGGTTGGCCTTCCGATTCTTCAAGATCACCATCGTAAAGTGGCATTGGATAGTCACGAAGATCAACGTGAGTGACCTCACCACCGGCGCGTCGCGCATTCTCCACCGCTGCTCGCAAAAGCATCTTGTTATAGGAGCCAACCCGGGTACTTCCTGCAAATGCGATGATCCGTGACATAGTGCTTCCCTTGTAAATGTTTTAATAATTGACCTAAGTTGCCCAAGCGGTGCCGCTGAGAAGAATCGACTCAGCGCCAAACGACTCAGCGCTAAACGATTCAGCGCGAAACGAACCGAGTGCCAACCCGCGACTCATGAACTTCATCTCCAATGACGTTCATGAAAGTTTGCCCAGGCACACCATCGCCACAGTCACAACCTTCGCCCCATCGTTCCCTCGAAAAGTGTACGGTATCTCGTCGGACCTTCAAACGGAGGTGCCGCGACCGCCTTTTCGCACAACTTGTTCTCATAGATCAGGCGGGCGACAACAAGATTCGCCGAGCGACCAAAGCTCCACACCAGCCACATCGCAACGAGCAACGAGCATTCATCTAACGGAACCCTTCAACCCCCGTCACCGCATCGCAAAGCCAACTCTTTGCCCGCATCGCTGATCATGCGATCAAGATCGTTCGATGCTAGAAATCAAAGCGTTGATTTCTTTGTCCGTCATTCGCCGACGACCGACTTCAAGCATCCTTGAGAAGTGCTTGACACCTTCAAAACTAGATGGTGATCCGATATTCCCCATCGGCCCATTGCTATCGATAAGCCGCTTGCCGTTGGCATCAAAGATCACATGAAATGGGATACCGGGCCACGCTTGCTGCAACAGGCGATCGAAGATTTCCGGCTGGCTGGTG
This sequence comes from Rubripirellula amarantea, assembly GCF_007859865.1. Taxonomy (NCBI): domain Bacteria; kingdom Pseudomonadati; phylum Planctomycetota; class Planctomycetia; order Pirellulales; family Pirellulaceae; genus Rubripirellula; species Rubripirellula amarantea. Next base: position 62,891 of record NZ_SJPI01000002.1, on the reverse strand, counting down.
CGATCAGCATCGTCGAGCTTTAACATCACAAAATCCTGACTCAACGATTGCGAATGTTCGTCCAGCAATCGCGACAAGGTGTAGCACGGGGCACAGTATCGGCCACCAATTCGCACCCAGACTCGACGATCCGTTCGCTTCGCCAGAGCAAATGCCTGATCCCAAGCTTCTTGCACGTTCATGGTCGCCGGGGCATTCGCATTTAGAAATTTGTCCAAGTGCTTAACGCTATTTGCATCATTCACCACAAACGTTATGCGGTCGACTTCGGATCCGGCGAGGTTGTAAGCAATCACAGTCACAGCGCCATCGCTCGGCTTCTTGACGCTTAACTTGGACTCAAATTCAGCATCCCCGGTTCCCGTGTCGTACGTCATCGTCATGAAACGAGCCGCAATTGGCATTTTGCGCGCACGCGTCAGATAATCGCTGACGAATCGCTCGACCTCGTTCGAATTGTTTTGTACGACCAGCAACGAGTGATAGCCTCCCAGTTGGCCGTTTCGCAGCGTATTTTCCCAACGCTCGATGTTCGACGTTGTCGCTACGGATTTTTTTGCGTCGACACGTTCAAATTTCCAAGTCGCCCGTTTCCGCTGCTCACCTGGTTCCAAGTACGCGTCGCCCACCGGCCACTCTTGTCCCTCTGAGTAAAAAGAAATGGGCAGTCGAGTTGGCAAGCCTGAGAAGGTCACCTCACCTTTGTCATTTGTTTCACCTCGCTTGTTGAAAGCTAAGAACGACGATGGATAGTCGATGCGCCCCCTTGCACTGACTTTTTCAACCTCTTGGATGTCCTTCATCTGAATCCTCGCGGCCACGTTGCGATTTGCGATCACGTTTCCATCGACATCAACGAGAGTTGCCGTATACGATTGCGTAGGTCGCAATACGATCTCGATGGGGTCTGTCAGACTCTTCGTGATCACGTGTCCTGAATACTTTTGATCCTCGGTGATCGCTAGGATTCCTAACTTGCTGGCGACTGTCGAAAACGCGAATCGACCACCAGCATCTGTTTTGATCGTCTTTATGTCTCGTGCTTTTCCATCGAGCGATCCCATGGCAAGCGTACATTGCCTTCCTTGATAAAACGGATCTTCAAGGTCGCCCTTGGACATTACGACACCACCGACCACTTCGTGCCCCTCCACGATATCGCGATGAATCGTGATCGAATTATCGCCACCGCCGGTAACTTCGATGGTCCTAGTAGTCTGCCAGTCTGATTGCATCACAGCGACTTCAACCATTCCCTCAGGAAACAGAGCAGTGGCAACCCCGTCGTCTCCAGTGACCACTGCCAAATCGCGACTCGCCCGACCAGTCGTTTGTCGGTCATCTTTAACGAACTCGAACGAGTGGTCCGAGTGGAATCGTACGATCTCGTTGACGATTGGAAGCCGATTCGGTCCAGAGGTTAGTTTGACAGTTACTAGAACACCTTGTTGAAGTACCACCGTCGGTGAGTTCGCTTGATTGGTCGCCGAATCGAACAGTACGACGTCCGTGTGTCGACTTACCAAATCGGGCGAATCGACAAAGATCGAATACGTCGATCCTGGTAAAGAGTCAATCCAAAACTGGCCATCTCGATCGGTGAATGCCCGTTGCGATTCAATGCGAGATTCTTCGTCCCCCTGATAACTAAACGCATACACCGAGATTCCGGTCAAGCGAGCTTGGTCGATTGGCAACGGCCCTGGCGTGACTCTTCCCCTGACTCGTTCTCGTTTCGCTCGTGGCTTGACCGCCACCTGCAGCGTTTCGCTGACCCACTGACCTTTTTGCGAAAGTGACCATCGGTCACCTATGAGCTCCACATAGCTGTGCACTTCTGGCCAATCGGGATACCAACGGACGATGCCTTCGCCACTAGCGTTAGTCGTTAAGATCTGGTCATCAACGATGCCGAGATAGTTAAAGTACGGCTGCGGTGTGGCAATTTGCATTTGAAACCGAACCCCTTGGACCGGTTCGCCTTCCTCGTCGACTATGCGGACACGTTGTTCGCGGCAACGAAACATTTCGATGGTTTGGACCGCGGCGTCACGATCGCGGATTGGTTGCTGATGAAATTGATAGCCACCAATTAGCAGGTCATTGGTTGCAGCATTGACGGCGTTTTCTGATTCCCCGATTGTCCAAGCGGTCAATGTGCGTAATTGTTCTTCACCATACAGATCAATGTTCACCACGCCTCGCTCGTCTGTTTTCGCCTTTGCAATACGTGCATCACTGAGGATTGCTTTTACTTTGGCATTCGCAACGGGTGCACCTTCATGAGTCACATGAATCGATACCGAGCGATCGGGAGAGTGAAGTTCAAATCGCAACGGATTGACAGCAATTTGCCGGAGTTCGTGACGTCGATAGAACTGGGACGACAACAGATTGCCCTGCGAACACTGGATATTGATCCCTTGCCAGTTCGAACCGTTTGCCGGTACCCAAACTTCGAATGCGTTTCCGCGAATGGCCGGTTGAATATCAATACTTTCGCTACCAACCTTCAGCGCGACCTCAACCTCCGGTTCAGTCACGGGTTGGCCAAGCGAATCGACCACGTGGCCTCGCACGCGCATCCTTAGAGACGCGCCCGTTCCTTCAATCCAATCAAGGCCCTCCTTATCACCACCAAGCACCTCAAAGGATCGCTCCGCTGAATCCTCTTGCGCTCGCGCGACCAAACGAAGAGCCGACGTCATTCCGCTGACCGACATTACGACCACTAGCATTCCTATGGATGCCGAACGACTCAATGGAATGTGTGATCGTGTCTGGTCGAGTAACGATTGCAAGCGACACGCCAAGTCCTTTGGGCGAGCCATCGCTAATCCGACGCTACGCTGGGAACGCCGGTAATCTTTAGCGACGTCAAGCAGTACTTGCGCATAATCCGTCGCTGCGAAACCCGATTGCAGCACGTGATCGTCACAAGCCCGCTCGCGTTCCAAACGCAATCGAGATACCGCCAACCAAACGAGCGGATTGAACCAATAGCAAGCACGACCTACTTCAGCCAAGGACTGAATGAGTAGATCACGACGGAGAACATGGGCCAATTCGTGCAGCAGCACCGGTCGCAAACGTTCGGTAGGCCAATCCATCGCTGAATCTGGCAGCATGACGACCGGCCGGAACCAGCCAGCCGCACACGGCATCGCTAGGTCGGAGCAACGCAGCAAAGGAACCGGCCCCCGCACAGCCAAACTGCAGCAAATATGTTCGTGAAGTGACGTTACTTTTGGCCTACTCACTGCCACGCCACTGGCGATCCAACATCTTGTCCGCAAGCTCCGAAACAACCACGGGACGATCAAGGTGAAGGTCCCGAGTGCCCAAGCTCCCATCAACCAAGACATCCAAAGATTCGAATCAGTCGTTTCGCTTGAGACCACGGAGTTGAACTCTGCTGGCTCAGTCCAACCAGAACCAAAACCAGATCGACCGGGATCAGACGCCATCACTGAACTATCCCAACCAATTTGGTCTGCACGATGGTCGGACAAGTTCGATCGTGAAGGCGAACGGTTGACCGAAGTGTTAAGAGCTGAGGCTGTGTTCTTCAACCTCGGTTGATTGGGAACTTCTTGACCTGAAACCCCGATCGTTGAGTTTCCCTGCACGAAGGCCGTTTGGATTATCGAATCCGGGTGTGATCCTTCCTGGACTGGTAAAAGAGCGAGCTGAAACGTCGGAAGCAGGGCACTAAACCAAGGGAGCAACAAAACGCTCACAATTCCAAGCGTCCACATTCGGTGTCGGATTGCAGCAGATAGGCGTCCACAGAGACTTGCGAGTATCGCGACAACAAGCATCACTACAAACGACTTCAGGGCGACATCAACGAGGAATGATTGCCACATCATGCTAGGCTCCCTCTTCGCGAGCTTTGTCGATGGCTTGCTGCAGTTGAGCAAGTTCCTGGTCCGTTAGCTGAGACGATGATTCGTCCAGTAATGCGGCGAACATTTTGCTGACCGATCCATCGAAGAACGTCGACTTCAAATGAGCGATCGCATTTCGTCCAGCACTTTCACGCGATTTGGTCGCAGAATAGCGGTGACGTATTCCATCACGATGACGACGTAGATAGCCTTTGGATTCCAAAAGCCCCATCATTGTGCGAACCGAAGAATAGCTCGGCGGATCCTTCAGCAGCGACCGCACGTCCGACACCGAAGCGCAGCCAACGTGGTAAACCGCGTCCATAATTTGACGCTCGCGAGCACCCAGCTTGGGCGGCTCAACCTTTCGACTTTTCTTTGCCATCGACAACGGCCTCCTGTGTCAACACATTAACACATGCCAATGTATTAACACAGACAACCGGTTGTCAAGCAAATTGCGGTTCAACCGATCGAATCTTTCTACGTCACCGATCTTGCGCTGAGAACTCGCTCGGGGAAGCGATCGGGGCTGGGACTAGCACCCCATGAATCACACGTTTCCAAAGCGAAAACGGCACCGATTGCGAAGCGTTGTGTGGGTAATTGCTTGAGAACCGACCGAACGAGGGAAAGGGTGTTGCGCATTCGCTTTGGTCGGGTTGTTGTTGCGACGACGGACGCTGCGGGGTGCTGATGTCGCTGGCGACCTAGAGCAACAGGTCAGGTAGCTTTTCGACAACGAAGTGTTGAATCTCATCACGCACCCGTCGGTAGTGGTCGAGCGCTTCGTCCTCGCTAGCGGCATCCTTGGCGAGCTTCGGTGGATCGTCGAACCCAACGTGTACCACCTTCGCCTTGGTTAGAAACGTCGGGCAGTTTTCGTCAGCATGACCGCAAACGGTTACCACCAAGTCGAGCGCAATGTCCTCAAGTGAATCGGCAAGCTTCGACGCCTGGTCGGAAATATCGACTCCCGCCTCTTTCATCACGTGCGCGGCATTGGGATTCAATCCATGGGCTTCGATCCCGGCCGAGTAGGCCTCGATCGCTTCGTCATGTACGTGACGCGTCCAGCCTTCGGCCATCTGGCTACGACAGGAATTGCCGGTGCAGAGAAACAAAACCTTTTTCTTACTCATTCTTCTTCCATCAAGTTGTTGTCAAATGTAGAAAACAATTAGGACGTTAGCGACGAGTCCGTTCCGACTACGCGACGCAGTCCGGCAAGGCCCACCGGCGACTCTATCTGCCAAGGAATCAACGCAACGCGTTTCGCCAGCGATGATCGTACCTCATCGATAAATCGCAATTCGTGTTGCTGCCGATGACGCAGCGCCGAATCACTCACTTGCAACGGCACAAGACTTTGGTTGATGACCCAGGCAAACGGTTCGATTTGGGCTCGTCGCAAATCTTGCTGCAATTTGGCTGCTTCGTGAACCGGAGTTGCCTCGGGCAGGGTCACCACCAGCACTCGCGTGAACTCGGGGTCTCGCAAACGGGGCAATAAGTTTTCCACGGACTCTGACATCCCGCTTGATTGCCGTGTGACTTCGCGATGGTAGGCGAGTGCCGAATCAAGCAATAAGACCGTGTGCCCGGTTGGTGCCGTGTCCAACACGACGAAGCGATCCTCCCCTTCCGCTACCGCTCGGGCAAAGGCACGGAACACGGCGATTTCTTCGGTGCAAGGCGATCGCAGGTCTTCCTCGAGCAGAGCCCTTCCCGCTTCATCCAAACCAACGGCCGCAGTCCTCATCACTTCTTCAGAGTACTCAGCGGTTTCTCTTGCTGGATCGATACGCCCGACGCTCAGCCCCGCCAATTCCTCGGCGGCAATGGTGGCCGTGACATGAGCCGCCGGGTCGGTGGTGGAAAGGTGAACGTCGAATCCACGCTCAGCCAGGGCCACAGCGACCGCGGCCGCGACGGTCGTCTTGCCAACGCCACCTTTGCCCATGGCCAGGATCACGCCGTGCCCCACTGCCGCCAAGTCGTCGATCAACGACCCAAGCCCATCCGGGTACGAATCAGTCCAGGAAAGATCATCGTCTTCGCTTCCTTGAGTCACCGCTGGCTTGCCGACTTGCCGTAACGCGTCGATCCCCATCAAACCATTCCAGGTCCACGGAATGATCGTCCGGTCTAGCTGCCCAATTGCATCGGGAATCTGCGACAGGGCAACATCACCGCGCTGCTGCATCGCGGTTGCAATCGCATCGTCTTGCGATTCAGACTTAAAAACGCCGTTGACGATCAGGTGTTGATTGTTGACGCCAAGGCTTTGCAATTCAACGCTCGTGCGAGCAGCCTCGCGAAACGCCGCTGCATCGGCGCGAGTCACCAGCACTAACGTTGTCGCACCGGAATCCGCGAGGGCTTCCACCGTTTGTTGGTAGACCAACGCTTGAGCTTGAAGTCCCGCTAGCGGACCCAAACATGACGTCCCCGTCGTATTGTTTTCGATGTACCCCGACCATGCCGAAGGCAGTGTCAACAAACGCAGCGTATGTCCGGTCGGCGCGGTGTCAAAAATGACGTGATCGAACTCAGCGGTAGCACTAGGGTCGCCGAGCAACTTCGAAAACTCATCGAACGCCGCGATCTCAAGCGTGCAGGAACCCGAAAACTGTTCCTCCATGCTTTGCACCGCCGCGTCAGGCAACACGCCACGATACGGGCCCACCATTCGTTCGCGATACTCCGACGCGGCCGCTTCGGGGTCCAGGTTCATGGCGTACAAATGCGGGACTGATTCAACGGGCGTGGCGTCGCTGCTTAGCTTGGTGCCTAGCACCTCGTCTAAATTCGACGCGGGGTCAGTGGACACCAACAGCACTCGCAATCCACGGTCAGCCAACTGTACCGCCGTCGCGCACGCCATCGACGTTTTCCCAACACCGCCTTTTCCGGTAAAGAACAAGTTTCGTGTCGGAGCTTTCAAGAATTGCATCGCATGAGTCCATTGAAACGTAATCGAGTAGTTAAACGCGGTCTGTCGCGGCTAAGCTAGCCGCGACCGAGGCGATGGCCGTTACTGAATTGATGGCCTTAACGCCGCCAACATCCTGGACCGTCAAACTTTGTTGATCAGACTCAATCGACCGATTGAACCTGAGCGTCCCAGGGTTTTAGCAACACCCCGTGCTTCCACCGCAACAGCCCGAATTCGTGGCTGTTGGCAAGCTGACCTTTGGCTTGACTGAGGTTCCAGACCACAGGGCTAGGTTTTCGCGGGAAGGGTATTCGCTACGACTGACCACGCGACCGTCAACCAACACCAACGGGAGGCATTCGACACCTTCATCGGCGAGCATCTGCTGCACGACCGCGTTATTGGCGAACGCTGCGGGTTCTTGGGCCAGGTTGTAACGATTGACTTCGTGGCCTTGGCCTTTCAACCAATCCAGGTCTGCAGCAAACTTTGGCAACACCGGATCAACTTGTGGCCCACACACGCCCGTCGAGCAACACATCGCCTTGTCGTAAATTTCAATCTTTGTCATCGTTTTCCCTTGTTTAGAAACGAGCCTTCAATCCACCTATCGCCCATCGCCGATTCACGATAGCCGTATTCAAAAAAACGGACATTCACAGCCCCGCTACGAATGCCTTTAACTGTTCGAGCCGCTTGGGGTTAATGCAGTAGCATACCTTCGGCCCATCGACTTCCCCTTGAATTAACCCAGACTCCTTCAAGATCTTCAAGTGCTGGGAAACCGTCGATTGAGCTAACGGTAAGCAGTCCACGATCTCACCGCACACGCAGGCTTTGCGGCCAATCAACAGCCGAACAATCTGCACGCGAGCCGGATGAGCGATTGCCCAAGCCAGCTTTGCGAAATCTTCAGCCGTCGGATCCGCCTTCAGCTTCACCGGCGTCGTATCGCACTTCTTTTTGAGACCAATTTGCTTTGTCATTAACCCACCTATCGTCTATCTACGATTAACGATACCAGTAATTCTCGATTGAGTCAACAAGAAACAGCAAACTATCGCGTGACAACTCAGTTGCCCAAGCCAAAGCCAGACTGGTTGCTACTGAATATCTGCTGCCATCCGAGCAGCCTCGGTGCCAGGGTGGTCCTTGATAATTTTGCTCATCATCGCGGTAACGCGAGCCGGTTTGGCTCGACCTGACTCGATGATGCTTTGCGCCAGACGCCACAACTTTCGACCGGCAAGTTCCTTCGCGACCAGTCCGTCGTCAGCCAAACGGTTCAGTTCCGAGTCAACCACATCAGGCAACTCATACCCAGCGAAATGCTCATTCACTTCTTCGTACTTCTTAAAGGCCAACCAAGAATCATCCGCCGCGACGGCGGATTCGGCTTCGCTTAACGCGATGGCAATCTTATCGTCCACGTAGCTCTGCAGTCTTTCGGCCGCAGCTTTGACATCGGGTTTGCGATCGCGTCGAAATCGCGTCAAGCTTTTGGCGGCCGGCGCATAGTTGCCAAACTCGATTTGCCGCCATAAAGGAATCATCGTTGGCGGAATTCCAACGGGGTCAACATTCCAAGACGCGGTCTGAGCAGCGGCTTGCATCGCGGCTGGAATGTCGCCGCCACTCATTCGCCTCGAGTTTCCTTCCCCATCAATCAAGTAGGCTTGAAAGATGTTGTTCAAGCTAATGGTACCGACGCCCGCTTGCTTTTCTAACGAACGGTCTTGATCAATGATGACCGGAATCTTCAACCGATTGCGTTTGACATACTGAGCCACCTCGGCGGGTGAGGAACCTGAATTGACGGCGATCAACATCACGGGCTTCGTTTGATTCTGCATGACCGCCGCTTCGACCGCAGGCCAGTTTTCGCGACAGCGCGGGCAGCCCTCTTCAAAGAAATACAACACCACCGATTTGCCAGCCATCGCTTGTGTCGAGATTGGACCACTATTGATCCATGCGTTTGGGTTCTGCGGCAACACGATGGATTGGCCGAATGTGTCATCCGCGTTTGAAGCTGTCATTGCCGACAAGATCGTCAACAGGGCAAAGCCATGAGCCAACATGAGTCGCGACTTCATTAATCCATCCAGGTTTTAGGTTGAGTTCGGTTGCGTGAATCACGCGTTTTATACGTTCTTGCCTAGCGAATGAGGCGATCGTTCGACACGCGTATGATAGAGGATATGCGGCGTTGATTGATGTGGTGATGTGCCCATTTTGAACGGAGTCATCGACGAAATCGTAGCCTGGTTCGGACTCGCGATTCATCTGACAATGCGATTTGCCCGTTCCAAAATTTGACAACACACCTTCCGCGGCAATACGATCGGGGATTCGCTATCCCAAAATAAGGTGAACGATGAAGTACTTCCTTTTGGCGGCAATGCTCTGCGTTGCGAACGTGGCTCAGGCATCCGACCCGATGGACTATTGGGATCATCAACGTCGTGGGGCCAACGGAGACGGCGCCGATGCCACTGATGAGTGGTTTAACGATGCGTCACAACAAGGCATCGAGTTCATGCGATTGCAAGTCACGGAAATGACACCCGTGGGGCGAGATTTTTTGATCGGTGATGCGGACGATTGGAACGGAATTCCAGAACAGGACATGGACCGCTTGCGCAAAGTGCTCGATCGCGCCGCGAAACACGATGTCCAAATTGTGTTGTCGATGTTTAGCGTGCCCGGTTGCCGCACCCGACAAAAAAACGACGGCCAATTCGACTATCGCCTCTGGCATGATCAAAAGTATCAAGATCAAGCGATTGAGTTTTGGACCAAGCTAGCGACCGAACTGAAGGATCATCCAGCCATTGTGGGCTACAACATCCTGAACGAACCGGCGCCCGAACGCGAACATGAACACGAGCGACCGACGGCAGAATTTATGCAGTGGCGACAACAAATCGCTGGCACCGTCGCTGACCTGAACCACTTTTACCGCAACGCTGTGACCGCCATTCGCAGCGTCGATTCGAAGACCCCGATTGTTCTTGATTGCTGCTTCCACGCTCACCCGGAAGGAATGACTTCAATGGAACGGATCGACGCTCCGAACCTTTTGTATTCGTTTCACTTCTACGAGCCGTGGAACTACACCACATTTCGAATCAACCAAGGGCGATTTCACTATCCCGACCGAATGCCTGTCGGTTGGACTGGCGAGACAGTCCGATGGGAAAGGGATGAATTTGAGTCTCGGATGAATGCCGTGACCCGATGGGCGACCGAACACGACGTTCCCGCGAACCGAATCCTTGTTGGCGAAGTGGGCTGCAATCGAAGAGTCGGCGGCGCCCACCAGTACCTGAGCGACACCCTGGACGCTATCGAAAATCAGGGCTGGCATTGGGCCTTCTATTCGTTCCGTTCGGGTACCTGGGACGGCATGGATTACGAACTCGGTACGGAACCACTCGGCGAGGGTTATTGGGAAAGCCGCGAGGCAGGCCAATCGCACGATTCGTTGGTTCACCGCCATCCCAATCCCCTATGGAACATGCTGTCCGGTCGACTCAAAGCTTCCAATAGCAAGCAATGATGTGCAGTCTGGTGGTGAACTTACACCGTGGATTCTGACTCCGTGTCTGATACGCATGGGTTCACCAATCCGTAGCCCCGACGCACGTGCAGGCTTCAGATCGATTCACTGGGATTCGCTTTCGCCAAACACATGCAAAACGATCTTGCCGATGTGCTCGTTGCTCTCCAAGTACCGGTGAGCGTCAGCGGCCTGCGACAGATCAAACTCACGGTCCATGACCGGTGCAATTTCCCCCGCATCAAGAAGCGGCCAAACGTGCGTTAACAATTGATTGGCAATCTCGCTCTTTGCATTGTCTGACTGCGGGCGAAGCGTACTTCCCGTGATCGTCAAACGACGCATCATCAGCGACGCGAAGTTCAACTCGACCTTGGCTCCGCTCAAGAAAGCGATTTGAACGAGTCGACCATCCTCGGCCAACGCCTTCAAGTTTCTTGGAATGTAGTCACCGCCTACCATGTCGAGAATGACATCGGCACCTCCTTGCCCACGAACAATCTCAACAAAGTCCTGCTGCGTGTAGTCGATCGCTAAATCAGCTCCCAAGTCGCGGCAGGTTTGACGTTTGGCCTCGGTGCTGGCGGTCGCGAATACGGTCGCATGCATCGCCTTGGCTAGCTGGATCGCCGTGGTCCCAATTCCTCCGGCGCCACCGTGCACCAGAAACTTTTCTCCCTTTCGCAAACCACCTCGCATGAACACATTGGACCAAACCGTGAAGAACGTTTCCGGCAAGCATGCGGCCGACCTCATGCTCATCCCCTTCGGAATCGGCAGGCAATGAACTACTGGAGTCGCGGCATACTGGGCGTAACCACCACCGGGCAACAAAGCGCAAACGCGATCGCCCACTGACCACTGGGAAACGCCCTTGCCCACCTGCACCACCTCACCGGACGCTTCGAGCCCGGGCAAATCGCTCGCTTGTGGCGGTGGATCGTACATCCCAGCGCGCTGAAGTGCATCAGGACGATTCACCCCGGCATAGGCAATCCGCAACACCACTTCACCGTCACCCGCCTTGGGAACGGGACGCTCACGAACTTGCAATACGTTCGGGCCACCACTCTCGGTAATCTCCACCACACGCACCTGAACGTCTCCCTTGAATCACTTGCATCGCTAAAAGAAGGCCCCGGGGTTATCACTCAAACCGCGGGCACCATTCACAACTCATCAGTTTCCATTGTACAAGTGCAACAACCTAAGCAAGTTGCTCATCGGGACTGACGCTCAATCGCAGTGCGGGTTGATTGTCATGACGACCACCTCGTCAGCGGTACGCCTCATAGCGAAGTAGTTCCCCGGTCGATACGTCGCCGGTCAATACTTCACGGGTCAGTTGTTCATCAGTCAATACTTCGCCGGTCAATGGCTCGCCGCGACGGCTGTTTCCAAAGCTATCTTCGCCATGCAAAGTTGATAACAGCTTTCAAATTCGGGACACCTTCGGCACTCGTCCCATTGCTGAATGTCTGCCCTGGTATTCACGTGGGCACGCATCATCCCTGCGGGAGCATCGACGCGTACTGAGAAGACTTTTCCAGATTGCTCACCGATGCCGATTGAGTGAGGAAACATTGTCCCGAAGCACTCTTGGTGCTCGATTGCGTTCATGTGACAGGTTCCTTTTCAACCGAGACGGGAACGTCATCAACGCTGGAACCAGACGTTTCAGCGGGGAACCAATCCTTCGTCTTAAGACAAAACTTGACCAAACCCAGCATCAAGGGCACCTCGATCAACACGCCCACCACGGTTGCAAGAGCAGCGCCCGACGACAATCCGTACAACATCGTTGCTGTCGCGATTGCCACTTCGAAGTGATTCGATGCACCGATCATTGCCGTCGGTGCAGCAGACTCGTAGGTGAAACCCATCGCTTTGCTGACGCCGTAGCCAAGTGCAAAGATCACCAACGTCTGAATCGTCAACGGAATTGCGATCCACAGAATGGTCAACGGGTTTTCAACAATCGTTTCGCCTTTGAATGAAAACAGCAGGACCAAGGTTGCCAACAGCGCGGTGATCGTAACGGGTGTCAGGAAATGCAAGAACTTGTCGCGGAACCAGTCTTCGCCTTTGGTCGCGATTAGCCATTTGCGTGACAGGTAACCTGCAACCAAGGGCAACGCTACGTAGACACCGATCGACAACAGCAACGCTTGCCAAGGTACCGGAAGCTGGCCGACCCCAAGAAGGAACCCACCGAGGACACCGTACAAAACGAGCATCGTGAGCGAATTGATCGCGACCATCACCAACGTGTGTCCGTCGTTGCCTTTCGCCAAGAACCCCCAAACCAAAACCATCGCCGTGCAAGGAGCGATGCCGAGCAAGATGCACCCGGCCAAATAGCTCCGCCAAAGCGGGACCTGCAACATTTTCACGCCATCGATCAGCACCACTTCACCAGCCCCATAGGTCGCTCCGACTTCAAGGTTGCTACCCAACGGAGCCTTCACGTAGTCAACGGCATCCGGGCCAATGAAACCTAAAAACAACGTCCCCAGGAAAAAACTGGCGATTGCGTACATCGTGAACGGCTTGATCGCCCAGTTGATCAACAGCGTCAAACCCACGGGCCGAATCGACCGACCAGCTTTCACGACTTCGCCGAAGTCGATCTTGACCATGATCGGGTACATCATGAAGAACAGACAGATCGCGATCGGAATCGAAATCACCGGTGCGTCGTTCACGTAAATCGCCATGCCATCGAGCGACCTCGCAACTCCAGGAGCGACTTTGCCCAAGGCAATCCCCGCGACGATGCAAAGTCCTACCCAAACGGTCAGATAGCGCTCAAAAAAACCGATTCCAGGTTTGTCCATCGGGCACGTATCAGGGTAATTCATCTTCGCGTCTCTCCGTAATTAAAAACCAATCGCCTATCGCCGCTAAACGATAATACGAAACAAAAAAATGCGGTCCCAGCTCTGTCAAAAGCGTTTTGTTGTCACCCGATCTACAACCGAATGCTTTGCCCCCCAGCCTGACTGCAATCACCCGCGCAAGTTTGCCAAAACACTCGGTCGTCGAATCAGCCTTCAGCCGCACCGGAGTGGAGTGGAGTGGAATGGAACGACAGGGTTTAGTTGACCATTCCTTAACCACACCACCGTCCCTTTATCGTATATCTGCGATACACGATATCGCCAGCTCTGCAAACGGCTGATCACGGAAAAAGGCTCGCCCGCCATGGATCGCCTCCCATCGCAACCATTTTTTAAGGGCTCGGTGATCGCACTGAATTTAAAAATTCTGAGGCAGCGGATCTATGTATCCGACCGCAGAGCTCCTGGCACGAAATTCGCTTCACTGGGCAAGACGCCCCATCTTGCCAGCTTGATTGTCACGTATCACTTTTGTGAATTTCGTCGCGAGTGTTCATGACGAATGGCCCCTGACCGTCAGCTCCGACTTACTCCCTTCGCGGATTTGCAGATCCCAAACATTAAGTGGTGTGAAGATCACCGCAGGTCCTTTCGCGTCGAAAAACTCACCCGCAATCACGCGAGCGGTGCGTGCGTTATTGCGTTTGAAATGTTGAGAAATTCATTCAGCGACAAGCTTTGATAATTCGGCGCGGACTTCTTGGCGACTATTGCCGACGGTACACCTACTAAAAAAAGCCGTTGCCAGCTCGTGACAACGACGTTCTGTAGTTTCTCGGGAAGCGAACTTTCTAACGCTTTCGACGAACGATTAATCTGCCAATAGCCAGGGTAAGCAAGACAGCCACTGAACTTGGCTCTGGCACCGCAGTTACATTGGTGAGCGTGTAACCATCTAACGCGATCGTACGGATTCCGGGAGAGCCGAGTCCGAGTGCAGCGGCATTAGATGCCTGAATGGTACCCACCATCTGATCGACGCCGGCAATATTGCCGACAGACAATCCGGGGCCGTTGTTCAACGTAAAGTCGCTAAGTAGGTGAGTCGTTTGGGAAAGGTGTCGGACACCTTTGTTGACCGGACACCTTTGTTGACGTCGCAAAAAACGCCGCACAGCAATGACGCCTGCAGGGTTTCTGATGATGGGCGATACAGAATTCGAATCTGTGACCTCTACGGTGTGAAAAACGACCGTGATTTACGGCGTTTTCACTCGCCATCGTTTTGAGTCCGTGATTTACGAAGGAAACAACGTGTTCGATGTCACACGCAGCTTACCGCCTTGCAACGGTCACTGCAAGCAAATGCGTCATTCCGGAGTATTCGTGGCTGCGTTATTATGCCCCAGTGCCACAAATCCTGTTCACGTCTGCTTATGCGCCCTTCGTCTTGGCGCGCTTACCCTGACGTTACCCGACTTAGCGTTGACACTGTCTGATTGAATTGCCCTGATGAACGAATCCTGGAAGCTAACGTCAACTATCCGTAGCGGTGTACTACTTGTCGATGAATCATACGGCTTCGACCTCAGGAGTGAGATTGAAAACCACCCCAGGATTTTCATTAGTAAGCCGGAACGGATCGACCCGTCAGAGCAAGAATGGAATGGATGGTCCAATCCATCTTGGAAGTACACCGTTACGATCATCTTTGACGCAACATCAGAGAAGGAAGCGGAGCAAAGAGCGCGACGAAAACTCGAAGAGTTCACAGCGCGATTGTCGTTTCTTGGTTCAATCGCTGTTGAAATAGAAACGTACGGAGCGCTTACGAACGCCCCAGAAACTCCTGAGCCTGGTAAGCAGTACACGACAATTGTTGCCACAAACGGCGAAAGAAAGGCAATGGAAGACAACTGCGTAGTGACCATGGATCACGCCCAGGCACTAACCGATTTCTTGGTTCCCGATCAACTACTCACTGAAGGGACAGAGCGACTGCAAAGAAGTTTGAGATGGCTACAGAATAGCCATGTCGCAAGCGACCCGATTCACGAGTTCACATGCCTGATACTCGCGTTCGAGGCATTATCGCACCTTCTTCGTAAACCAGCGCCCCGACATTGGACATGCTCCAAATGCCATTCAGCTATGCACGAATGTCCTAAATGCGGTGGATCTACTGAATGGGTCGGAAGCGGTCAAGGATCGCTGCGTCACTTCGTTTGCGATGTTTTGAATTGGACCGTTAGCGATTGGAAAAAGGTGTGGAAACTAAGAAACACAATTTTGCATGGAGCGTTAGACTTGTCTTCTGATGACCAAGCCTTGGTTCATTCATACTTGATTCCACTCGAAGGAGCGGTTGTGAATGCCATTCGCAGCCTGCTAAACATCCCTGACGGATGGCCGCCAACGTCTTTACGCTCTCGCCTTTCCTTTTCTGACGCTACATTAACCTTCAAGTGGACAGCGTCAGAACAAGATAAAAGTGATTGATGATGGCAATATTTGCTCATCACAACGATTTAGTACAACCAGAGGCAAGCGACCACAAAAAAACGCCACACGATAGCCGTGTGGCGTCCTGGGCATTTCTGCAAGCGGGGAACCTTACCGGGGTCAGGTTAGGTTTTCGGTTTTCAGGCCTAAGTTGTACTCGATGTCTTCGATTGCTTTGCGAAACTGCTTTGAATTTTCTATCCTGACTTTTGCTCGTCGAACGAGGTTGGACGCGCTGTCGGGGTGCGCCAAACCGAATCGCCTAGAGAGACTAGCGATCGTTTCGCCGGTCCAGCGTCGACACAAGAGAGCCGCAAGTTCTCGCCCGGGAGCCAGACTACGAAAGCCAACATACTCTTGTGGTGATACATCGTAATAAAACGCCGTTTCCTCGATGATCTGCTCTGCCGTGACTGCCTTGAGCCGACGCGTGGTCCGCTGCCGCTTCTGGTCATCGTCGGACTGGGCAAGTGCGATTGCTTTTTTCAAGAACGACTCACTACCGAGCACCCACCCGCCAAGCGCACTCGCAAGCGGATTCTCGGCAGTGTTTCGTCCGGCCTTAACATACTGGCGATACGCTGCAGCTGGATCTTTTCCACCATTTTGGGCAAGCCAGTAGGTGTGGAGCTCATCATACTGAACCCAATCAACTTGCGATGTTTTACGAGCGTAGCCGGGATAGCTGCTATGCGTCCACTGCGCGAGATCCTGGGCCAGAGGTCGCGTGCCATTGCAGGGGTTCAGGTGAATGTACCGACTGAGCGACCAGAGATATCCGGCGTCTTCGACCAAGAACGATTTGTAGCGGCCTTGAAACAAGTGCCCCACACGCTGATTTCGTTTGGAATACCAATTCGCATAACCAGACAACCAGTGCTGCATGCCGCTAGCAAGATTTGGTTCGGGCGTCTGAACCAGCAAGTGGATATGGTTTGGCATCCAACAGTACGAAAGCACTTTCCACCCACTGCGTGTGACTTCATCCTTGAGCCCGCGAGTGAGTCGATCATAGTGACCATCATCGTGGAAAATCTGGCGGCGGCCATCGCCACGAGTCACAACATGGTAGATCGCACCAGGAAACTGAACGCGAAGTTGTCTCGCCATGGCAGGTACTCACAAACGGGTTTACCGAGAAGCAATGCCCACCAGTCTAACACGACGAAAACCGAAAACCTAGCCTGACCCCCGCGAAGCGTTTTTCCGGTGGCCGCCGAGCATGTCCGATGTTTCCCGAACTTCGTCCATATCTTGAGGATTTGGACGCACTTGCCGAGAAGGGCGACGAATTCGTTGTCCCGCGATGCGGCAAATCATCGAACCTGCGAACCATGTTCATTGCGATTATCGAACGGGCTGGCCACGAGGCATGGCCAAAGCTGTTTCAGAATCTTCGGGCCTCCCGCGAGACCGAGCTCCTGGCACTCTATCCCGCAAAGGATGTTTCGAGCTGGCTCGGTAATAGTGTTCCCGTCGCGATGAAGCACTACGCGATGGCACGCAAGGAAGTCTTCGAGGACGCCGCGCTCAAACCGTCAGGTGCGATGCCCGAAAACGCAGATGAAAAAAGCGAAGCAGAATCCGAAGCAGATGCGAAGCAAAATGCTAAGCAGACCGTAGCGACCGCGAATGGACGGCAAGAGCACGTCCAAAAGAAAAGCCCGCCAAACGCGGGCTCATTTCCACTTCCGCCCCCTTTGCTCCACTCGGAGCAAAGCGGCGGGATGGGCGATACAGAATTCGAATCTGTGACCTCTACGGTGTGAACGTAGCGCTCTAACCAGCTGAGCTAATCGCCCGAGTTGCTTCCCGGTTGGGACTCTCTTGGGATGGGCTCTAGGTTAACGATTCGTGATGGGGCCGACAATTGGGGAATTGATGGGTGTGCGCGTACGGTGATGAGCACGCGATCGCGAAGGTCGTGAGTCCGAAGCGAGGGCATGGCGGGTGGGTGAACGGTGGATGCACGACAGGGCAAAACTGATTGCGCCGGTGAACGCGCCGGCTAGGTGGGATTGAACCAGCGGTGTGAAGGTGTCGCTTTCCACAAACAGCGTGCCGCCGGTTTGAAGTTCGTAGATGAGTTTGCCCAGTAGCGCGATGACCGCCATTGCGGATACAGCACACATCGTTCGATTGCCACCACGGAAGGCGTCGCGAGCTTGGTCGAGAATGAACCAAACAAATAGGCCGGTGTCGATTCCCGACAAGCCTCGATAGGTTTCGATCGTCGGGCAAAACACAGCGATCGCGGCTGAGATGCCCAGTAGGCTGACCAACATGGTAATGAGGTAGTGTTTGCGATGACGATGTTCGCAGGCTGCCGACAACACGGCGAACATGATCAGGTCCCAAAACAGATGGCTGAATCCGTGATGAGTAAAGTGACCAGTGATCAGCCGCCACCATTGACCGTCGGCGACGAGAGCAAAGTCGAGCTGCAAGGCGGGCGCGAGAGCCGGGATGCCTGCGGTGATGATCGACAGCAGGACAATGAAGATCGTGACCGGATAACGACGAAACATGGTAATCGTGTTCAGTAAAGTTAGAGTGAAACAAATACTTGGCTCGGCACCGTTCGATTCCGTCGGTACTTCATCATCTTTTTGCATCCTGCGGTAACCTGCTGTAAGTCCCTGCACCCTGAAGTAACTTCCTGCACGCTGCAGTAACTTCCTGCACGCTCTTGCACCCTCCCGCTGCTTGCGGGAAGGGTGATGCGAGGCAGTGCCAAGCATGCGGGTTGAGTGACGCTCAACGGGTCGCTGGCTAAGCCAACTTCTTGCGACGTCGTGCGAGTGCAGCAGCGCCGGCGGTCGTTAGGGCGATCGTGGCAGTGATAGGATCAATGGCACCGCCGCCTCCTCCGCCACCGCCACGATTGGGTGAAAAGTCGAAGTCGACGCTGCGGGGTGCATTGGGAGAAGACGACTGCGGTGCCGCGTTGGACGACGTTTGATCAGGCGATACCGAACTGGTGTCTGTGCCTGCGTTCCCGAGTGCTTTGTTGGGTTGGGGTGCGGATGTGAGTTGGTATTGGTTCCTTTCTCTTAACGAAGCGAGTTTCCTATCGAGTTGTTCGCGTGAAGCTCGATCTCGAGTGATCCGCGTGGCGTTTCTTTGTTCGATTTTCCAACGCTTGTACTCACGGTCGTTCTCGAGAACCAGCATCGAAGCGTAGGGAGAGACAATGGAATAGCCTTCGCACAAACGGACGATCTCGGCTTGGTGGTTGGCTTTCGTTTCACGTTCTTGGCCAAGCAATCGAGACACCCGCCGCAGTGCCCAGATGCGTTCGATAGGAGAATGGCCTTCGTCCTTTGTGGGCAATTCGATGTTCACGGTTTGTTCCCATGGGCTGCCTTGAATCTCGCCTCGCAACGTGACCTCCACGGGCCCGCCATCGGCGTAGCGTCCGAGCAAACGAAGTGGTGTTCCGTAGAAAAGGTTACCCAAATTCGCGGGCTCGACTTCGGTGATCTTATCGCCAGCAAATGACACTGACAGGTTACCAATGGCGGGACGAATCAGCTTTTGACGCATCAGGTGAGCTTGCCGTGCGAAGGAGTCTTCGGTGGAAACGAACGAGGCCAGCCCACCCGCCTTCGTCGCCATTTGCTGCAGCAGCGGTCGGTTCACTTCGTTGCCCACGCCCACACAGAACACTCGCACTGCGTCGGGACGCGAGCTTATCAAGTTCAATAATTCACTCTGCTCGCCTGCCTCCGTCATTCCATCACTCAGCAGCACCACGTTCAAAGGTCGATCCGAATCGCGGTATCCATACGCGGCTCGCAGCGCCGGACCGAGAACCGTGCCACCGCGAGCACGCTGGGATGCAAAGAACTCCGCTGCCTCGTTTAGGTTTTCCGGAGTGGCAAAACGCGATTCCTGGAACAGCGGGGTCGGTGCCAAGTTGAAGGCCAGGCACTCGAAGCGGTCTTCGGGGGCGAGTGATTCGATGAACGCAACGATGCTGCGGCGACTGATCGCAAGTTTTTCGTCGTACGCCATGGATCCCGAGATATCGAGCAAGAACACATAGTCCATCGGCTCGCTGGTGTCGCTGAGATCTTCGCCGGGAGTGACGGTCATCATAAAGTACCCGTCTTCGCCCTGCGGCCGCGAGGTAACAACATCGACTCCGGTTCGAGGTCGCTTGGTCTGGAACGCCATCACCACGTCGCGAGAAAGGTCTCCTTCGCCAAGTTCCAGTGATGCTTGAGCGTAGTCTTGGGTGTGGTTAACGACCACGAAGTCGTCGGCGTGCGATTCGCTGGTGAGTTCTTTGATCGGTACTTCGCTGAGCACTTCAACGTTGATCGAGAAACGACCTTGAACTTTTGTGTCGATCGGACGGCCTGCGGTGGCGGTCGCCAACGGATAGATGTATGTCGCCCAGTCGTGGTCGAGATTGAGTTCTTGGTAGTACTCAATGCGGACTCGTTGTTCGGCGCCGGCCGCAATGGGGAAGATCCGCATTTCGAATTGTTTGTAGTCGACCTGTTCGAGTAGCCCGGGATCGCGACGCACTTTCTTGTACGAATCATAGATTTCGCGGGCGCGGGCTTTCTCGACAACTTCGCCGATCATTTCTTTGCCCTCGATCCACATGCTGAAGTTGGAAACGCTGGCACCCGAGGGTACTGGGAACGTATACAAAGCTTCGACGATGCGGTCTTCGGTGTTAACGAACGTTTGATCCACTTGCGTCACAGCGATTTGATTATTGATGGTCACTCGAACGTCTTGGTTCTTGATTTCCAAGACGCCGCCGAACCCACCGTCGGCAACGAGTAGCCCCGCCCCTTCGGCGCTGTTGGGTCGGGCGACCGATGATGATGCCAGTGCAATGAACGCAACGAGCGTGAGGGGAACGAGTGAGTGTCGCGACGAGCTTAAACGCAAGAATCGCATGGCTGGGTCTCCGCAGGGGTGAAGAAAGCAACCTGTGGTGACATCATCACAGTGATGAAGGTCGGGTCGCTTTGATCACAGAGCCCACGCCGCGAATAACTTGCGCGCTGATTGCTGCGTGCTGATTGCTGTGCGGCGACTAATGCGCTGCGACTACTGTGCGATCGGTGTGGAAGGATGATTGCCGACTAGGTGCAGTCCGCTAGCGGTTGATCAAGTAACACACCTCGAATCACTGAGCCAATTGGCGTGACCGGTGTAACCGAAAGAATGCTTACCACGGATGGGTGTTCTTGTCCGTCAAATCCGCTTTCGAACCAGAATGGTTCGTCAACTTGCGATGTAAGCCAGTAGAGTTTCGCAACAGCGCACCCAGCTTCGCAAAATGCCCCCTGTCGTCGAAGCTGGTAGATTGAAGGGGAGGGATGAATCGGCTTTGTGCCCCAATGCCGATCGCATCCCTCCCTCATCAATTTGCCTCTGCCCACGCCGAGTTTCAATCATCCCCCTCGGCCCTTAAAACATCGGACCCTTAAACTTGATGTGCTCAAAATTAGCATCAGGTTGAAACTGACTTTTTATTCAAGCAAGTCACACGTCCAACAATCGGCAGAATGGGATCGCAATTTAGCGCATCGATTTCAACGTCCGCGTTTTGCCTCCGCATGGTGACCCAACAGTCACCCCACCGATCGGGTGCCATCTTATCGACACTGTTAGCTTCAACGTGACGAACCATTCGTTACCAGGCGACTAGAAGAACGATCGCGTCTTTTCGGTGGTAACGTAACCAACAACCAGACCGGCCACCGCACCGCACAAATGCCCTTCCCAAGAAACCGGAGAAGTGAAGACGGGAACGACGCCGCTGAGAAGTGTTCCACCAAAGAGGAAGCCAACGAGCACGGCGATGCCGAGTGAGACCATTTGCTTTTCGCGAAAGCCAACGGTGATCAGATAGGCGATCAAACCAAAGACAAGTCCGCTGGCGCCAACGTGGCTGGCGTTTCGTCCCACGATCCATAACAACGATCCGCCACCAAGTGTGATGGCGATGATCACCGGCCACGGACGATGGCGAGATGAGATCGTCAGCATCAACAAGATCACCAAGGGAATGGTGTTCGAAATCAGATGCCCGAATCCACCATGCAGAAATGGCGAAAGAGGAATCCCGATCAACCCCGTCAACGTTCGCGGGATGAGCCCCCAGGTGTTCAAGTCAGCGGGGATGATTGCATCGACGATGCGAACCAACCACATCGCCAGCACCACCAGGAAAACGGAATACGCGGATTTTGACATAGTGAACATCGTAAAGAGGTTACTGCGGGCGAAGGGCCGGAAAACTCATCGTCCTTAGATCGGTTTCGTTCCGTGCACTTTCATTGGCACAAGAAGCGTCGAACAAGGGCGGACGAAACGCAACATTTCGTCACGGTTGAATCGAAGTGCTGCGTTGGGACAAGGTCAACAAGTCCGAGTCATTGATTTTGCATCGACTGCTCTTGGTGCTGTGTTCTCGCCTCAAGGGCCGCACTCACCGATATCTCACAGCGCTGAATCGCGATACGGCCGGTCACGAATTTCGCCGACCTTTTTCAATCAGCTCGATCTCTTCCTTCACTTCTGGATCGGCGAGTATCTCGTCGGTGCTTTGAGGGTCGATCTTTCGGCAGCAACGGGTCAGTTGATCGGCCAAGTCATCGAGCGGATCTTCCCAAGTCTCAACCGTGGTTTCAAACGGAGGCACGTTGGCCATTTCGTCGAGCAGCAAAATCATTCGCAAGCAGTGTCGAAACAGAATGCCTTCTTCTTTTTGCAGCTTACGTGCGGTGACATACTTGTTGAAGTCGAAACCAAATTCCGCCAGTTCGCCCACAATCCAAACGGGCGTCACGCGAACGTCATGCACGCGAGGGAACTCATGCTTGAAGAGCCGCAAGATCTTCTCGCCGATCGTCAGCGGCCAGACGCGAGGTTCCTCGAACATCACTCGACCGAACCCGCGATCCTTGACCTCTTCTTCCTCGCCGCCTTGGGCTCCCAATTCTTCACTGGTGGCGAGTCCAAGTTGCAAGAGTTGCGGATCCAAACGCAACGTCGCCAATGACCCCGCTGGCATTTCGTCAATCTTTGGCATTCGACAATGCTTCGCCACACTGCCGGGAACTTCCAACACACTTTCCAACACCGCAATCCGTTCAAGCGGATCAGCGATGGCGATTTGGTCGGCCACGTAAACACCAAACAACGGTTGGATGCTTCGCAAATGCACTAGCCGTTGCAGTCGATCCGTAGGTGTTGCGGTATCGGGTTTGTAGTCATCGACTTCGTAACCTCGGCTCTCGATCAACAGCGGGTCGCTCGGATCTTCGGGTTCTTCGGCTGAAACGCTATCGGGCTGGTCAGTTTTCATCTGATCCAAGATCTCGCCGAACAATCCGCCGGTTCCTTGCCGTTCCTCTTCGGACTTGCCACCTTTGAAGTCGCCTTTCTTTGGCGGACCTTTGGTTGCCGCGGCGGCACGAGGCTTAGGGTCGAGTTCGATGTAGCCGGCCGTCCAAAACGTGATCAGCATCCGGTTCAGATCGCGTTGCGCTTCTTCGAGTCCTTTTTGGTTGAGCAGGCGTTTGCCAACGAGTTCGCGAATGGGTGCAACATGGGGATCGCGTCCGAACAGGTAAGCCAGCAAACGCCAGGGCAAACGACCGCGACTGGACAAGTCCGCCGAATCCGCATTTCGCAATTGTTCAAATTGAGCTTCGGTCCAATACGTTTCACCGGCTCGCCGTTTGGGCATTTTCTTTTTGAGCTGCTTCTTGGCTTTCATCAATCCTGGGTCTTTGGTGTCCTCAGGAATCGAATCGTATTTCTCTCGCCAACGATTGAGCTTTACATCGTCTTCATGAGCGAGCGCGAACACGTAACCGCGATCATCAAACTGTGGCCGTCCGGCGCGACCAAAGATCTGCTGGGCCGACGCAATCTCGACCAGCTTTTTCTTGTCCTTAGGGCCTTTCAACAAACTGGGAAGCACCACGCTTCGTGCAGGCAGATTGATTCCCGCAGCAAGCGTTTCGGTGCACACGCAAAATGCCAATAGCTTTCGTTGAAACAAGTCTTCGACGACTCGGCGGTATCGGGGCAAGACGCCCGCATGGTGAACCCCAACGCCCCGCATCAAAATCGCTTTCAACTTCGGGCCCGCGCCTTCACTCATGTCGATCGTCTCGAGGTAGTCAACGATTTGCTTTTGACGAACCTTGTCGATGACCGACTTTCCTTTAAGCAACTCCGCCGTGGTCCAACATTGGGCTCTTGAAAAACAGAACATCAAGGCCGGTGTTTGACGGACCGTTTCATCACCAGCGGCAATGCGTTCAGCAAACTCGGGCAGAAGTTCGTCATCGATCCATGAATATTCAAGCGGCACTTTTCGTTCGGTGCCGACGACAAGTTGCAAACGGCGATTGAGACTACGTGACATCCACGACGTGAACTCCATCGAGTTGCCAACTGTGGCGGACAACAACAACGTTCGCACGTGGGCGGGCAATAGCCCCAACGTCAACTCCCAAACGATGCCTCGCTGAACATCGTTGAAGGAGTGAAATTCATCCATCACCACCGACGTTACATCAGTGAAGTCAAACGCTTCAGGATTGAGCAAACGGTTGAGCAGAATTTCGGCAACGACGACCAACACGGGTGCATCACCGTTGACCTTGCGATTTCCCGTGACAAGGCCCACCTGGTCCGCCGAGAATCCCCATCGAACCGCCGACAGCCGGAGCTCTTCCAGTTTTTGATCGGTCAGTGCGATCAATGGCGTGGTGTAGTACATCTTCTTGCCGGTACGCAGCGCTTCGTAGACGGCGGCTTCCGCAATCAGCGTTTTCCCAGTTCCCGTGGGCGCGCAAACGAGCACTCCTTGATCGCCACGATCTGGATCGCCGGCAAAGTACGATAGCAGTGCTTCTTCTTGAACCGGGTACGGGTCAAACTTCAACAGGTCAAAGTACTCGGCGGCGATATCGTCTCGTGATGGATTTTCATTGGGTTGGTTCATGCGTAGAGGATAGTGGTCGCCCCTAAAGCCTGCCACCGTCCGTTGTTTTGCCTTTCTCGTTTCCGTCAAAGCTCGTGTAGATTGCGACATTGCGAACAAGCTAACTTAGTCGTCTTTGGAAAATGCAAAATGACGAAACATCCCACCGAAGACGCCACCGCGATTTGGAACGCGGGTCTCGATGCGGTTCGTGCCAAGCCTTTGGTCACGCGAGCGGTATCGGTCGACGGCGATCAACTATTAATCAACGAGCATTCTTTTTTCCGAAGCGACTACGACCGTGTGTTGGTGATTGGTGCCGGTAAAGCTGCGTCGGCGATGGCGCAAGGCCTGCAAGAATCCCTGCACGATTGGTTGCCGATTTCCGGATGGGTCAATGTGCCCGAGGGAACTCAAACCAGCATCCCCGGCATCGTCACTCATCCCGCGCGCCCAGCGGGCGTGAATGAACCGACTCAGGCGGGCGTCGAAGGTACTCGCAAGATCCTAGACTTGGCCGCAAGCGCTGGCCCACGCGACTTGGTGATCGCGCTGATTTCAGGCGGTGGAAGCGCCCTGTTGCCGCTGCCCAAACCAGGGATCACGTTGGCGGACAAACTCGCCGTGATTCGCCACCTGAGTTCAAGCGGAGCGACAATCAACGAGCTGAACACCGTTCGCAAACATCTTAGCGACATTAAGGGCGGAGGACTGTTGCGTGCTTGCGAGCGTACTAATCTGGTGACGTTGATCTTGTCGGACGTGTTGGGTGATCCGCTGGACCTGATCGCATCCGGACCCACTGTCGCGGACACGTCAACGCCGCAAGACGCGATTGATGTGCTGGCTCGATTTGACGCTGAACGCGAACTGCCCCACCGAATCTACGACGTGATTAACCATTCCGACGTCGTCCGAGCTAAGCCCGCGATCAACATCGTGATCGGCAACAATGCCGTCGCAGTCGACGAAGCCGGTATCAAGGCGGAAAGCTTGGGTTACAACCATGTGATGCAGTGCGCCAGTTCAAGTGAAGGCTTGGCGGACCAGATCGGTCGCCACTTAGCGGCGATGACGGTGGCGATGCTGCGAGCGGATGCGAACAAGCATCGCAATGATTGCTTGCTTCAAGGTGGCGAACCAACGGTGGAGCTTTGCGCCGCGGAACAGCGAGGCCTTGGTGGGCGAAACCAACATCTCGTGTTGGCGGCCTATGAAGAACTATTGTCAATCGACTTGTCAATTGACGAATGGAATCGTCTTTGCCTGTTGTCCGGTGGAACCGATGGCGAAGATGGACCAACGGATGCGGCCGGGGCTTATGTAGATGCCAAGGTGCATCACAACGCGGTGCAACTGGGACTCAATCCCGCAGACTACTTGGCTCGCAACAATGCGTATCGCTTCTTTGAACAAGCCGGCGGGTTGTTAATCACTGGCCCCACGGGCACGAACGTGTGTGACGTTCGAGTAGCATTGGTGACCTAAAGACGAGAACGAATCGTCGTCTCGTTAGCGAATGTAGACCGGTACATAGATGGTGGGGCGACCGTAGCGGCTGGAAGTCTGAGGCATCGCGTTGAATTGCGGACGCAGTGGCTCGTACCCCATCCACAATTGTCGTTCACGTCGCAACATCCGCTGCTCTGCTCGGTAGATCGCGCGTTCTTGGCGCAGTTCTTGGACGCTCTTCTTTTGGTAATCACTCGCCGACGATCCACTTGCGACGGGACGTTCGCGGGTGCCAAACAGTTCAATCTCGTTGATCATGTCGTCAACGGACTTCGCTTGCACCGGGTCTTGAGCACTCGAAAACGAAGCCGTCGCGGCGATTGACAAGAACAATCCGAGTCGAATGGAATGAGTAAGCAGAGTTTTCATGTGATTCACATGACCCGAGTAGTGACATTGAACAATCGAAGGTACGTACCTGAATAATCGGAATAACGCCGGCTGGCGTATGATTCGTACCAAGCTAAGGGGTAACAAGTACACCAAAGTCGCAGGGAGTCGCGCCGGTTGTACCGGTTAGGTAAGGACGAAAACGGGAAACGAACCGCGCCCAAGCAATGACATTCGATCAGTCATGCCTAGGCTATCCCAGTGTTGGTGGTTAAACTTCATCGTATCCCAATATTCCCCACCCTCTTCGGAGAAACCTAACCGTGAATTCTGCCTTTCAAGTCGTAACCGGACTCGCCGCTGCCCTGATGCTCACCTGCACGATCGGATGCGGTCCCAAGGCTCCCACCAGCGTCGACACCTCGACCGATGTTGCTGCACCTGCGGCTACTAGCAACGTGACAGCCAACGCTGAAATGCCTAGCAGCAACACCACCACGGGCGCTGAAACTCCAGCCGGCGAAACCCCGTAATTTTGGGTTCAAGCTGAATGCCACCGAAACATTTCGAGTGGGTTGTTTTTGACGCGACGGGGACACTGTTCTTCCCGTCGCCTGAGCCCGCTGGAGCCTACTTAAGCGTGGCCCAAACACATGGCCTTGAGTCACCCGACTCGCTTGATGCCATGCGTCGCAAGCTGGCGGCTGCGATGCGAAATCATTTCTCCGCTGACGCAGCCAAAGATCCAACGGATGAAACTCGCGAGCGAGCCCGATGGAAGCGAATCGTCGCCGATTGCTTTGCCGATCAGTCCACCATCTTTATCGATCGTGTCTTTGACGATCTGTGGGATCACTTTGCTAAGTGCGACCAATGGATGATCTATCCGGATGTCGAATCAACGCTGATCCGGGTTCGCGAAAACGGATCTCGAATCGCGATTGCATCCAACTTTGATGCCCGACTTCGCATGATCATTGACGGATTCGATATCCATGATTGGTTCGACGAAATCCTGATCAGCAGCGAAATCGGTTGGTGCAAACCCAACGTCGAGTTCTATCACGAATCAGCAAGACGACTCAAGCTTTCGCAACCCGATGCGGCGCTGATGATCGGCGACACCAAGCCCGGTGATGTGGATGCCGCCATCGACGCCGGTTGGAATGCATTGCATCTGGTGAGACAGCATGAGACTTCGCTGTCGGATTTACTTAGTGATGTTTCGACGGGCACCTGAACTGCGAAAGTCTTATCGGCCCAGTGCTGTCATGATTCGATCATCGCCTTGAACTCATCCTCGCTCAAAATTTTGATCCCGAGTTCTTCTGCCTTTTTCAGTTTGCTGCCTGCCTTTTCGCCGGCAACCAAAAAGTCCGTGCTCTTGCTGATGCTGCCCGATGCGCGTCCGCCGTGCTGAACGATCAGTTGTTTGATCTCGTCTCGCTTGTATTGCTTTAACGTTCCAGTGACGACGATGGACTTGCCCGCAAAAACACCATCGCCCGTCGCCACTTGTGGCTGAGTCAAATCCAAACCCACGTCTTTGAACTGGGCAAACAAATCGCGACCGTAATCGCTGTGACAGAACTCATGGATGCTCTTTGCAATCGCATCACCGATTTCATGGATGCCCGCCAGATCCTCGATGCTCGCTTGGCACAATTGATCGAAACTGGGGTGCTCTGCCGTTAGGATTCGAGCAACACTGGGCCCGATATGGCGAATCGAAATCGACGACAACAACCTCGCCAGCCCGCGAGATTTCGTTTCGGCGATTCCTTTGATCAGCTTTGCTGCGTTTCGTTCCCCAAAGGCAACGTCGATTTGTTCGCCATCTTTTCCTTTGCGTTTCTTGGGCCACACCAAGCCGTTGACCTGGTCTTGCGTCAACCGGTAAAGGTCCGCGTAGTTGTGGACAAGGTCGTGGCTAATCAAAAGGTCTACCACTTCCTCGCCTAATCCATCGATGTCCATGCCGGGCCGAGACCCGAAGTACACCAATCGTTGCCGCAGTTGAGCGGGACAGGCGGGCGAGGGACAGCGGATGTAAACGCCACCTTCGTCGCGAACCAACGGTGTTCCACATTCGGGGCAATGAGTGGGGAATTCAAACTTAGGTAGATCGCCTTTTCGTTCGTGCTTTTCAACTCGCACGACCTTGGGAATGATTTTGCCCGCTTTTTCAACGACGACGGTGTCACCTTCGCGGACATCAAGTCGTTCAATTTCGTCAGCGTTATGCAGAGACGCTCGAGAGACGGTGGTATCGGCAATCTCAACAGGAACCAAATTAGCAACAGGCGTGATCGTTCCCGTTTTGCCAACTTGAACGGTGATGGTTTGCAGCGTGGTGACCGCTTCGTAACGCTCAAATTTGTAGGCGATCAACCACCGCGGGCTCTTACTACGAATGCCAAGTCGTTCGCGTTGAGCGAAATTGTTCACCTTGAAGACGATCCCATCGACTTCGAACGGTAAGTCCGGCATCTCCTCTTCCAACAACGCCACCGCATCAAGTGCCGCTTTGGAATCCTTCAAGAGCTTCACATGAGGCGTCGGCGGAATCCCGAGCTTGCCCACTTCATCAAGGAACTCAATATGATTCTTCGCTTTCAATCCATCCGTTTCACCCACGCCGTGGCAAAAGAATCGCAAATTGCGTTCGGCGGCGACGGACGGGTCGAGCAAACGAATCGTGCCCGCGGTGACGTTTCGAGTGTTCTTGTAAGCCTCTTGGCCCGCATCGGCTTGTCGCACATTCAAGTCGGCCAAGTCCGAATTGGTCATGTAAACCTCGCCACGAACTTCTAATACTTTCGGGGCGTTTTTCCCGGTTGTTCGCAACGGCAAGTCGCGGACGGTGCGAATGTTGTGGGTGATGTCATCGCCCACGTTGCCGTTTCCCCGCGTCAACGCCAAAGTCATCAAGCCTTCTTCGTATCGAACCGAAGCCGCGACGCCGTCAATCTTGTACTCCATTACCCATTGGATCGACTCACCTTCAAGCTGCTTTTCGGTTCGTTCGAAGTACGCCGCCAAGTCCTCGCGGCTGTACGTGTTGTCGATCGAAAGCATCGGCACGCGGTGTTCGACTTGAACGAGGTGCTCGACCGGCGCGTCGCCCACGCGCTGAGTGGGCGAATCGGAGCTCTGCAATTCAGGGTGTTGCTGCTCGAGCGACTTGAGTTCCTCAAGCAGCTTGTCGTATTCTAAGTCGCTTACCGCGGATGTCGCTTCGACGTAGTACAGATGATCGAGGCGCCGGATTTCTTGCCGAAGTTCAGCGACACGGGTAGCAGCGTTTTTGGCCATGGACGAACGGTTCAATGCATGGAGGAGGCGAGACATTCAGCGAGCGTCGAATTCTAACGCTTCAGCGAATCCATGACACGGGCGGCAAGCGATCGCGTGTCCGAGATGGTCATTGCACCGAGCTGCCCAGTTTGAATTTCGCTGCTGGTCAACGCACTTAACTTCACGACGCTTTCCATCTGCGGTTCGATCGGACGAAGTTCGCTTGAACCGGTCGACGGATCCGGCGCCGGTTCCACGGGCAAGGGTCCACCCGCGTTGGCCCCCAGCGCCGGGTGTGGCAACGTCAGCCTGGCTCGCGGTCGCAGACTTTGCGGCTTGAGTCGAAATTGGCTTCCGCCACGCAATCGCACTTTCGACATTTCGCCGCCATCGACGGCTCGCTGATACGCGTCCATATCGCCGGGCGAAACGGAAACCAGCAGTTCCTTTTCTTGAGGGTCGCAAACGCTTAGCAATTCGGTGCCCTTGGAAACGTAACTGCCGAGCAGATGATCGATGGATTGGGAAACCACAAGACCTTCGCGCTGAGCATAGATATTCAAAGCGTCCACTTCAGCGCTAAGTTCATCGAGTTGACGTTGCAAGCTTTCCGCGTTTTCACCCTCTGCGGCCGAGAGGGCTAAGTTTCCTAACTGGCGAAATTGAATTTGCCGCAGTTGTGCGGTTCGCATGTCGTCGGCTTTCTCGTCGCGTTGCACAACCAGATCGGGATTCTCAAGCCGCATCAGCAGCGTCCCGGCTTCGACACGTTGACCTCGCGTCACGTGCACTTCTTTCACGAACGCGTCGCTTGCGGCTCGGACCACTTGGGCTTCATGAAAACGGACCACGACGGGAACTCGCCTCGCGATGGGCGATGGCATCGTCACCAAGTAAGCAATCAGGGCCATTCCAATGATGGCGACTCCCACCAAGCGACGCCGATGCACTCCCAACGACATTGCCGCTTGCTCGTTGGTGCTGGGTGCATGACGCCAGACACTGATAAACCAACGCGATAGTGGAATGACTGCCCACAAGGTGGTGGCGACTGCGGCCAAGACAACTCCTAGCCCTTTCGCCCACATCGCGACCCCGATGACCAAACCGCCCATCCAAACCAACTGGAAAAGAACGCTTCCCAACGCGTGGGCGGTTGCGAACGGGCGACGCCACCCGTGCAGCAGCGAAGCTTGACGAGGAATCTTTACCAGCCACCAATTCAACATCCCACCAAGTTGATTTCGACCGTGCATTCGCAAGTTCGGAATCTCGGTCAAATCCGAAACCACGTAGTAGCCGTCCAAACGTAGCAGCGGATTCGCATTGACGAGCACCGTCGCGGGGCCTGCGACAAGAAAGAACTGAGCCGCCAAGTGGCCCGCGTAACCATCGGGCAAGTACCACCAAAGCCAAGCCGCTGCGGATGCGATCGCGAGTTCAACATAGACGCCGCCCATCGCAATTTGAATGCGCTTCCAACGACTTGATAGCCGCCACGCATCAGTCACATCGACATACGCCAACGGAGCCATCATGAAGAACATGATCCCCGCCTTCCCGACTCGAACGTTGTGGTAACGAGCGGCGGTGGCATGCCCGAGTTCGTGAAATACTTTGGCGATTACCCAGATCACGACCATGGCCACCCATAATCCTTGATCGAACAAACGCGACACTTCATCGGCGAAGGCGGCACGATGGCTGCTGATGACGACTAATCCGCTAGCTACCCAGGCCACCCAGATCG
Organism: Rubripirellula amarantea; assembly: GCF_007859865.1. Taxonomy (NCBI): domain Bacteria; kingdom Pseudomonadati; phylum Planctomycetota; class Planctomycetia; order Pirellulales; family Pirellulaceae; genus Rubripirellula; species Rubripirellula amarantea. The sequence goes on along the minus strand of NZ_SJPI01000002.1, from coordinate 31,299 downwards.
GAAGTGCGTACGGTGAGAACACTGCACCGAAGATTTTGTTCATTCGATCTGCCAGCGGGTTGCACGCGAAGAGCGGGATGCGTTGGCTAATCATGAACGAAAGCAATTGCGGAACACGTCGATCCCATGGCACCGGAGCGTTCGTGGCCGGCGGAGCGGCTTGCGCCGCACCGTCGATGATTGGCATTGCCAGCTTGGACGTGATGAAGCGTTTGACCAGCTCTTCGACGTCGGATGCTTCCCACGCCAGACCATCGGTTTGCAGGATAGCGACAATGTCGCCGATGTCGCGACTGCCGTCGAGCAACGTAGCGACATGGTGCTCTTCACACCCCATGTGGAAAAACTTACCCAACGCGTTGTGGTGGGCAACGTAGCTGGTCTTGTTCCCAACATGCCGAGCTTCGAAGGTAACGGACGGATCCATCACGACGCGAACGCTGGGAGCGGCTTGCTCTTGCATGGCAGATGATTCATTCATTGGTAAGCAATCTCGCTAAGCACCTTCGGAAGCCGCACTCTTCACTTTTGACTCTTCACTAGTACCCAATCCACCACATCGCTCGTTCAACCCATGATCTTGTCCACGACCAAATCCACGGCCGCATCGGACCGTACGCGGTCGCTTCGCCTCGCATTCCCGGACGAAGCGCGCCGTCTTGGTTGCCGACCTTCATGCGTCCGACAAAAACGTTTTTGTCTTCACGCACTTCAGCAGCCGGGAAGATCTCGTCCAAGGGCATGAACATCGAACTGCCACCGATGGCGTCGATCTTGATTCGTGTCTCCATTCCTTCGGTCGCAAATCCAATCTCGTGTTCGGGAATTTGGAGCTCGATGATCATTTCTTCCATCGCAGCAACCTCCATCAAAGTCTGGCCACGTTCCAGCGGCATGCCAATGTTGCGTTGCAGGTCACCGCTGACAATCAAACCGCTAATGGGGCTGACAACATTTAGGTTTTGCAATCGACTTTCGATCAGGTCGATTTTGCGTTGCAACTTGCGTTGCTTTAGCGCGATCTGCTGGGCGTCCGCAATACGACGACTCGACCGCGCGACGTCTTCTTCCTTGGCAGCTTGCTGTAGCTCAGCCTGCAGCGACTCTTGTTCCAAACGCAGTGGTCGACCATCAAGCACCAAAAGAACTTGCCCCGCTTCGACCTGATCGCCCGGCCGGACAAACACCTCTTTCAGCGACGCTTCAAACGGCGTAGCGATGAATCGCTGGCCACTGGTTTCGACAGTTGCTTCACAAGCGATTCGGTAGCGAGCTGGCCAGACGGATAGCAACGCAAGGCCCACGACTATCACCAGTATCCACGACTTCGTGCGGGCTGCCATCGCTGACATCCACGTCGGCAAGCTGTGGTGCGGGCGACTCCAAAAGACGTTCGTTACCGTCTCGTGCACTGAATGGATCCACGAAACCGCAGCTCGATCGTTATCGATCCAAAGCACGCAGTTCCCGCCGCCTTTGGGCTGTGGCAACTTGATTGAAGCGAGCGTTCCTTCTTCGACCCTCTGTTCCCCTTCGCCTCGGACGATAGCACTGAAGTCACTTTTGCACGTTTCAAAGACCCGCGAATCCGATCCCATCCAACCGAGTTTCGAATCGTAGAGCCAACGCAATTGCTTGCCACCGAGTCCGGCCCGTACATGCCCGGACGTTTGAGGGGGACAAATCAATCGCGCCATCGACTCCAAAGCGCCGCGACGGTTACCCGCTTGGCAGATCCCGTCCACCAACGCCACGGTTGAAGCCACGTAAGCGGCCTCCAGTGGTGTCGGCGGCTGAGGCTGTTCCGCCTCCGCAGGCATTCCCACGCGAGCAGCCGCTTGCAATTTCGCGACCGCATCATCAAGAGCCTTGGTGATCGATTCAGAATCGGCGTCGAGAGCCTTGGTGATCGATTCGGAATCCCTGTCGAGAGCCTTGGTGATCGATTCAGAAGTGCTGTCGTAAGCGCCGGCATCACCATCGCGCGCAGACGCTCCTCGAACCAAGTCTTCCCGACTGGCTTTCGAACCATTCCCGATCATTTCAGCGTCGTGCCCCGACGCTTGCCAATTCATCGTGAAGTCGCCTGGGGTGGATGAAGATTGTTTGGCAGATTGAACCGGCCCACACGCGGAGCGATAGCAGGAGCGTTAACCGAACTTTCGGGAAGGTCGTTCAAGATCTGCAGAGTGCAACCGTCGCCGGGCAACAGCAAACCGTTTTCGTTCGGCAATTCGACACGCACTTCGACCGTACCACTGCCCCCGTCGATCTTGGGCGTGATTGATGTAATCTTCGATTCGATCATTTGCCCGCCGCTTCGCAATCGAACTCTCGCGCGGGTACCCACGCTTAGCGCGTACGAATCTTCAGCGGGCACCACGAAGACGCCTAGCAACTTATGCACCACCAACAACTCTACGATCGCGGGCTCACCGGGCGAAATGTACTCGCCGGGCTGCATGAATACTTCTGCGATCACACCGCTGGCTGGAGCCAACACGCTGCGGCGTTGCAGTTGCACTTTGGCTCGTTCGAGCTCGGCTTGGCGGACAGCGATTTGTTCTTCGATGCTGGCAACTCTCGCTCTCGCGATCCGCGCATCCGCTTCGGCTCGAACCAATTCGTCGGGTCGAGTCATCCCGTTTTCCGATAGCTCACGAAGTTTCGTCAGACGGCTATCGTTGAGTTCCGCCTCGGATTGAGCCGCGTGAAGTTCACCGGTGGCCTGGGTTTGAATCTGCGCCACCTTCAACGCGGCGATCTGCAACCCTTCATCGAGTCTGGCAATCAACTGCCCTTGTTCGACGCGATCACCGACCTTGACCATGATTTCATCCACGCGGCCGATTTCAACCGCCGCTAGATGAATCTGTTGGTAGGGCTGGGTGAATCCGTCGTACACCATGACTGTCAAATCGCCCACCGTTTCCGCGCGAACCATCGGCGCAAGTGGCATGGACCATAGGCATGACATCACCACCCACGCTCGCAGGGACTTCATTGGATGTTTCGATCGTTTCATTTTTTCAATCCTTGATCGTCGGTGCTTGGCGTAACCACCGTCTCGTCGGTAAATCTCTTGAAGGCGTCGTTTTCGAGCCATTGAGTATCGATAAGTCCCTTCACGTCAACTTCGATGGGTTCGCTCAGGTGCACGGGGACGGGAAGGTTGGGACTGCCGATCTGGGCTTCCGTTGAGTTAGACACCGCTGAGTTGTGCATCGCTGAGTCGGGCGTCGCTGAGTTGGGCGTCGCTGAGTTAGACACGGGAGTATTCAACGTCGGGCTGGGTTGGATCAGTTGATCGATCACTTCGAAGTCGTCGGTTGACATCGTGTCGGCGATCAGCCGAATGGTGTTATCACAGTTGTCCGTGATCGGAGTGATGCCGGACTTGATCAGTAGCGTTCCCATCGCCTGTTGCAACTGCACCAGCGAAACAACGTACTGCGTCTGAGCAGAAACCCAATCGCGTTCGGCATCGACGCGGCGCTGTTGCGCATCGAGCAAGGTTTCCAAAACAACCCCGACATTGGAACCATCGCCAGCCATGCTTTGCCATCGGCCAGTCAAAATCCGTTCTTCTTCGGTTGCCGCGACTAAGATTTCGCGACGCATGTGCCTCGCTTTGGCTGCTGTCTGCAGAGTAACGATCGCGACCTCGATTTCGGCACGAGTCTGCTGAACGGCTTCGCGTAATTCTTCGGTACGAATCTTGTATCGGTGGTGGGCTTCCCGGTATCGCGACTTCGCCAACCGTCGACCACGAGGAAGTTCGTAGGACAGCCCCGCGGAAATCCCCGGTCCGCCAGTGCTGAATTGGTTGGTGAATGCTTCAGCGGCGTTGTATTGACCGGTCAAGCCTGCCAAGTAGGTGTCGAAGACGGCGTTGAGCTGCGGTTCGAGTTCGGTGCGAGTGACGCGAATTGAAAGTGCCGCGGATTCGAGTTGCGAGGCTGCTGCTTTGACCTCAGGACGGTTTTCCAAGCCCGTTTGGACCGCAGTCTTCAGCTCCACATCGATCTCAGGGATCATCGGTTGGTTGACGGGAATCAATTCCAAACTACCCACTGCACCGGCCAGTTCTTCCGCTCCCACAAGCAAGGCCAGCCGAGATTGAGTCTTGCGAACTTCGCCTTCGAGTCTCAACACGCGATCGGCTCGCGATGCAACCCGTTGCCGAGTTTTCGCCAATTCGATCTTTCCGGTGTCAAAGTCTTGCCGAGCGACAAGCAAGGCCTCGATCTCACGAGAGCGTTCTAACAAAGCCTTGCTTTGCACCAAGTGGCATCTCAATTCGTAGAGCTGCCAATAGGCGGCGACGACGTCAACAATACGCGTTTCGACTTCGGCACGCATCTGCTGCCATGAAACATCGGAATCGAACCGGGCTTGAGTCAACAACCGTTCGTTGTAGTACTGATTGCCGCGACCGAGTAAAGGTTGCGCAAGCGACAAGCTGAGTCGCGAGTTGCCTTGGTCCTCGGGATCAAAGAACGTACTGTTGCTGTTGAGCAAGCCTAGTTCCTGGGACAAATCAATGGCTCCACCTCGCCGAGTCGTTTTGCGAATTCCGGCACTACCGACCAACGAATCCTCGATCAATCGCGATGGTCCACCCGTGGTGAGCGAATTGCCAACCGGGTCGTTGTTGCGTTGACCGCGCGTATCGAACAGGACGCTGGAATCGAACGCCGCATCTTGCTGGACAATTCGCTCAAGCGAAACGCTGACATCCCCCGCGACGATCTGGATTCGTGGACTGTGTTCAAGCGTGTCCAACAATACGGTATCAAGGCCGAAGGAAACCCAGTGCGGGTGATCGAGTACCGACGTGTTGACCTCGCTTCGCCACCATTGCATTTCGTCGTCCGGCGATGCGGCAACGAAGGGTTCAATATAGATTTCCGATGCGATCGGCGATTCGTACTCGTCCCCTATCGGGAATGTATTTCCCGGACCGGGTGCATCAATGCTCGGAACATGCAGAGGCTCAAATTCTTGGGCCGTTGCGATTTGAAAGCCGTTCGTCGATCCCAGCACCCAAAGCGCAGCAGCAACCGCGACGACAATCCCTTGATTCCGTTTACGGTTGGTTGGAGTAACGATACGAGGAAATGGGGACTTCAACTTATTCCGTGAAACTGGTGGGGCAGTTCTCCTGAACTTTTCATTCAGGATACGGAAGCGCGCAGGCCCAAATGTTTGGACATAGCGGTTCCATATCTGTCATCTTTCGGTTGCCGTGCTCGTAACGATCATTCGGACTGGATCGAACATACCTGCACGTTCGGGGAAACCTACTTGCAACCGGTTCGACTCAACGGGTCTGCGTAATCGTTAGAGTCGATGGGATCCGAAAACAGTCGCTGCTTTGCCGGACCGCCCCCCATTTGTGCCGAATCCCAAGGATGAGACGGATTTCTTTAAGGCGCCACCGGTTTGTCTCGACCGGGTGGCAGAACGATGGATCGAACTGTGGACAACAAGTCGCCGAAACGAACGTTCAACTTTTACCCCCTCGAAGACCGAGTGCTGCTAAGCGGCGAGGGCCTCGAAGGCATTGACGCCACCGATGCGCAGAATGCGGAACTGGCCGATTCGGTGTTTGACGTTGTTGAGGCTGAGCATCTATCGCCCGCCGGTGAGGCTCCGCAATCGCCGGACGATCAGCCTGCCCCCCTTAGCAATGACACCATCGATACCCCTACCTTCGATCCAGCTCTTCCGTTGGAAGTGGTGTTCGTTGATTCGGGAGTAGAAGACGCCGAAACGCTACTAGCTGATTTGCGAGACGACTCGAACGGTACGCAGTGGCTGGTGGTTACTTTGGACGCCGATCGCAACGGCATCGATCAGATCACCGATACGCTAAGCCAGCTATCTGGCATTGATGCCATCCACCTGATTTCGCACGGCGATGGTGAGGGAATTCAACTTGGAAATTCTCGCTTGGATCTCGATTCAGCGCCCTCTTACGCCGGCGATATCGCCGCGTGGGGCCATTCCATGGACAACGATGCTGACCTTCTGATTTACGGTTGTGACTTAGCGAGCACCGAATCGGGACGTGACCTGATCGAGATCATTTCCTTGGTCACCAACAGCGACGTCGCCGCAAGTGACGACGCCACCGGGCATGAAGATCTCGGTGGTGATTGGATCTTGGAATACAGCGTCGGGGATGTTTCGACGGACGTGGCGTTTGGTTATGCGGCACAGTCGAGCTGGTATAGCAAGTTGGACATCACCAGCAACCTGGTTCTACACAACACTTTCGACACCGACGCCAGTGACAGCAGCAGTAACAACTATGACGGAACGCTGACCAACGGTGCAGTGATCGACACCAATGGTGGTACCAGTCGAATTGGCGACGGAAAACTGAGCCTGGATGGTAGCAACGACTATGTTGACTTCAGTTCGCATGCCGCGAATTTCCAAGGAATCACTGAAGGAACAATCTCCGTGTGGGTGTATCACGACGTCAACAGTCGCGATGTAATATTTGAAACCTCCGACAGCGGCGATGACGACTCGCGAGTCGTCCTATTTCGAGATATCGACGGTTCGTTTGACTTCTATGTCCGCGAGGGTTCGACAACACTGCTGGACGTTTCCACTGCGGCTGGTGTGATCCCACAGAACACCTGGACTCACGTCGCGGTGACGGTGAACAGCTCTGGAAACAAGCTATACGTCAACGGCGTGCAACAAACGGCCGGACTCACTTACGACGTAGGATCGTCAAGCACGAATGTGTTCTTCGATGATGTTGCCAATCTCGATTTTGGCAGTTGGGGCGTCGACAAATATGGCGGATCAAGCTTTACACGCTACTTTGATGGTTTCCTGGACGATGGTCGCGTCTACGACCGGGCACTGACCTCGAATGATGTTGGAGAACTGTATTCACAGTCATTTACGATCGAAGTCGATACAACGAACGACACGATTGATGGGACTACCACAGACGTGGCCACCCTGTTGGCCAACCGCGGTTCCGACGGATTCATATCGCTTCGCGAAGCCATCGTTGCAATCGAGAATGATGTCACCGGCAACTGGACGATCCAACTCAGTGCTGGTACTTACACACTCGATGACACCGGTGCGGGAAATTCGACAGCGGCACTAGGAGACTTTGATATTACCAATCAGATCACCATCGTGGGCACAGGAGTGGGTGACACGATCATCGACGCCGCATCGCTTTCCGATCGCGTTTTTGACATTGACGGTTCCGGTGATCTAACGCTGCAGGACTTGACCATTGCCAACGCGAGCTCCTCGAACCAAGCCGGCGGAGCGATCGAAAACGATGGAACATTGACGGCAACGAATGTGGTGTTCGACAACAACGCCAATACAAATAACACGGGTGGTGCGATTTCATCCGACGGAACGACCAACCTGACGAACGTTGCGATTGTTAATAACTCGGCGGCAACTGGTGGCGGATTACATGTTGGCGGTGGTGTCACAACCGTCACGAATTCAACTTTCAGTGGCAACGAGTCGTTGTACAACGGCGGTGGAATTTCGGTATCTGGCGGAATTTTGAACCTGGACCATTCAACGGTCGCCAGCAACGCAACACTCTCCAGCGGATCCGGCGGCGGTTTGAACCGGTCAAGCGGAACGGCGAATATCAGCAACTCGATCTTTGCTGATAACACGTCACAAAACGGGGGACGAGATGTCAACGGCACGATTGTCAGTGGCGGTTACAACATCATCGAATACAACGCCAATTTCACCGGCACCGTTGGAACGGACATCCTGGGCAGCGATCCGGCACTTGCAGCGTTGGCGCAGACCAACGGCACCTACGTCCATACCTTCACCACGTCCAGCATTGCCTACGACGCTGCTGTCGGATCGTCGCAAACGAGCGATCAACTCGGGTCTGCACGTGATGGATCCCCGGATATTGGTGCTTATGAGTTGGCAGCCGGTCCTCTGCTCTTTACCGTCGACACAACAGCCGATACCGTCGACGGCGCGACTACGGATGTCGCAGCGCTGTTGTCCAACCGTGGTGCGGACGGATTCATCTCGCTGCGGGAAGCCATCCTCGCGGTCAACAATGACTCCTCGACGGATTGGACCATCGAAGTGGGCGCAGGCACCTACACGTTCGCGGCCGGGGCAAACGATATCGCCGGTGACTTTGATATTCGCAACAGCATGAAGATCGTCGGCGCTGGCATCGGCAACACGATCATTGATGCGAATCAAAACGAACGTGTCTTTGAAGTCTTCTCGGGAACCGTCACCTTTCAAGACATGACCATTCAAGGTGGTCAAGGGAATGCCGTTGGTTCCGGTATCGATGTGAACGCGGCGGCCAATGTTACACTCGATACCGTTCGCATGTTCAACAACGAAGCCAACAATGCCCAAGGCGGAGCCATTTTCAGCTCCGGCACGCTGACGATCCTCGATTCAGAATTTGATTCCAACTATGCAACCGGTGCCCAGGGCGGTGCCATCAGCAGTTCGGGAGATTTGACGATCGAGCGAACCACGTTCACGAACAATTGGAGCAACAATCACTTTGGCGGTGCCATCTATCAGTCCGGAACTGGGACGGGGACCATTTCCGATTCTCTCTTCGTCGGTAACTCAAGCAATCTTAACTCAGGAGGCGCGATTTACGGTGCTGGTGACCTGACCATCACCAACACGACATTTAGTGGTAACAGCGCCGGTGCCTCTCACCATGGCTCAGCCATTTTTGTCACTAACGGAACGACGACGCTGCAGAACGTCACGGTGACTGGCAACACCCATGGAGACATGGGAGCGGTCCGCGTTTCCAGCACAGGCACACTCGACATCCGCAACACCATCATCGCTGGCAATAGCGGCGGTGGGTACGCCGACCTTTCTTCCGGAGGCACGGTCAATGATCTGGGCAACAACCTGATCGGCGATGGAAGCGGTCAAACCACCCTGGTCGATGGCGTCAATGGAAACCAAGTCGGAACCAGCGGCAGTCCGCTTGATCCCATGCTCGGCGTGCTGGCCGACAACGGTGGTCCGACATGGACTCATGCTTTGTTGACAGGCAGCACGGCAATCGACGCGGGTAGTAACACGGGTGCACCCGCAACCGACCAACGCAGTGTCGCTCGCGATGGCTCGACGGACATCGGCGCTTATGAGTTCGCCGATGCTGCGCCAAGTGATATTCAAACCTCTGGCACAACGGGTGGTGGGCTGAGTATCAATGCCGATTCCGGCAACGATGTCTACCTACTCGCTGATGACGGCAGCTCCATTCTTGGCGGGCTTAGTTCGCTGAGCTACGAGGTTCAGTTCGAAAGCACTGATGCCGGCGGTGGTGTCCCACTGCTGTCCTACGCGACCGGTGCATCCAGCAACGAAGTTCTGTTTTACATCACCACCGGCGGAGATTTACAACTGGGGATTGGAAACTCGAACGCCTATTCGGATGCGATGGATTATCGCGACCTTCTTGACGGCCAAAGGCATAGCATCGGGTTCACCTGGGACGGCGGCACCGGTGAATGGGTCTTTTATCTTGACGGTGAAGTCGCCGACAGCCGCGCACTTTCCGGAGATCCGCTATTGCAGCAGAGCTACGTCACGGCAACCGGCGGTGCGATCGTGTTTGGCCAAGAGCAAGACTCCGTCGAAGGTAATTTCCAAACTGACCAGACATTCAGCGGCACCCTGTTCAACGCCCGGATCTTCGGCGATGCCCGCACCAGCACACAGATGTATCAAAACCATCGAAGTGAAATCCCGCATAACGAATCGGGATTACTGGCCCAGTGGAACTTTGGTGATCTCTCTAGCAATGGCGTGATCACCGAATCAGTCAGCGGAAACAATCTTACGGTCAAGCATACTTCTGAAATTGGATTCACTTCCAGCGAGCCGAACTTGACGTTTACCACTGATGAGAACTCACTTACTGGCACCATCGTCGGCAATGTCTACGGCGTAGATCCCGAGCGTGATGCGAGGATCGCCGCGCTGCTGGCAGCCAATTCCAATTTGGTCTACAACGAGGAAACCGGCAAATTTTACGAAGTCATCGTTGGTTCGTTTGAGTTTGCCGCAGCCCAGACGGGTGCCGAAAGCGACACGTTAAACGGCGTCAACGGACAACTCGTCACTGTTCGTTCGGCGACCGAGAACGAGTTTCTCGCCTCCTACGCCGTTAGCTTTGATTCGGATTTCTGGATAGGCGGATCGGATGCCAATGTCGAAGGCGAATGGCGTTGGGTGGAAAACGGCGCCGAAGCCGATCTGTTTTGGAACGGGACAGCCGATGGTTACGCACCCGCGGGGGCCTACCACAATTGGTTTTCGGGTCAGCCCAACAGCGCGGTCAGTACAGAAGATGGGATTCGATTCCTTGCAACGACAGGCGAGTGGTTTGACCACCGGGTCACCGGTAGCGGTTCGGATCTTAATTACTTGGTCGAATGGGACGCCGACGATGTTCTGGATGCAACCGATGCCCTGACCTACGCGATCAACTCTCAAACTGTTGCCGGTGCATTCACAATCGATACGAGCACGGGCGCGATCACCGTCGCCGACGGTTCGCTGCTGGACTACGAAACCAACGCGACGCACTCGTTGACGGTTCGTGTGACAGATGTCAACGCGAATACCTACGACGAAGTGTTCACGGTTTCATTAAATGATCTGGTCGAGTCCAACAGTCCGCCCTCCGATCTTTCCAGCGGTATCGAACTAAATACCGATGGTGGCAACGACAGTTATCTCTACATCACCGATGGTCGACCAGTCCTTGGCGGATTGACCGAATTGACATTGGAAGCATCGTTCCAAATTGACTCGGTGCCCAGCGGATCGATCCCGATCATTGACTACCAGGAAAACGGCATTGCAACCGAGTTTGGTGTTGCGATCAATCCCGATGGAACAATGGTAATTTCGGTTGCTGACGTATCCCATTCCACCTCAGGGATGTATTCGCAACTGCTTGATGGTGAACGACATCACATCGCCGTCGCGTGGGATAACACACAGGGTGCAGTTCAAGTCTTCATCGACGGAGAATACGTCGAGTCGCTTAGCGGAGTGGGCACGGGAGTTGCCTTGCACAATGCCAGCGCGACGCAACTGGTGCTTGGCCAAAATCCAGACGACGCAGGCGATTTCTATTCGGATGAAGCGTTTAGCGGAACGCTTTTTGATGTCCGAGTGTGGGATGAAGTCCGCAGCGAAGCCGAGATCTCGCTCAACTACCAAAATAAGTTCGATAGCGGAAGTTTGCCCACTGGCCTGGTCGCCAATTGGCAAATGGATGGATTCAACGGGGCCAGTGAAGTTGTCGATGTGGTCAGCGGAAATAACCTAAGCGTCGGTCACGCCACCGGCACGGGCTTCACCGCCAGCACGCCCGTCGAAGACTTGCACATCAGCGAAAATGCCACCAACGGCTCAACGGTTGGTTATGTCATCCCGAGCGATCCGGATGTTAGCAATGATGTTGTCAACGATGGATTGTTTCAAGAGGCTTCACCGCCGTCGGGTGGAAGCACTTCCTATGCGGCATCAACCAGCTTTGGCGACTGGACGGTGGGTGATACGACCGGCGTGGTGCTGTTCAATGGCGATAATGCAGAGAGCCCACCAAGTGGCGGACATGTCGTTTCCCTCAACAATGCCTACGCTTCGATTTCTCAAACGCTGACCACAGAAATTGGCAAGCAATATCAAATTGTCTTCGACCATGCCGGCGGATTTGGCGATGGGGTGGTCGACCATGTCACGACTCGCGTCAGCGCGGATGGTCAGTCGCAGGATTTCACGCTGGAAAAACCGTCCGGATGGAATTTCTATTCCAACCTCGGATGGGAAACTCACAGCATGACATTTACTGCCAGCGACATCTCCACTGAGCTTATCTTTCAGACGACAAACGAAACGCTGAAAGACAGTGGCATGATCGCGGGCATCCGCGTCATCGAAATCCCTGCCGCTGTCACCACGATCCTGAACAACGACCCGACGCTTTCGTACGACGCGGCGACGGATAAGTTTTATCGGTTTGTTGATTCACCGACCAACTTCAACGCGGCTTTGGCTGCGGCGACGGCAGATTCGGTGAACGGTGTTTCCGGGCAACTGGTAACGATTCGCTCTGCTTACGAAAATGATCTCATTCGGCAGTTCGCGTTGGATTCCGCACAAGACATTTGGCTGGGAACGTTTGATACCAACAACGACGGAGACTGGAACTGGCTGGATGGCAACGTCGAATCGGACGAACAATTTTGGACCGGCGGAGATCTCGGGGCAGCCGCAGCCGGATTCTACGCGCCAGAGTTCAGTCAGTCCGAGGTCGATGGTGAAGACTATGCTCGGTTGTCCCAAGACGGAATCTGGGCTGATACCAGCGAAAGTGGTAACCTCGCCTATGTCGTTGAGTGGGACGCCAGCGAAGTCTTATCCAACTTCACGTTCAGCCTGACCGACGACGCCGATGGTCGATTTGCAATCGCTGCGAGCACCGGTGAGATTACTGTCGCCACAGGCGCAATTTTGGACTACGAAATCGCAGCCTCGCACGACATCCGTGTGCAGGTCACCGATGCCGCTGGAAACAGCTACACCGAAACGATGACGATCGCGGTTGATGATCAGAGCGATATCTTCCACGACCTAACCGACGGAAATGATGATGGCATCATCACCGGCACAGGCGGCGGGAACACGATCTATGGTGGTAACGCTGATGGAGTGGCGGACGGCGGAGCGGTCGTCAACGACACGATCAATGCAGGAAGCGGAAACGACGAGATCTATGGTGGTGATGGCGACGACGTGATCAACGCCGATGACACGACGGTCGCCGATATGTTGGCCGCGGATCCGTCGCTCGTTTACAACGAATCGACTGGCAAGTTCTACAAGCTTGTCACTGGCACCACCGATTGGGACAGCGCCAAAGAAGCTGCCGAATCGTTCAGCGTGCTCGGGCAATCGGGACGTTTGGTGCAGATCGGCACCGCAGCGGAAAACGCTTACGTGCAATCGTTGGCCGGTGGAGCAACGATATGGTTGGGTGCCAGCGACACGGGACACCAGGACGCTTTCGTATGGAACGATGGAACACCAATCAGTTACGAAAACTTCGTATCCGGTGACCCTAATGGTGCTCAGAACGAAGACGCTCTGATCCTGAACGCGGACGGCACCTGGAGCGACGCTTCCGAAGTGCTGTCTTATGCGTACGTGATCGAGATCCTTCCTGAACACATGGACGACGTTATCACTGGTGGATCCGGTGACGATGTGATCGAGGGCGGGATCGGTCGCGATGTGGCCGTGTTCACCGGCCAAGCGTCAGACTACACCATCACCGACAACATGGACGGGACGTGGACGGTCACCGACAGCAACACGCCGCGTGATGGCAGCGACACGCTATCCGGTGTCGAACAGTTTCGTTTCAGCGACCAAACCTACGAAACCGCCAGCAGCAGCTTTAACTCGGCTCCCACCGATATTGAACTGGTCACGCCCGGCGACGACTTGATCGCCCAACCAATTGAGGACCTTCAGACCTACACCGGTTACAGCAGTATTTACAGCTCTGTCGTGCCCAAAGCCGACGGTGGTTACGTGCTGCTGTACACCAACTACGACTACAACTCGGGCTATGACATCATGGCCCAGCATTATGATGACGATGGCGTGGCGGTTGGCGAGCCCGACATCATGAGCCGGCAAATCCTGACCTACAGCGATCTTGAATTTGATGTCGCGACGTTGGAAGACGGCACTCACGTCGTCACTTGGTACGACAACGCCTACGAGATCCGAGCACAGCGCTTTGACGCCGATTTCAACGAACTCGATGACGCTTTCACGGTCAACACAACCGGAACCTATTATCAGTATTACCCGGATGTCGCATCCACCGGTGATGGCGGGTTTGTGATCACGTGGCGTAGCCAAGTCGATGAAGACAGTGATGGCTATGCTGACTTCAGCGACGTGTTTGCACAGAAATACGATTCGACCGGTACCGCGGTCGGCGCGGAGATTCATGCGACCACACAAACAAGTCACCAATACCAAACCGCAGTTGCTGGATTCGCGGATGGCAGCTTTCTGTTGACATGGCGAAGCGACAACACCGCCGATGATGGGTCGGGATCGGCGATCATGGGCCGGTTCTACAATACCGATGGCACGGCCAACGGAGCAGAATTCCTGGTCAACACAACCACCAGCGGCACGCAGCATCGTGCTGAAATGGTTCAACTGGACGCCGACAGTGTGCTGGTGACCTACGAGTCTTCGGACGGCAGTAGCTACGGCGTCCAGGGGAAGATCTACAACGTCAACGGGACTCTTGAAAAAGACGAGTTCCTCCTGAACGTTACCACAACCAGTAATCAGTTCCACCACCAAGTCATTTCGCTCGACGACGCTGGGTTCCTGGTTGCCTATGTATCCGATGACTCGGGAACGAACGGACGGATTCTGGCTACCCGCTTTGACAGCGCCGGCAATTTGGTCGGCAGCGAATTCGAGGTCAGTACAGAACAAGTCAACTACCAACAGTTGCTGCCCAGCGTCGCCCAACTAGAAAACGGCGAGATCGTATTTGCTTGGGAAAAGACCAGCAACTACTCCGAGGCCACTGAAACCAACGACAAGGTTTTCCGACGACACTTTGATGTGGACGGAACTGCCCAGACCGCCATTCTGGAAACCGAGACGTTTGCGCAAGTCGGCAATCTGTACCCACATGTGACGGCACTTGCCGGTGGTGGTCACATCACGCTCTGGCACAACTACGGATTCGAGGCCACAGGCGGAACTTCGGCGGGAATCATTGCACAGATTTACGATGAAGCCGGTGACCCCGTCGGTGCGCAGTTTGTGCTTAACGTTGAAACAGTTAACAGCGAACTCTACCCGGCGGTGGAAGCCTTGCCGGGCGGCGGGTTCGTTGCCTCTTGGACCACCACCAATGATGGCAACAGCTATGGTGTGATGGTCGCTCGCTATGACAGTTCCGGCACGATGGTCGGAAGCGAACAACTGGTCAATACAGTCACCCACTCGGTGCAGCAGGTGCCGGACATCGCGGTGGCCGATGACGGCAGTTTCGTTATCACCTACATGAGTGCGCAGTACGACAGCGTCGCGAACTCCTACGAGCAACTTCTCCAACGCTTCGACGCCTCCGGCAACAAGGTTGGCGTCGAGACGATGGTCAACCAGAATGTCTCGGGCGTTCAGTACTACGGCGAAGTGAGCTACGGCACCGATGGCAAGTTCCTGGTCGCTTGGGGCGACTCCACCGGTGACAGCAGCGGATGGGGCGTCAAAGCACGACTGTTCAACGCCGACGGCACGCCGGCCGATGATGAATTCCTGGTCAACACCAGCGAGTACAGTTCACAACTTCATCCAACGGTTGTCACTCTTTCTAACGGCAAGTACGCCGTGGCATGGCAGAGCAGTGGCACGGATGGAAGTCGATACGGCGTCTACGCGCAACTTCTAGATGCGGATGGAACGCTCAGCGGAAGCGAATTCCTCGTCTCGCAGATCACAGCCGGAGATCAGGACTCAGTCAAACTACAATCGCTTAGCACCGGTGGATTCGCAGCCACTTGGATCGGCAGCGGTGACGGCCAAAGCGCCGCCATTTGGGGCCGCACGTTCGATGCCACGGGAACCGCGACCAGCGATGAGTTCCGAGTCAGCGACACCTCCGATGGTTGGAACGTTTCGCCAAGTCTAACCGAACGTGCCGACGGCTCGCTGATCTTCGCATGGACCACCTATGACCGCGAATTGGGAAGCGTTGTCCAGCAACGGATTTACACCCAAGGCCTCGTCGATAGCACCGAAACCGGCGCCATCATTGGTAAGTTCACTACCACCGATCCGGACGCCGCCGACACGCACACCTACGAAATCGTCGCGGCGGACACGAATGACTTTGAAATCGTGGAAGGGCACTTGAAAGTCAAAGCAGGTGCAGCGTTTGATGCTGAAAACGATCCGCCTCGTAGCGTGACGATCCGCACCACCGACAGCGTCGGAAATACGTTCGACAAAGTCTTTGTCATCAATCCTCAGCCGACCAACTACGGGCCGACTGATTTAGTACTGCCAACCAACACGGTGGCCGAAAATGCTGGTACCGGAACCGTCGTGGGAACGGTCACCGTCAGCGACCCCAACCCGGCCGACACGCACACGTTTGAACTCACCGATGATGCGGGCGGCGCGTTCCACATCGACGCCAATACGGGTGTGATTTCGATTCTAGACAGCACGCTGCTTGACTATGAATCGGACGCAACGCCTGACTTGACCGTACGGGTCACCGACAGCGGTTCGCTCGTCTACAGCGAAACGTTCGCGATCAATTTGACGAACGAACTGGACGCCAATCAAATCGTTCCAGGACCTCAATCGGTCGCTGAAGACGAAGTGTTGACGTTCAATGTTGCTAATGGCAACGCGGTTACGATCGGCGATGACGGAGTGGCCGACGATTGGTTCCAAGTTTCGCTTTCCGTCAACGATGGTGTATTGACGCTCTCGCAAACGACAGGGCTAACTTTTGTCGAAGGCAGCCAAGACAGCGGTTCGATGGTCATCAACGGAACCGAGTCTGATATCAACGCAGCACTCGAAGGCATGACATTCACGCCGGATGCGAACTTCCATGGCGCCGTGACGTTGAACGTAACCACAGCGCTCGCCGTTGACCTCGAAGCGCATTACACCTTTACAGGCAGCAACGCAAACGACCAAAGCGCCGGGACTTCGTACGACGGAACGCTCAGCGGCAATGCAAAGATCGTCGTCGATGGGACTCGCGGCGATGTCCTTAGCCTGGACGGCACGGCTGACTATGTTGAAGTGGCGAGTCGATTTGGTCAGCCCGCTAACGTGACATTGGCTGCCTGGATCAACCTCGATAGCCTAGGCGCAAGCGGCTCCGACATCATCAACATTAGCAACAACCTTATTCTGCGAATCGACGATACAGACGGGCTCACCGCGCAGTTCCACAACGGATCGGCATTCCGAAAACTCGTGAGTAACATTCATCTGGAAGGCACAGGATGGCGGCATGTTGCCTTCACGTTTGACGATGCCGGTAACCAACAAAGTCTGTATTTGGATGGAGCGATCGTAGCGTCGAATACCTTGAACGAGTCCATTAACCACGGCACACTCGACGTGACTCGTATCGGTGCCGACGACACCAACGCGAACTGGGACTTTGAAGGTCTGATCGACGATACTCGCATCTACACGCGAGCCCTTTCCTCCGATGAGATTTCGGCGCTTGCAGCAGACGAAGCCGAAGCCACCGACACGGTCGCGATCACGGTCACTTCAGTCAACGATGATCCTATCGCGGTCAACGATCGTTCGGGTTTGACATTCGACGGTGTCGATGACTACGTCAATGTCGGAGACGACGTATCACTGGAAATCACCGGTTCGACGCTGACGATGGAAGCTTGGGTCAATCCAGCTGCCTACAACGCAGGTCCGGGTTCGCTGGTGATGAACCGCGAAGGTGAGTACGAAATCGGTATCAGCGAGACAGGTACGTTGCGCTGGGCCTTTGACAACACCGACCCGAACTGGGCATGGCACGATACAGGCTACGTTGTCCCGCTCAACGAGTGGTCTCATTTGGCAGTCAGCTATGACAACGGTGTTGTTAGCACGTACGTCAACGGAGTCTTGGTCGAAGTGTATGAAGGATCCGGAGCGATCACAGACGCGAACGCGCCGATGGACAACTTTATCATCGGTGGACGCCAGAACAATCCGACCGGGCAATACTTCAACGGTCAAATCGACGATGTTCGCATCTGGGATGTCGCTCGGACCCAATCCGAAATCCTTACAAACATCAATCAAGACCTAACACCACAAGCCGGACTGCTGGGAAATTGGCAGTTCAATGAAACCAGCGGAACGATCACGGCTGATTCCGGTGGAAGCAACGGCGGGACGCTGGTCGACGGTGGTTCCGGTGCGGCTGGTCCTCAGTGGACATACTACACCACTGACCAAGATACGGTCCTGAATATTGCGGCCGGGAGTGGAGTTCTTGCCAATGATGTCGATAGTGATGGCGACACGTTGACCGTCACCCAAGTGGAAGGCAGCGGCGTGAATGTCGGCGCAGCGACGACGCTGGCCTCTGGTGCAACCGTCACGGTGACTTCCACAGGATCGTTCGACTACAACCCGAACGATGCGTTCAACCATTTGACGCCTGGCCAAACCGGCACTGACTCGTTCACTTACCAAGTCAGCGACGGCAACGGAGGCACTTCAACCGCCACGGCATACGTGACGGTCACCGGTGACAACGATGCGCCGACACTCGATAACAGTGCGAATTTTTCGCTCGATACGATTTCGGAAGACGATGCTGGAAATAGTGGAAACACCATTGCAGAGATCATTGCTAGCGATGGTGGAGACCGCATCACCGATGCTGACGGTGATTCCGAAGGCATTGCGATTTTCTCAACCAGCGGAACCAATGGCACTTGGCAATTCAACACCGGTTCAGGTTGGACAGACATCGGTACGGTCGCAGTCAACAGTTCACTGCTGCTAAGGTCAACCGATAGCATTCGATTCAACCCGAATGGCCAAAACGGCGAAGTCGCGATCATTTCGTTTGCAGCCTGGGATCAAACCACGGGAACAGCCGGATCCAAAGTGGACGCGTCTAGCTTTGGTGGAAACACGGCATTTAGCGAAGACACCGATTCGGCAAACATTACGGTGACCGCGGTCAATGACGCTCCCGTCATGACACCGTACGCTCCCACCTACAGCACGACTGAGAATTCGGCTCCGTTCGGCGCACCGGTATCGACGTTGTTGGGATCGAGCGTCTCGGACGTCGATTCGGGTGCCGTCGAAGGCATCGCTGTTTACAATTCCACTGGATCCGTCGGAACACTGGAATACAGCGTCAATGGAGGCAGTTCTTGGCAGACGTTCAATTCGCTTTCGGCAACAAACGCCCTGCTGCTTCGTGCAACCGATTTGTTCCGTTATACGCCTGATGGAATGAATGGCGGAACGATGACGCTGGACTATTACGCCTGGGATCAAACCAGCGGAACAGCCGGATCATCCGTCGACGTGACTACTCGAGGCGGGACGACCGCGTTCAGTTCGGTCGACGATACGGTGACAATCAACGTGTCGGACATCAATGACGAACAAGTCGTCTCGACCAACGATGGAGCGACATTCGACGAAGGCTCGTCTAGCAATACCATTTCTCAGGCAATGCTGGAAACGACGGATGCCGACAACACCACCAGCGAAATAATCTACACGGTGACGGGATCGCCCAGCTACGGCCAATTGATGATGGACGGAATGGTCGCTACCACGTTCACTCAAGCCGATATTAGTTCTGGTCGGCTTTCCTACGACCACGACGGCAGCGAGAACTTTGCGGAAAGCTTTTCGTTCAGCGTCGACGATGGAACAGGAACCGCGTCGACAGGCTCTTTCAGCATCACGCTGAATCCCGTGAATGACCAAGCCGTCGCGATCACCAGCGACGGTGGCGGTGCAACCGCGAGCGTCAACGTCAACGAAACGATTTCGTTTGTCACGCAAGTCACCGTCAGCGATGGCGATATGCCTGGCGATACGATGACGTATTCGATCATCGGCGGTGCCGACCAGAACGACTTTGCAATCGACAGCAGCGGCAACTTGACCTTTGTCAGCCCTCCGGACTACGAGAACCCCGATGACGGCGACACCGACAACGTCTACACCGTCACCATTCAGGTCAGCGATGGTATCCACACCGATGCTCAAGCATTCACGATCACCGTTGCCGATGTGCAAGGTTCAACACTGACCGTCACGACGACATCGGATGTCGACGACACCGGCTTGGGTGCCAGCTACACGATCGAAGAACTGTACGCGGTGGGCGGCGGGAGCGATGGCTTTGTTTCGCTTCGGGAAGCAATCACCGCGGCCAACAACACTCTCGGCCAAGACACAATCAACTTCGCGATTCTCAACACCGACGCCGGATATACCGGAACGGATGGCGTGGATGCGTACTGGCAAATTTCGCTCACCGCAGCTCTGCCGACCATCACCGAATCCGTGATTCTGGATGGAACGTCTCAAACCACGTTTGGCGGGAACGTGAATCCCGGCACTTTGGGAGCCGTTAGCGAAGTTGGGGTGAATGATCAGGCCATCAGTGACGTCGAACGTCCAGAAATCGCGATTGTCGGTGCGTCTGGTTTCTCTGGACTGGTTGTCTATTCGGACGACGTGACGATCCAGGGTTTCTCGATGTATGGATTCTCGTCCGCCAATGCCATCTTCATTGACGACGGTTACCAGAACACTCTAATCGACTCCAATGTCTTCGGCGTGAGCCCAACAGGAATCGCCGATCCGGGTGCGGCGTTGAACTCGCAAATGCACGTTCATACCAACGGTGCCGACAATGGCGTCTTGTCGAACAACATCCTGGCCTACTCGACCTCCACAGGCTTCTACGCCGGCAATGGTTCCGACGGTTGGACGATCACCGGCAACCAGTTCATCAACAGCGGATACAACCACATCAATGGTGACGCCATCGCGATGGGTGGTTCGACGGGTGGTACGATCGACGGCAACTACATCACCGGCAGCTCAACGCAAGCGATCATTCTGTCCGGTTCCACCACTGGCGTTACCATCAGCGACAATACGATCGTCGGAAACGCGGTGGGCCCGATTTCTGGTACGCACACGCAGTACGATGCCATCGCGTTTCGCAGTGGGACCAACGATATCACGGTCAGTCAGAACATCATTGCCAACAACTATGGTGCCGGCATCACGGTGAACAATGGTGCTTACGGCATCGAGATCACACAGAACTCGATCTACGGCAACGGCACGATCCTGTCGCTTCAGGGTAGCGCGGCCAGTGGCATTGTTGGCCTCGACTTGCAGGGCACTGGCGAAGACGTTGCTCAAGGCACGGCCCCCTACTACACAGCCAACGACGCCGATGACGTCGACACCGGCGGAAACTCACTGCAGAACTTCCCGGTCATCGACTTTGCCAGCAGCGATGGAAGTCAGTTGGCGGTATCCGGTTCGTTCAATAGTCTGGCCAGTCGAACGTATCGGCTTGAATTCTTTCTATCCGATGAATATGCCAACGGTCATGGACAGGGCGAAACCTATCTAGGATCGATCGACGTCACCACTGACGGCAGCGGCAACGCGACGTTCATCACGACGTTGACGGCGACGATCCCGACAGGCATGCAGGTGACTGCAACCGCGACCGACTTAACGACGAAAGAAACGTCGGAATTTTCACAACAGTTCGCCATTAACGACGCGCCTCATATCTTGGGGCAAAATGCAATCACCAACGCTCAGTTCACGACCGACCTGAGTGACTGGTCCGCGACCGGGGACGTCGATTGGCAAAGTTCGGAAGCTCGATTCGGGCAACTTGGTGGTGCTGCGGGCGTTCTGTCGCAAACCTTCACCACGGAAGTTGGCAAAGAGTACTTCTTGACGTTCGAGTATGGCGATCGCAGTGCGACTAAGTCTCAATCGCTTCAAGTCGATGTGAACGGCGCGGCATCGTTGCTGGCCGAAGCGATCACCAGTGGCGTCGCTGAAGATGCGTTACAGCTCTACACGTACAGCTTCGTTGCCGATTCCACCTCAACGACGCTTACCTTTACCGATACGTCTGCCGATCACTCGGGTGTCCGAGGCTATATCGATTCCGTCGAAGTTCGCACTGACAGCACACCTCTTGCCGCGATTGATTACACCGAGAATGACGGGGCAGTCCAAATCAACAACGGCTTCAACTTTGCCGACGTTGACGACAGCAACCTGGAATCCGCCGTGATTTCAATCACGGGCAACTACACCGACGGCGAAGATGTGCTGGCGTTCACTAACACCGCAAATATCACCGGCGTTTGGGATTCGGGAACCGGAACTCTGACATTGACCGGAACCGACACACTGGCCAACTACGAAGCTGCCCTTCGTAGCATCACCTACACCAACACTAGCGATGATCCGTCAACGTCAACTCGAACAGTTAGCTTTACCGTCAACGACGGGGACGAAGATTCCAATGTCAGCACACGTGATATTGACGTCACCGCAGTCAATGACGCACCCGTCTTGGACAACACCAACAATCTAACGCTGACGACTCAGGCCGAAGATGATGGGCCGCCCGTCGGTGCCGTTGGAACGTCTATTGACAGCCTGGTTGATCTACAGGGAGGCGGCGGTAACGACAACGTGACCGACCCCGATGCTTCGCAATTAGGAATCGCACTGACGGGAACCGACACGACCAACGGAACGTGGTGGTATTCGCAAGACAACGGTACCAACTGGACCGCCGTGGGCAGCGTTAGTGATTCATCGGCACTGCTACTGAACGCGAACTCAAACACTCGCATCTACTTTGAATCCGACCTCGATTACAACGGCACCATCAGCGACGCGATTACGTTTCGTGCGTGGGATCGAACCACGGGATCGCCCGGGAACACCGCAGACGCTTCATCTAATGGTGGAACAACGGCGTTCAGCACCGACACGGAAACCGCTGACTTGACGGTCACGTCGGTGAATGACATTCCAACGATCTCGACCGGCTTTGATACCTTCATCGGTGATTTTGGCGGAAGTACATCCAATTCAATCCTCGGCAAGGGGACCATCGCAACGAACAATTGGATCGCGATTGATCCTAGCCAAACCTATGACATCTCCGCGACCGCTTTCTCGGGCGACGGAGCAGGTGGGAACTACGATCCGAGCGAAGTTCACTACCTTGGGTTCTTCAGCTATGACATCGATGGCAACCAAATCACGTCGATGCACACGGGGCGTCACGCGGGCGCCGTGGACACGACCCTTGCCGTTGACCTGGTAGCAGGTGCAACTCAAATCGTTTTGTCCGATGCAACGGGATGGTACGAAGGCTCGTCTCTGAACAATCGCAGCTTTGCTTGGTACGGGTACACCAACGACCTCGGTGAAACCTACGCGGATTACACCTACACACGCAACACGATCACCAATCTTTGGGACCAGAATGCCATCGACCATGCGACGGGAATCATTACCCTGCGAACGCCTTGGGCTGGCCCCACAATTTTGGCTGGTGAAGCCGTTCGAAACATGTCTCCCACCGGTGGCACTTACCAGTATCCACTAGCCTCAGCCCTCGCCATTGACGAAACGGGCGCGACATTTACCACCACACTCGGTGGCGGTTTCGACAGTGGCTCCACCAGCCAAACACTATTCCGACACGGCACTGCCTACATTTCGCCGTTGGTGCTCGCCAACTTCACTAGTACCAGCAATCAACTGAACGTCAGTGATTTCACAATCGAGACGAATCAAGGCACGACCGTGTTCACCGAAGACGGTGGGCCGATCGCGATCATCGACACCGACTTTGCAATCACGGACAACGACGACATTCACGCTGAATCAGTCACCATCTCGTTGACTAACGGCAAGGCTGGCGACATCCTGCACGTTAACGAAGCGGCGATCAACGCGCTGGGTATCTCGGTCGCGGGCATTCCTGCGGGCGAACTATCTGGGAACGGAACGATCACACTGACGTTGACCAGCAACGTCGCCAACTCGGTCACCTTCGCGGATTACCAGAACGCGATCAACGAAATCACGTTCGAAAACACCAGCGACGATCCCGATACAACCGATCGAACGATGACCTTCGTGGTCAACGATGGCGACAACGATTCGGCCACTGAAACGCTGGTCATCAAGGTCCACGAAGTCGACGATGCTCCCGTCGTCTCGGTGACGGCTGATTCGCCGACCTGGGCCGAAAGCGGGCCTGTCGGATTGTTCAGCGACGCAAGTATTGATCTGGTTGAAGCCGGTGAAGTGGTCCAGTCCATCGTCTTAACGGTCGATGACATCGGTAACGGAAGCGACGAGCGTTTGATAATCGACGGCGAATCGTTCCGACTGCTCGATCTCGTTTCGGGTGTCACGGATACGAACGGCTATCAGGTGTCTGTCTCGGTCACCGGGTCACAAGCAACGGTAACCATTACCAAGTCCGGCGGAATCAGTGCAGCCAACGCAGAGACTTTGATTAACGCGGTCGCCTATGACAATCTGAGCGATGCACCGACCGGAACAACGCGTACCGTGACTCTGCAGTCCGTCACCGAGTCGGACATCGATGGCGTCAACGACACGACCACCAGCGTCGCATCGGTGGTGACGATCGCTGATGTTAATGATGCGCCCGAGTTTGTTGGCCCCGAACTGATTACCAACGGTACGTTTGATACGAACTTGACGGGTTGGACAACCACGGGGGCCACGATCAATCTAGGCCCAGGCGAACTGAACTTCGGCGGCGGCGATGTCGCTGGTCCGCATACCGCTTCGCAAACGATCGCGACCGAAGCCGGACAAACTTACCGTTTGACCTTTGATTATCGTGATGGCTCAACGACAAAGACACAATCGCTGCAAGTCACCGTTGATGGCAGCAGCAATTTGTTGACCACGTCTCAGATCGTCACTGATGTCGATGGCAACAGCTTTGTCCGCTACGAATACACATTCACCGCGGACTCATCAGCATCGACACTGACGTTTACCGATACTTCCGATACCGCGGGCGTATCCGATGGCACCACGTCGGTCGACGGAAAGGTCGACAACGTTTCGGTCAAGCAAATCGACGGGCTTTTAGGTACGGTCGGATTCACCGAGGGCGGATCGGCGGTGGTTCTCGATACCGACGTCACGTTATTTGACGCCGAAATAGAAGCCGGGCTGGATAACTACGACAATACGACGTTAACCATCGTCCGAAACGGTGGCGCAAGCGGCAATGATGTGTTCTCGGCCACTGGAAACCTTGATCCATTGACGCAAAGCGGCGCGTTGGTGTTGAGTTCACAAACGATCGGCACCGTGGACGTCAATTCCGCTGGCACGCTGACGCTGCGATTCAACAGTTCGGTGAATCAAGCGATCCTGAACGAGGTCTTGCAGTCGATCGCCTATGCAAACACTAGCAATGACCCAAGCAGCAGCGTTCAATTAAATTGGACATTCGCCGACGACAACTTCGGTACCCAGCAGGGCACCGGTGGTGAGCAATTCGCAAACGGATACACCGTCGTCAACATCACATCCGAGAACGACGCGCCAACCATCGACGTATTGACTGGCCAAACCGTCTCGGAAGGTGGTGGCATTGTCCTGTCCTCGGACAACCTTTCGTCATCGGACTCCGACAACGACAATTCATCACTGGTCTACACCGTTGACAGTGGTCTGGCTAACGGCTTCTTGGCGCTAAGCACCGCCAAGTCGACTCCGATCACCACCTTTACCCAGGCTCAACTTGATGCTGGTCAGGTGATCTACTTCCACGATGGCAGCAATACGACCAGCGATTCGTTCAACTTCACTGTTAGTGACGGATCGCTTAACGATACAGGCACCTTTAACCTAACGGTCACAGCGGTGAACGATGCGGTCCTTGCCGTGGATGACACCAGTGCCTTCACTGTCGCCGAAGACGGGTCCGTCAACTTTGACGTCTTGAGCAACGACACGGACAGCGAAGGTGATACGCTCACAATCACGCATGTCGACGGCCAAGCGATTTCGGTAGGGAACAGTGTTTCGGTTGCCAATGGTTCGGTACGTTTAGAAGCTAACGGCACGCTGACGTTCACGCCGGCCCTGGACTACAACGGGCCGATCGCTTTTGAATACAGCGTCAGTGACCGCCCTACCGCCAGCGGATTGGCTGGTCAATCGTTGTCCATCGAATCAGCAGCCGACTTTGGCAGCCAGTTGTTCTCGGTTGATTTGGATACGGGCGAAAAGACACTGATCGGTGATCTTTCGATCAATTCCACCGCGATGGCCTACGACGTGGCGTCCGACATGGCGTACTTTATCACCAGCGATGGTGGAATCTATGCTTGGCAGCGGGGTGAACCGACCAGTTCGCTTGCCTTGGTCGGCAACATCGAAAGTACCGGCGACGGTTGGTCGGCGCCCGTTCCGTCGGCATACACCCACCAAACGGCCGCCTTCTACAACGGTTCGCTGTACTTGGTACCAACGGCGAGACCCGCTGGCAGCGTCATTGATGATGCACTTTACCGTGTTGATTTTTCGGACCCCACGACCATCAGCGATGTGGTGAAGGTCGCTGACTTGACCGGCGACGCGTTCGAATGGAACAACAACGACGACATCGCCATCGATCAGGCGACCGGCATTTTGTACGGTCGCGCCGACCACAATGACACGGGCAACAGCCTTCGTACGTCGTTGCTTTTCTCGTACAACCTCAATACCGATACGTACACCGAGATCATCCGCACGACTTACGCGTACGACTACGTCACAACATCGAACAACCCCAATTCCTTCGATGATTTCCGCGATGCGAGCACGGGTTTGACAGTCGGTGCCGACGGCAATCTCTATGGTACCGACAGCGCTGGAAAACTCATCCAGGTGAACACGACCGATGGCAGCGCGACGACCGTTTCGACGTGGTTGATTCAGGACAGCGACGGACGGGCGGGTGGTGACCTTGCTGCGGTGACTTCCACCGGGTCAATCTCGAACGGCGTCGTTACCGGTAATGTGACTGCGGTCAACGATGCGCCCGTTTTGGACAATTCGGGAGATCTGACCCTGCCGACGATCACGGAAGACGACGTCAACAATGGCGGCCAAACCGTGGCACAACTTTTAGCAAGCGACGGCGGCACACCGATCTCGGACGTGGATTCTGGATCGGTTGACGGCATCGCGATTACGACTCGAAACAATGGACCGGGAGTCTGGCAATACTCGACCGACGGCGGAACTAACTGGTCGAACGTCGGCACGGTATCCGATTCGTCAGCACTGCTATTGCGTTCAACTGATTTGATTCGATTCGAGCCTAACGGTGAAAACGGCACCACGAAGGATTTCACCTTCCGTGCTTGGGACGGAACTAGCGGAACAGCGGGTAGCAAGGTCGATGCATCGAGCAACGGTGGTACGACTGCGTTCAGTTCTGCAACCGAGACCGCATCGATCGTTGTCACTAGCGTCAACGATGCACCGACGATCAACGATGGTTCAGTATTCAATTTTGCGGGAACCAACGAAGACACCAATTCGTCCAGCAGTACTGCGGCAGACATCTTGGCGTCGAGTTCCTTGAACGATGTTGATTTCTCGTCGCAGAGTGGGCTTGCGATCACATCATTGACCGGCAACGGAACGTGGCAATACTCGACTGATGGGTCAACGTGGACATCGTTCGGCGCCGTGTCGGCGTCCAACGCATTGTTGCTTAGCTCCACGACTCAGATTCGATTTGCACCGGATACCGAAAATGGTGAAACGGCGACGTTCAGCTACCGAGCGTGGGATCAAAGCAGCGGAACAGCTTCGACGAACGGATCGACCAGCCACGGCGATACGTCGACCAACGGCGGCGTGACGGCATACTCATCGCAAACCGCTTCAGCGCAGATCACGATCACGGATGTCAACGATGCACCTTTCTATAACACGGCTGGCGATACAGAATTCACAACGATCACCGAAGATGATCTGAACAACGCGGGTGAAACGGTCGCTGACTTGATCGCCAGTGCAGGTGGTAACCGGATCACGGATGTAGATGATGGTGCCGTCGAAGGCATCGCGATTCGATCGGCTCAGGCAGGTAACGGCACGTGGCAATACTCGCTTAACGGCGGAACGAGCTGGTTGGACGTTGGTACGGTCACGAACTCGTCGGCACTGCTGCTTCGCGATACGGACATGCTTCGCTTTCAACCCAACGGCGAAACCGGAACGACGGCACACCTAAGCGTTCGCGCTTGGGACCAAACAACGGGAACGGCTGGCACGAAAGTCAACACCAGCGTCGGTGGTGGCTCGAGCGCTTTCGGCACAACCCCCGAGACGATGTACATCACCGTTACCGATGTCAACGATGCACCTGAGGTCACCAGCCCGACGACCGCTACGGTCATCGAAAGCGGTTCATTGATCTTTAACAGCGGCGGAGCTGGACTGATCGATACCACGGATGTCGATGGCGATACCCTGACGGTTACCCTAACGGCCAATCACGCATCGCTTGTATTAGCTCAAACGACCAACCTCGTCATGATCGACGCAGACGGGACCGATGGAACATTGCAGTTCAGCGGTAGCGTGGCGGACATCGATGCCGCGTTGAACGGACTGACGTATAGCTCGCAAGCCGGATACAACGGCAGTGCGACGTTGGCCGTATTGGTTGACGACGGCAGCCTGACCGATTCAACAACCGTCGCAATCACGGTCAATCCGGGTCAAACGACCTTCACTTGGGACGGCGGCGGCGCATCGAATGATTGGTCTGACGCTGATAACTGGGACCATGACTTGGTACCCGAAGCCGACGACATTGTCGTGTTTGACATTACCAGCACCAAGGCATCGACCGTTGACGCATCATTCGTCGGTGCGATCGCCCAGATCACTGTCACCGCGGACTACACCAATACGATTACGCAGGCACGCGATCTGAACGTGACCGGTAACATGAACTTCCAAGGCACCACGTGGAATGCGTTCGGCGCGACACTTGATGTTGACGGCGACTTCACCGTAACCGATCTTCGCAGTGGTGGTGGTGATCTGTTCTTCGGCGGTAACTACACCCACACCGGCGGTGCCAACAACTTCAGCGGCACGTGGACATTCGATTCGACCGACGCGCAAACGATCGACGTCGCGCGAACCATCGGTTCGGTCGACTTTGCGTCCGACAGCACTATCACTTTAGCTAGCGATCTAAGTGTATCGGGTGACCTTACTCATTCGTCGGGCAGTGTCGACTTTGCTGGCCACGAAGTGATCATCAGCGGTACTGGCAACCAAGCGATCGACGCAAGTGGATTGACGTTCGACGATTTCCGATTCGACAACGCATCGGGCACGATCACCATCACGGGTGGATTGGACGTCGACGGCGACCTTACTTACACCAATGCCGCGACAATCAACGGAGCAGGGATTTTCGCATCGGGCAATGTTGTCACAACTGATGCTGCGATTTCCGGCACCAGCTTGCTGACGCTCGATGGGACCACTGACCAACAGATATCCACCGGTGGTGGAACAGGCGAACTTGGCAACCTGGCAATCAACAAGGCATCCGGTACCGTTGAGTTGCTTAACGACATTGAACTGGGCGGCAACTTCACGCACACGTCCGGTGGTTTTGACGCGGGCGGCAACACAGTCGAGTTTCAAGGGCACAACACCACCATCACGGCGGGAACCGCCACCTTCGACAATGTAATTCTTAACAGCACCGTGTCAGGAACTCGCAACATCGTCGGCACGCTCGACGTTGACGGAGACTTCACTCTATTGAGCGCCGGTTCGCTCAATGGTGGCCAGATCACGGTGGCTGGAAACATGACCTTCACTGACACGCTCTACAGCGGAGCCACAATGATTGTGGCCAATGGCACTGGCAATCAATCCATCTCGGCGGGGGCCGCTGGCGCGAAGGTTGAGCACCTAACGATCAACAAGGCGAGCGGTACCCTCACCTTCGGCACGGACTTGATCATCGCCGGAGCGCTCACTCACACCGCAGGCAATGTTGCTGATGTCACACACACCATTACCTTTGGCAACAACTCGGGAACGATCAACGCCAGCGGAATCAACTTTGGCGACGTTGTTTTTGATTCGAACTACAACAAAAACATTGTTGGCGTATTGAACGTTGACGGAAACCTAACCATCACCAGCGTGATCGCGATCAACAACGGCGAATTACGCGTCGCCGGTAATGTCACCTCGACGGACACCACTGTGGGTGGAGACGCCACTTTGACTTTGGTGGGAACCGGGGATCAAACAATATCGGGCGATGACTTGGCAGGTGGTGATATCACGATCGACAAGGCGTCGGGCACCGTGATTCTTGCTGATGCATTGGTGCTAGACGGAACGAACCAAGACCTCAACGTCATCGCCGGTTCGCTCGACATGAACGGACAAACCATTACCACCACCGGTGATGTGGTTGTGGATAACGCGACCCTGATTGGATCGGGAACCGTTACCAATGACTTGACCATCCAGAACAACGGTCTTGTCCAATTGGCAGCTAGTTCGACGAGCGTGTACGAAACGATTTCCGTAGGCGGCAACCTGACGATCAGTGCGGATAGTGATCTGCAACTCGATGTGTCTGGAATGTCCGTCGGCGGCTATCTGAACGACATCTTCACATCGGGTGGATTGAGTGGAACGTGGGACACCATCACGCTTATCAATGATGGCGTCGGCTTCACGGTTCATGATGAGTACAACAACCCATCGGGCTCTGTTGACCTATTCCTGAACTCCAATCCAACCGGCACCATTTCAGATGTCACCGTAGACGAAGATGCACCCGACACGGTCATCGACCTAGATGCGGCGTTCAGCGACTTAGAACATGCGGACAACGAATTGACATACAGTTTGGTCGGCTACGCGGGTCCCGCATTCTTGGACTCGGCGACAATCGACAACGCTGCTGGCACACTGACGCTGGACTACGCCGCAAACCAATCTGGCAATGTTGAGATCACCGTCCGAGCAACCGACGCTCGTGGGCAATACACCGATGTATCGTTCGACGTAACGGTCAATGCGATCAATGACGCTCCCGTGGCCAGCGATGGAACGGACAATGCTACCGAGGACGGAAGCCAAATATCGGGAACACTCGTCGTCACGGACAACGATCCTGGTGATACGCATACGTTTACTTTGGTGAGCGGAACTAGTGAGGGAACTGCGGTTGTCAACTCCAATGGTTCCTACACGTTTGACCCCGGTGCAGATTTCCAAGACTTGGCCGTTGGTGAAACTCGCGACGTGACGTTTGTCTATCGTGTCACCGACGACGGTGTTGGCAATCTGAACGACGAAGCAACCGTGACGATCACGGTCACCGGCACGAATGATGCGCCGGTTGCTCAGGCTGGTACGAACTCGGCTACCGAAGATGGCGCGACCGTTAACGGGCAACTGACGGAAACTGACGTCGATACCAACGACACGCACACCTACGCGTTGATTACCGGGACCAGCGAAGGCACGGCAGTGGTCAATGGCGATGGTTCCTACACGTTTGAT